>CANRPT010000010.1 GCA_947632565.1 uncultured Bacilli bacterium | reverse complement strand
CTCAAGGAGCATATTATACCATTTACTGACATTTTCAAAAAATGATTTAACATGACATTATCACATAATGATTACATGAAAGATGCATAGGAATTGCTATTTCATAAAGGTTGTAGTAAAATGAAACTGGTGATTATATGACAAAAATTCTTTCAAAATATCATAAGATTAGGAAAGTAACAAAGATTCATTTATTCATTCTTCTAATGTGTTGTTTAATCCAAGTAATCTTTCTGATGCAAGGACAATATGTATTTGGTTCTAACGTAGATTGGATGAAACAACATATTGTATTTCCTGATTATTTTCGTAATTTATTTTATCAAACAGGCGATTTGTTTCCAGAATTTTCCCTTCATTTAGGAAGTGGGCAAAATATTTTTTACTTTGCTTATTATGGATTATATAGCCCAATAACTTTTCTCTCTTACCTTTTTCCGTTTCTTCCTATGGGAGTTTATTTAATAATAATTAGTGTACTTTCTATGATTCTCACTGTATTTCTTTTCTATTACTTTCTTAGGAAAAATCAAATACCAAATCAAATTTGTTTCTTTACTTGTCTATTATTCTTATTTTCTAGTAGTTTTTTTCAATTTCATAGACATTTAATGTTTGTGAACTATATGCCATTTCTAGTATTAGCTCTTTTTGGAGTAATACAATACTTTGAAAAGAAGAAAAGTATTTTGCTAGTGATTAGTATTTTTCTCCTGATTTTAACTAGCTATTACTATAGTATCCCAGGATTAATTGCGATTTGTCTTTATGGACTCTATTTTACTTTAAAGAATCAAAAAAGTTTTTCTTGGAAAGAATTATTTTCTTCTATTTTAAAGTTTTCTATTCGTATTTTATTAGGAATTTTACTTGCTGCTATTTTACTTTTTCCCTTGATTTATGTAATTCTAAATGGGAGATTATCTTCTGCTAGTAATCTTACTTTCTCTATGTTTTTTCCGGATTTTTCTTTGGATTATTTGATGTATGGAACGTATGGAATTGGGTTAACAGCAATAGCTTGGATTGGATTTATTTATAGTATTTTTTTTACCAAAAAAGAATTAAGAATTCCAACTATTTTATTAGGAGTTATCCTGACTTTTCCGATTTTTAACTATTTATTAAATGGTAGATTATATTTAAATGGAAAAGTATTTATTCCGTTTTTACCTCTATTTTTGTTTTTCATTGCAAAAACAGTAAAAAGTATGAAAGAAGAAAAAAAGTCTTGGAAATGGATTATTTTTATCGTTTATGCATGTGCAATAATTTTTCTAGGAATAGAAAAAACAGAAAGATATCTTTATTTCTATTTAGAACTAACAATTAGTTTCATTTTACTATATTTTTATCAAAAGAAAAAGAAAGAATATTATCTTATTCCAATCGTATTAAGTGCTTGTATCATTGCTATTAGTAATCATTTAGTAGATGATTTTGTAACAAGATCCGATTTTCAAAAACAACAATCCTATTATCGTTATGATGTTTTCAATTATATTAACCAAAATACAGAAAGTATTTATCGTTATCAAGATGATTTAAGTTTAGCAAATGGAATAAATTTTTCCTATGGAAAAAGAGATTATCGTACTACACTCTATTCTTCTACCTCTAATTACAATTATTGGTCTAATTACTATGATACATTTCTTAATAATGATATATATCGAAATCATTTTATGTTAGCACAAACCAATAATCTATTCTTTCAAAGATTTTTAGGAATTCGCTATTTGTTAACAAATCGAGAAGTTCCTTTTGGCTATCATAAAATAAAGGAATATAAAGATGGCAGTTTATATGAAAATCAAGATGTATACCCCATTGGTTTTAGTAGTACTCACTTATTAAATCAAAAAACTTATGACCAATTACCTCTTTTTGAAAAACTAGAAGCCTATCAAAATAATATCATTATCTCTAATACTAGTAACAATGAAAATTTAAAATTTGTAGGACAAAAAATTTCTCTAGATACAACTCTACTTTCTTCTAACAATTTAAACTATAAAAAGACAGATACTGGATATCAAATTACTAGTAAAGAAAATGGGAAAATAGTATTAGAACTTCAGCAACCTATTTTTAATCATACCTTATTGATTCACTTTTTAATGCACGATATTCCAAGTTGTAAAAATGGAGATACTGCGATTACGATAAATGGAATTACCAACAAATTAACATGTAAGACATGGAGATATTATAATCATAATGAAACCTTTGATTATGTTCTTTCTAGTAGGGATGAAATCAATCAGTTAGAAATAGGATTTAGTAAGGGAACCTATGATATTCGTGAGATAGAAATCTATGAACTACCAAATTCGTTCTTTGAATCTAGTAGTGATATTACTCCTCTTTCGATTGATTTTAATCAAACAAAAGAAAATCAAATCGTTGGGACTTTGAATCAAAAAGAAGATGGATATTTTATTTTTACGATTCCTTATGATCAAGGATTTACAGCTCTTGTTGATGGAAAAAAAGTAAAATTAGAAAATGTAAACGAACTATTTATTGGATTTCCTCTTACTTCCGGAAGTCATCAAATTCAATTATCATTCGAGGCTCCTTATGCAAAAATAGGAAAAATAGCGACAATTTTTAGTTTTTGTTGGTTGGTCTGCCTTGTACTAATCGAAAAAAAGGAAACAATTTAAAATCTTGATATTTTGTCAAATTCACTTTTTTTCTATCATAAACTGATAGTAAGGTGAAATGATGACAAGAGAAAAGTTTATAGAATCAACCATTATTTTAATGATTGGTGGGCTAATTACTAAAGTTTTAGGAATGATTATTAAAATCATTAATACCAGATTAATTGGAATAGAAGGTATTGGTTTATTTATGTTAATTATGCCTACTTTTTCTCTATTTATGTCTTTAGCACAGTTTAGTTTGCCAACCAGTATTTCTAAACTGGTTAGTGAGGATAAATATAATAATAAAAATCTTTTAGCATCTGCAATTCCAATCGCTATTTTTTTTAATCTTCTTTTAATCTTTATTATTTTATTGAGTGCTTCTTATATTTCCATTGATCTATTAAAAGATAGTAGATGTTACCTCCCTATTATCTGTATTAGTATGGTTCTTCCTTTTGAAGCATTATCCAATTTATTACGTGGTTATTTTTTTGGAAAACAGAGAATGATTCCTCATGTCATTAGCCACGTAATAGAGCAATTAGTAAGATTAATTCTTACCGTTTTACTTGTTCCTACTCTATTAGAAATTGATTTAGTTTACGCAGTGGCATTTTTAGTATTAGTGAATATGGCTAGTGAATTTACCAGTATCTTAATTTTACTTTTTTTCTTACCAAAAACAACAAAAATAAAAAAAGAAGATTTCCTCCCAAATAAAAAGAATATGAAAAATATTTTAGGAATTGCCTTACCAAATACCAGTACTCGATTAATAGGTAATATTGGTTATTTCTTAGAGCCAATTATTTTAACAGCAGGTTTACTAGCTAGTGGTTATAGTGCAAACTATATTGCGCAAGAATATGGAATTGTACAAGGGTATTCCATGCCCCTTTTACTACTTCCTAGCTTTTTTACAGGAGCTATTTCTAATAGTTTACTTCCTGTTATTTCTAAATCTTATGCAGGAAAAGATTATTCTAATATTCAAAGAAAATTAAAACAAGCAATTCGTGTTTCTTTGATGATTGGTCTTCCGATTACTATTATTTTATTTTTGTTTCCTACTTTCTTTTTAAAAACAATCTATGGAACAACTCATGGAGGTGCTTATTTAAGAGTACTTGCCTTTCCTTTCTTATTCTATTACTTAGAACTTCCTCTCTCTGCGACGATGCAAGCTATGAACTTATCCAAAGAAGTAATGTTTGATAACTTATTAGGAATTACTTTCAAAACAGTTATGTTGTATCTACTTTCCTTTCTCAAAATTGGAATATATGCTTTTGTATTAGCATCTTGCATCAATGTAATGTTAGTTCCTATTTGTCATTATTTTCATGTGAAAAAGGCATTAAAAAAAGGATAATTGCTTATCCAAATTTATAATTTTTTTGTTTTTCTTTTGAGATTATTTCCTGATGAGCACGAATACTACATTTTTCTGCAACATACTGTTTATAATCTCTTTCCTGTAGTTTTCCATATATTTTTAATTGATATTGAATATTTTCACAACCCCAAGTAAAAAACATTTTAGATAAAGATTCTAAATAAGGATAAAAAGGTTCTTTTGCCATGCAATTAATCCATTCATGATAATGATTGATAATTGGTTCTAATAAAGATTCTCTATTTTGATAAAAGTTCGATAATAAGGATGTTAATTCTTCTTTCTTTTCCATATCGTCTTCCCAATAAAAATCATCACTTAAATAATATTTCCAAGTATAATCCCCATATTTTTTAACTTTAGAAGAAAGGCATAAAAATAATTTAGGAAAATCTTCTAATTGAAACTGATGTTCCTCAAAAGAATAAGAAGTTTGTATTCGAAAACTTTCCTTTCCAGAAATCGCAACTTGAATTCTTTCTTCATGAATAACTCTTTTTAAATCAAAAACATGTAAATCTAATTTTTGATCAAAATTTCTTAGTTTTTCTTCTAATTCTTTTTTAGAAAGAGAAAAATAGGGAAGCATCATGGGATAAATTTGGAAAAAGGAAGAAATCGAAAATTGGGAAATCCCTCTTTTAAAAGAACGAAAATCAGCGAAAGACCAATCGTAGTACTGTTTTTCTTGCATACGATTACATAAATCTTCCAACTGTTCTTTTAAGTTTTCATTCTTACAAAGAATATGATAATTTTCTAAATTTTTAGGAAGATATCTTCCTATTTTTTCTTCTCCTTCTAAGTAAAAATCTGGCATCTTCTATCCCTCCTTGCATTTTTTTTGGCATTGTAAATTTTTTTCTATTGGATAATCTCAGGATTTTTTTACCTTTGTTTCCTTACAAATTGTTAACATACAAATCCCCCTTTTCAAACTGTTGTTATTATACATAATTTAGACGAATTTGTCAATTACTTAAAGTATTCCTTTAATTTTTCTTTTTCCGTAATCCATTGATGATTTACTATAAAATAATGAGTATTTTCTCTTTTCATCTCTTTGATTTGTTTTACGATCTTTATCTTCGAGAAAGAATAATTATACAGATATCTTTCTAATAAAAATTTCTGAAATAAATAGTCTCCTTGATTCATTTCTTTTAAAAGTTTAAATCCTAATAAAAGAAAAATAAGGACTAAAATTAAATTCTTTTGAAAACTTGTAAAAACTAAAATAAGAAAAAAGAAATAACTAAAATAGAAACTTTTTTGTAAGCTTTGATAATAAGAGAAAAAGAAACAAAATAGTAATTGTAATAGTTTTCCACCATCCAAAGGTACAATTGGAAGTAAATTAAAGAATAATATATAAAAATGATAAGTATAAAAATAAGAAGGAACATCAATCTTAAAATATTGAATGATTGCAACAAAAAGAATTTGAGTAAGAGGACCCATTACCAATACGAAAAATTCTTTCCCTATTTTTGTATTTAAATCATACTTTAATTTACTACATCCCCCATAGGGATAAATTTCTATTCTTTCTAACTGAAAGCCTAATATTTTACCAGTGAAAAAATGTCCACATTCGTGAACAAAAATAAGAACTGTAAAATAACATAAATTTCTAAAATGACCTGTAAAAAAGCAAAGAAAACAAAAAAGATAAAAAAGGGGATGAAAATAAATTCTACCCCAAATATTCTTGATAATCTAAAAATTCCCCTCCTTTTTGATAATAAAGATAAATTTCATTGCTAATAGATTCTCCCAGTAAATTTCCTTTTTCTACATAATCGTAAATTTTTACATTACTATTATCTACTCCAACATACCATAAATCGATTCCATTTACTTGTTGGATAATAACGGTATTTCCATAATTTTCTTTTTCTCCAATAAATACTACAATTCCACTTTCTAAAATTGGTACTAAATAATTAGAACCAACTACTAATTTTACTCCATCTTTATATGCTTCACTAGAAGTATAGGTTAACTTTTCTGAAAAAACTGGTTCTTCTTTTTCTTTAGTAATATCTGGGATTGGTAATAAATCACCAAAATATTTCTGATAAGAAGCATTTATTTTAGCAAAGGAAAAATTAACATGATAAACATTTTTATCAACCCATTCTTTAAAATTAGAATTTATTTTTATTGCACACAAACAAATCAGCAATAATATTCCTGAAAGTAAAATACGATTTAGAATGGAATAAGGAAGAAAAATAGTTTTAGATTCTTGTTTTTTTATTTTATTACGATATTTTTGTATAGATTTATATTCTTCCATATGATATCACCTTATTAATTTCTATGATTTTTTCTTTCTTTTTATACCAAAAAGTGAATAAAGAAATATCCCATAACAGAAATTAAGAAGAAATGTATGAATGATTTGATTCCATAGGAAGAAAAATGATAATGGTTTTCCCAAGAGAAATAAAAGAAAAGATTTGATAACTGGAATTAGAATGATGCAACTACTTAGAAGGATAAAATAAGAGAAAAAATGAATTGTATATTTTTTTTCAATAATAAAAATCCAGCAAAATAAAATAAGAAGAAGAAAAAAGGAAAAGAAATAAATTGGTTGAAAGAAAAAATCATATAATATTGCAATGATGAGAAGAAATCTTCCCTTCTTCTTGTTTTTGATAGAAAAAAGAAAGAAAACGAGTATTGTAGTATAAAATAATTCTGGATAAAAAAAAGAAAAGAATTTTGGAAAAAAAGGAAGATAATAGGATAAAATAAAATCTAAAATAAGAGACAGGAATAAAAATAAATAAATCATAAATTTTCCCTCACGAAAATACTAACATATCGAATGGTATCATAGGAAGTATCTGGCCTTATTTTGGCAATTTGATATAATCCTAAAGAATCTAACGTGATTGCTTCTATTTTTCCAACATAAATTCCAGCGGGATAAACTTCTCCTAAGCCACTGGTATAAACACTACTACCAATCTCTATCTTTTTTTCTTTTGGAATATAGTTTACTTCTAGTAGCGATTCTTGTTCTAAATAACCATTTAGAATTCCATGAACTGTTTCTTGTTCCATAGCAATAGAAACAGATACTTTTAGACGATTACTTCCAGAGCTTAAAAGTTCTACTACACTAGAATTTTCATTTGTTTGAATTACTTTTCCAATTAACCCTTGACTAGATACTACTGCCATATTAATTCCGATTCCCTGTCTTTCTCCTTTATTGATTATTAAAGAATGAAACCAATTGATATCTCTTTTAATTACTGTTGCATTAATTTTTTGATAATTACTGTAGTTTAATTCCAATAGCTTCTTTAATTCTTGATTTTCTAATTCTAATTCTTGATGGATTCCATCTATAATTTCTTCCTCCAATTCTCCTTGTTCTGAAATAAAAACACCTTCTAGAAAGATACCTATATCATGGATTATCTTTTCAATTTTCAAATAACTACTATTCCTTGTATAACTAAAAAAGAGAAGAATAAAACATAGAACTAACCCGATTCCAATTCCTAACTTTTTTCCAATTTTTTTCTTTTTGTGGTACAACGAAATCACCTCATTTATAAGTTCATGATTTGTCCATCTTCATAAAAACTATAATATTGATCTTCTCCAATAATAATATGGTCTAAAATAGGGATTCCATTCACTTTTCCTAATTCTACTAACGAATTGGTTAGATGAATATCTTCTTTACTAGGAGTAATATCACCACTTGGATGATTATGAATACAAATAATTCCTGATGCACTACATAAATAAGCATGTTTAAATACTTCTCTAGGATGTACAATACTACGATTCAAAGTTCCCATAAATAATAATTTCCTTTCTATTAATTCCTTTTTAGTATTTACATATAAACAATAGAAGTATTCTTGCTTTTTATCTTTTAATTCATATTTCATATACTGATAAATATCACCTGCAGAACGAAGAGAAAGTTTCAAAAAAGGCTTCTGGTTTTGATAAATTCTTCTTCCGAGTTCTACTACACTTAGTAATGTCAAAGCCTGAGCTAATCCAATTCCCTTAATCTGTTGCAGTTTTTCTTTGGTTACTGTTTGAAAATTTGCTATTCCATTGAAATCTTTTAAAATTTCTAAACTCATTTCTTTTACAGATTTGTTTTTTGTCCCACTTTTTAGAATAACGGAAAGTAATTCTTCATTCGATAAGTTTTCTACTCCTACTTGCAGTAATCTTTCTCTTGGTCTTTCTAATTCTGGTAAATCTTTTACTTTCATTTTTATCACCTAATATATTATTCTGCAAAAAAATGAAATTGACTTACGAATTTTGTATAATTTCATCATAAGTTGCTAAAATAGTTTTTAAAACAGAATTCACTTCTTCTAAAGTATCGCTATTTTCTAATAAAACATCATATTGAGATAATTCATTGATAAAATCATCATTATCTAGATAAGTATCTTTAATATAAAGGCTGACTCCTTGTTTTTGATACATTTCTTGAATTGCTAAAGCATTTTTCTTACTACTAGTCATTCCAATATAAGAGTAATATTTATTGCCTTCTTTTATCGTAATTTTATCTTCTACTCCAGGAATTTCTTCTTTGCTAGCACTTTCAGTTGTATAAGCTCCACATTGTAACATATAAACTGTTCCTTTTTCTGAGAAAGAAAAGCTTGTAATACCATATTGTTCGAAAATAAAAGAGGCACAAAGATAACCCAATAAGATAGCACACAGAATAGGAATGAATAAATTTAATTTCATATGATCACCAAGATTATCATACGTAAAAGCAAAATAGAATTTTGTCGAAAAAAATATTTCCCAATGAAAAAATGAAACCAAAGGCAAAAAAATGTCTAAAACTGTAAAATTTTCTATTTTTTCCAACTTTTTTTCGATTTTTTTAGTCATTCTCCATTTTTTTCAAATAATACTATAAGAGGATAAATGATGATAAGGGGGTGAAAAAGTATTTATCTTCTAAAAACGAAAGGAGTTATATGACTAAATTAAAAGAAAAAGTAAGATTTGTGAAACTCTGTAGTGATACTACCTTTAAGTACCTTTATAAGAATCCGAAGTTGAAACCTTGGTTCGATGAAATTATCTTAGAAAAGTGTGGTCTTGATTTATCTGGTTTTGAACTTGTTGATAATGAAGCAAACACCGGAAATCAAATCAAAGATTATCGGATGGATTTAGTCTTAAAGAAAGATGATACGATCGTTATTATAGAAATGAATGATTCTTATTATCAACATTTAAGAATTAAAAATTATAGTTACTTATATCGTATCGCTGGTAACAGGTTTGAAACAGGAGAAAACTATCATCCGATGGAAACAAAACTCATTCTATTTAATAACTATTCTTATCAAAAAGTTCCAAAAGTAAAAGAAGTTCATTATCTATTTATGGAACCCCATCTTCAAGATGTCATAGAAGATATTGAAAGTTTTGAAATTTATTTACCAGAATTCAAAAATTTATGTTATGATAATAATGAAATTGATATCAGACTTTCTTTATTTCAAAAAGAAAGTTATGAAGAAATGAGAAAAGCTACGAAGAATTCCAGAGATTTAGAAATTATCGAAGAATTGGAGAGATTAGCGATGGATGAAGAGTTTATCTATGCCTATGATCATGAAGCAGTGAGAAAAAAAGAAGAGAATTCTATACGAAAAGATTCTTATGAAGAAGGATTAGAAAAAGGTATTACACAAAGAAATATGGAAATTGCTAAAAATTTATTAAAACTTGGTATCAAGCTTGATGATATTTCAAAAGCAACTGGTTTATCACTAACAGAGATTCAAAATCTAAAAGAGAAAGAATGTTAGAAAAACTAACAAACTTTCTCTTTTTTTGTTATGGTGTTAAGACAATCCGAAAGGATGTATTACTAAAATTATTTCCATTAAAGTGACTAAACGCAAACACTCCAGCACTAGTACCATCGGGCCAATAGCCACCTCGATCAAACCAAGAGGAATATAAATCTACAAAATAGCCATAATCTTTATACCAACTATTTTTAGTATGTTGGTTGTTATCTGGATCATTTTCAATTCCAAATGGTCCCATTTCACCTGTTGCATCTCCTAAGATTCGATTATTAAATTGAGTATTGAATGTTGAGGTATAATTATCATAATATTTCTTCCAATCATTACTAGTAAAAAAAGTTGGATATAAGGAAGTAATGTTATTATTTGCATCATTATTTGTTGGATTTGTTGCATACCCCATCACATATTCCATAGCCCCACCACTCATATCATAAACTCCTGTGATATTTCCAGTAGTAGAAGCTTGATGTCCCTCTGTAGTATGATACATTTTTGTATTTGTTCCATTTTCATGAAGTTCTGTACCTTCTACATGATTTCCTTCAATATCTGCTTTATTATTATATCCTGCAGTTGGTTCCTCCTTTGCTGCATAGCCTGTAATATAATTTGAATTATTATTCACTCTAACTTCACTACATTGATCATTTGTACAAGTTCCATATTGAGATTGACTGAAATAAGCTACTGCTCCCCACTCCGTATTCTTCATCATATGACTTTCTTCATTTCTTAAATATTCATAAGATGTCTGAAATGCATTCCCTAATGTTATACCTCTCCAACTATAGACATTGGGTTTAATAATGATTTTATCTTGTTCTGAACTATTTATTTGAGCTTCTGCAGTTTTCGTTGCTCCCTCATATCCAGTCTCAAACTTTCCGACCCAAAAGCCATTACTATCAAATGCTAAAAAGGCTGGATGGGTCATATAATCTCCTACTGCACAGTTTCCACTTCCTCCTGCTATTCCTTGACTTCCATTCATCGGTGTTCGACATTGTTTTTCTGCACTGATATGATCATCTACTGTATTTTCTAATCCAAATTTTATTTGAATCTCATGTACTTTATTTTCAATTTTTAGGAATCCTGGGTAATTTCCTAAATCCCATATTTGATAACTATATTTTGGTATCCACACAAAATAACTTTCGATAGAGCCTTCTGGAATGACTTCATTATTTTCATATTCTTCATTCTCATCTTTTAATACTACTACATTGGCCCATTGTTTCTTTTCGTAACTATACCATGTTGATAATGTACTTGCCCTCTTTACTGTTCCACCATCTTCTATCGTTACTGGGATTAAGTTGTCTGTTAATTCTGGATATGCTCCATTTAATAGTTGTTCTTGATATGGTTCATTTACATAAATAGTTCTTGTTACACTATTTATTTGCTGCTCTTGATCTACCACAATATATCTTACTGTATAAGTTCCTACTACCTTAGTCTTTACTTCTCCGATAATAAAGCTTTTATAATCCTTTTCTACTTCTACTCCTTGTTCCTTATAATAATCTCTTTGTCCTAAAGTGATTGTTTCGGCTCCTATTAATTGGATACTTGGTTTTTCTAAACTTTCATTTACCGTTACGACTCTTACTGCTTGCCCAGTATTTCCACTTTGATCTGTTACCTAGTAAGTAATATAATAGATTCCTGTTTTCGTAGTATCTACTTTATCTACTACCTGTAATTCTTTATTGGTTCCATCAAAATATTCTATGGTTGTTACTACATCACTACTTGTAAATATTTCTTGATCATCTTCTATTTTTTCTACTCCTAATTCTTGATAATTCTCATTGACTTTTAAACTAATATTAGAAGTTCCTTCTTTTAACGTTAGAATCGGTCTCGTATCAATTTTATAATTATCTGCTAATTCTTGGATACTATCTACTACTACTTGCGCACTAAATGTTTTTCCTTGTATTTCATTTCCTGCATTGATATCTATCCATAATTTGATTCCATATTCATGACTTTCTCCTGGTTTGATTAAAATATTTTTCGTAAATACTAAATTAGTTTCTAAGTTAGATACTTAGAAACTAAGAAAAATTTAGATAATCTAAATGAAAAAAAGGAGTTTCATAAAATGAAAAAATTAAAAAAGAAATATTTTTATCTCATTTTTAGTATTTTATTTGTCATTCTATTTTTAGGAATTGTAGGAGTTAGTTATTCTTATTTAACGACTACTGCCAAAGGAAAACAGTATGTGATGTATACCGGTAATTTGGAAGTAGAATACAAAAAGAAAACAGATACCATAAACATTCAAAATGCTTATCCTATGACCAACGAACAAGGTTTAAATACTACTCCGTATGAATTTACCGTTACCAATACTGGTAATGTTACAGCAAAATATCAAATTCGTTTGGAACTAGATGAAAGTATTCAAAATCAAGTACCACTCAACAATATAAAAATGTCCTTCGAAAAGGACAATCAAGGTTATTCTGATAGCTTCTTATTATCTAACTTAGATACCTTATTTTATTAAGTTAAGTATAACATAGTTTTTAGATAAGAGATAGTATTTTGTTTCAATTTTTGATAAAATAAATATAGGTGATATGAAATGGAAAAACCTTTAGCTTTGAAACTTGCTCCGAATTCCATTGATGAAGTAATTGGTCAAAAACATTTATTAGGAAAAGGAAAAATATTAAGAAATCTAGTAGAAAATAAAAAAATATTTTCTATGATCTTATATGGAAAACCCGGAATTGGAAAAACTTCTATCGCAAATGCTATCGTAAAAGATTTAGGAGTCCGCTATCGCTTTTTAAATGCTACGATGAATACAAAAAAAGATTTTGATGTCGTAGTAGAAGAAGCAAAAATGTATGATGGCCTAGTTTTAATTATGGATGAGATTCATCGTTTAAACAAAGATAAACAAGATTTATTATTACCACAATTAGAAAGTGGTTTAATCACTTTGATTGGTATGACTACTTCCAATCCTTATTTCAAAATCAATCCTGCAATTCGTAGTAGATGTCATATTTTTGAATTAAAAGATTTAGAGAAAGATGATATTATAACTGGATTAAAAAGGGCTATTAAACAGGATGATTTAAAAGGAATTCAAATCGATGATGAGGCTATTTCTTATATTGCTTCTTTAGCGGGAAATGATTTAAGGTATGCTTATAATTTATTAGAGCTAGCTTATTATTCCAGTAATCAAAAGAAAATAGATATTGATCTGATTAAATCTATTAATAGTAAACCTGTTTTCGTATCTGATCATGATGAATCTGGTCATTATGATATGCTTTCTGCCTTTCAAAAATCGATTCGTGGAAGTGATGTAGATGCCTCTCTACATTATTTAGCTAGATTAATAGAAGTTGGAGATTTAGATAGTATTTACCGTAGAATGAGTGTAATTGCTTATGAGGATATTGGCCTTGCCAATCCAGAAATCGGGCCTAGAGTAATGGCAGCCATTTCAGCAAGCGAATTAGTGGGACTTCCAGAAGCTAGAATTCCACTTGGAGAAATTGTAATTCAAATGGCCCTATCTCCAAAATCAAATTCTGCAATTATGGCAATTGATTCCGCTATTAGTGATGTAGAAACTGGTAGATGCGGAGATGTTCCTGATACTATTAAAATTCATTCTACTATTTATAAATATCCTCACGAGTATCCAAATCATTTTGTAGTACAACAGTATTTACCTGATAACCTACTCCATAAAAAATATTATATTCCTCAAGATACTTCTCCGAATGAAAGAATGTTAAAACAAATTGATGAAAAATTAGAAAAATTAAAAGAAAGTGAAAAAAATAACCAGTAAACTCTAATGAATTTACTGGTTTTCTTATTTCTCATTTTTTCTAACAAACTTCGTAAAATTTTTTATATCATCATCATCGGTTAAATCTGTTTTAGATAATTCTTCTAATAAACTTTTTTGTTCTTTCGAAAGTTTCTTTGGCGTAACAATCTTTAAAACAATATACATATCACCCTTTTTACGAGTGGTCTCATTATTAATTCCTTTTCCTTTGATACGATGCTTTTCACCAGATTCACTTCCTGCTGGAATCGATAACGTGACATTACCATATAAAGTAGGAATTTCCTTTTTGCATCCTAATACAGCCTCTGTAATCGTGATAGGAGCTTCAATGTAAATATCATTTTCATCACGAACAAAGTAATCGTGTTCTAAAACTTGAAATTCGATATATAAATCTCCATTAGGACCACCATTCGTACCGGCAGCACCTTTTCCAGATAATTTTAATCGACTTCCAGTATCTACTCCTGCTGGGATTTTAACTTCAATTTCTTTATTCACTCTTACTTGACCATTTCCATGACATTTCGAACAAGTTCTTTCATAACTTTTTCCTTCTCCTTTACACTTTGGACAAGTTGTTTTAGATAAGAAACTTCCAAAAATGGTATGTTGCTCACTGGTTATCGTTCCACTTCCATGACATTGGTCACAAGTTTTTTCGCCAAAGCCACCAGCTCCATCACAATCTGGACATCTTTCTGTGATATCTAATTGAATATCCTTTTTGCATCCAAAAACGGCTTCTTCAAAGGATAATTTCATTCGCATTAAGGAATCGCTTCCACGACGAGCTCTACTTCCTCCTGAACGAGAAGAAAAACCTCCCCCAAAACTTCCAAAAATGTTATCAAAGATATCACCATAGTCGAATCCAGAAAAATCAAATCCTCCAAATCCCCCTGCTCCACCAGCACCATTTTGGAAGGCAGCATGACCAAACTGATCATATTGTTTTCTTTTTTCTTCATCCGATAGAACGGCATAAGCTTCTTGTATTTCTTTAAATTTGGCTTCTGCATCTGGTTCCTTACTGACATCTGGATGGTATTTTTTCGCTAAATGTCTAAAAGCACTTTTAATTTCATCTTGACTAGCAGTTTTACTAACTCCCAAGACTTCATAATAATCTTTTTTATCCATTATTTCACCCCTTACATCAAGGATTTATATTCATCAATTAATTCTTGGAACATATCCAAGGCCTTTTCTATTACTTTTTTATCATACATATCTACACCAGCTACCTTTAACTCTTCTACTGGATCCATAGAATCTCCTGTTTTTAGAAAGTTTAAATAATCTGTAACTGCATTTTCTTCTTTCTTTCGAATTCTATTAACAATATAGCAAGCTGCGGATAATCCTGTAGCATATTGATAAACATAAAAATCATAATAGAAATGTGGAATTCTTTCCCATTCATAACGAATTTCATCGTTAATTCTTACATCTTTACCAAAATATTCTTGATTTAATTCATAATATTTGTTGGATAATAATTCATTGGTTAAGACATGCCCCTTCTCATATTCTGCAAAAATAAAATCTTCAAATTCACTAAACATGGTTTGACGATAGATAGTACTTTTGAATAAGTCCATCATTTCACTTAAGATAGCACGTTTTTCTTCCTTGGTTTTTGCATGTTCCAACATATAGTAATTAAATAACATTTCATTTACGGTAGATGCTACTTCTGCAACAAAAATTTTATACCCGCTATATAGATAAGGATTACTATGGTTAGAATAATAGGTATGCATAGAGTGTCCTAATTCATGTGCAATGGTTGATACATCGTGATAATTTCCTTGATAATTCAACAACACAAAAGGAATCGTATCATAACTTCCTGCCGAATAAGCTCCCCCACGTTTTGCTTTATTCGGATAAACATCAATCCAACGATGATCAAATGCTTCTTTGATTTTTTCTTGATATTCTTTTCCAAATACCTGAACGACATCTAAAACAATCTTTTTTGCTTCTTCATAAGTATAGGTTTTATCACTACTAGACTCTAAATTAACATAAGTATCATAAAGGCAAAAATCATCCAACTGTAATACTTCTTTTTTTAATTGAAAATAGTGATAAACAATATCCATTTTTTCATGTACTGCTTCAATTAAATTATTATAAACTTTCGGATTGACTCTATTTTGAAATAGACTCGCTTCCTTACTGCTAGAAAAGCCTCTTAATTTCGCACTAGTTGCTAGTGCCATTACATGCCCTTGTAAGGTTTCAGCTAAAGTTTCTTTATAGTTTGCATAATTTTGATAGAAGGTTTCAAAGGTATCTTTACGAACTCTTCGATCGGGACTTTTTAGATAAACCATAAGATTTTCATTATTTAGTTTGACTTCCTGTTGGTTACTATCAAGAATTGTTCCAAATTGCAGTTCAGAATTTCGAATAATTCCCGCTATTTTTTCAGGTTCTCCTAAAACCATTTGCATAGAAGATAAGATTTTTTCTTCTTGCTCTGATAGAATATGAGGTTTATTTCTAAATATTCTTTGGAGTAACAATTCATATTCTTTTAATTTTGGTTCTTCTTGAATAAATTTTTGAATGGTTTTTTCATCTATTTTTAAAATTTCTGGAACTAGAAAAGACCCATTTTTACTATACTCTGCATATAATTGATCAAAAGAACCCACTAATTCTTGACTCGCAACATTCGATAAATCTTCATCATACTTACGATAAGCATAGTTAGACATCTTCTGCATTTTTCTTTCGATTGTTTGATCTAATTCTAATACTTCTAATAAATTTTTACTACTTTTTCCTACACAACCTTGATATTTGGAAAACTTTTTCATGAATTTTTTTACTTCTTCTTGTTCTTTCAAATATTTTTCTTTCGTTTCATAAATACTCTCCAAGTTCCAAGTATCTTCTTGTTTTTGTTCACTACGTAGTATTTCTTTTTCCATAGGTTCTCCTTTTTACTAACAAATACTAAGTTCTAGTATCCCTAGAACTTAGTATTTCTTTGCTTTTATTTTTCTTCGTATTCTGCTTCTTTTACATCATCGTTATTATTAGAAGAACTACTTGATCCTTCTTCTGCTGCTTGATTAGCTCCTTGTTCTTTTTGTACTTGCTCATAGACTTTTGTTGCTAAAGCCATTGCTTTTTCTTGAAGTTTTTCTTTCTTGGCTTTGATTTCATCCAAATCATTTTTCTCTAAAGCATCTTTTAAGTCTTTGATTAAGCTTTCTGCTTCTGCTTTTTCTGAATCTGTTACTTTATCTCCTAAATCTTTTAAAGATTTTTCTGTTTGAAATACTAATTGTTCTGCTTCATTTTTAGTATCTGCTTCTTCTTTACGTTTTTCATCTTCTGCTTTATGCTCTTCTGCTTCTTTCTTCATTCTTTCGATTTCTTCATCGGTTAAGTTGGTAGAAGAAGTAATCGTAATTTTTTGTTCTTTATTGGTTCCTAAATCTTTTGCAGTTACATTAACGATACCATTCGCATCAATATCAAATTTTACTTCAATTTGTGGTACGCCACGAGGAGCAGCAGGAATTCCGGTTAATTGGAAGTTTCCTAAAGTTTTATTATCTGCTGCCATACTACGTTCTCCTTGTAGTACATGGATATCAACAGCAGGTTGATTATCAGCAGCTGTAGAGAATACTTGACTCTTAGAAGTTGGAATCGTTGTATTTCTTGGAATTAATACAGTCATAACTCCACCTAACGTTTCAATTCCTAAAGAAAGTGGCGTTACATCTAATAACACGATATCGTTTACTTCTCCTGTTAATACTCCACCTTGAATCGCAGCACCAATTGCTACCGCTTCATCTGGGTTTACTTCATGAGATGGTTTTTGTCCTAATTCTTTTTCTACTAATTCTTGTACACAAGGAATACGAGTAGATCCACCAACTAAGATCACTTTATCGATATCTTTTTTATCTAATTTAGCATCTTTTAAAGCTTTTCTGACTGGTTCTAGCGTAGACTGTACTAAATCATGAATTAATTCTTCAAATTTAGCACGTGTAATCGTCATATCGATATGAAGTGGGCCATCTTCTCCTTGAGAAATAAATGGTGCTGAAATTTGAGTAGAAGTCATACCAGATAAATCTTTCTTTGCTTTTTCAGATACTTCTTTTAATCTTTGCATAGCTAATTTATCTTTCGTTAAATCAATTCCATTTTCCTTCTTAAACTCAGATACGATATAATCCATTAAGCATTGATCGAAATCATCTCCACCTAATCGATTATTACCGGCTGTTGATTTTACTTCGAAGATTCCATCTCCTAATTCTAGGATAGATACATCGAAAGTACCTCCACCTAAGTCATAAACTAAAACAGTTTGGTTTTTATCTTGCTTATCAAGTCCAAATGCTAAAGCAGCAGCTGTTGGTTCATTGATAATTCTTTCTACTTCTAAACCAGCAATTTTACCTGCATTTTTAGTAGCTTGACGTTGACTATCATTAAAGTAAGCAGGAACAGTAATGACTGCTTTATCTACTTTTTCTCCTAAATATTTTTCTGCATAATCTTTCATATAAGATAAAATCATAGCAGATACTTCTTCTGGAGTATAACTCTTTCCTTCCATTTCTACTTTATCGCTAGTTCCCATTTTTCTCTTAATGGAAGAAATGGTATCTTTATTGGTTAAGGCTTGACGTTTTGCCGCATCCCCTACAATTCTTTCTCCTTTTTTACTAGATACCACAGATGGTGTTGTTCGATTTCCTTCTGGATTTGGAATAACCGTTGCACTACCTCCTTCTAAGACAGCAACACAACTATTGGTTGTTCCTAAATCGATTCCTATAATTTTACTCATGATTAATCATTTCCTTTCTCATTTTCTTTTTCTTCTATTTGGTTGACTTTCACAACCGCATGTTTTAACACTCTATCTTTATATTTATAACCCTTCATCAAGACTTCTAATACCATTTCGTTTGGCTTTTCTGGATCATTTCCAACCATCATGGCTTCCATATAATCAGCATCAAATGGATACCCAAGAGCTTCGATTTCTACAACATCATATTTTTTCAAAATATCTTTAAATTGATTACTTACCATTTGAATTCCCGTTTGAATCTTTTTACTTTCTTCAGACTCAGTTTTGATACTAGCTGCTCGATCTAAGTTTTCTATCATGTTTACTAAGTCTAATAACAGGTCTTGATTCGCATATTTTAATAAACTAGCAGTTTCTTCATCTTTTCTTTTACGGTAGTTAATGGAATCAGCTTGTGTATACATCAATTTCGTTTGTAAGTCTAAGATTGTCT
Source organism: uncultured Bacilli bacterium (assembly GCA_947632565.1). Classification (GTDB taxonomy): domain Bacteria; phylum Bacillota_I; class Bacilli_A; order RF39; family UBA660; genus Alloscybalousia. The sequence continues at coordinate 19,322 of CANRPT010000010.1, read as the reverse complement.
TTTTCGCTTCTTCTAGTTCTTCGTTTTCTTTGTTTTTTTTCTTCTTATCTTCTTTCTCGTGATGATTACAGTGACAATGTTCTTTCTTGTCCGTACTTTCTTTTTCTTTCCAACAATTTTTTTCTTGTTCTTCTTTTTTTGTTTCTTCTTTCATAATTCTCCTTCCTTACTGTTCAATCTTTTGTTTAATATAATCTAGAAGGGTAACTACTCTATCATAATCCATTCTTTTTGGACCAACAATCGCAATGGTTCCTTCTTGATCTTTGGTATGATATTTTGTTTTAATAATTGCTACATCATCATCTAAATTATTTTCTTTTCCGATATAAATTTTAATATCATTATTCTCTTCTTTTATACTATTAATGATTTCTTCTTTATTTTCTAATTTTCCAAAAATATCTTGTATTTTCTCTATATTATTAAATTCTGGTTGTTTTAAAATATTATTTTTTCCAACTACATTTAGGTTTTTATTAGAAAATTCTTGAAATACTTGATAGAAAGTATTATAAACAACTTCATGTTCTTTGACATATCTACTAATAATTGGTTTAATTTCAAATTCTAGTTTGGTACTTACTTCATCAATCGGAGTTCCTACAATTAGTTCATTAATTAAAGATACAGTTTTTTTAATTTCCTCTAGGGACACATTTTTAAAGGATATTTTTTTGTTTTCTACATGTCCTTGATCAGTAATGACAATTACTACTAAATTTTCTGTATCAATAGGAACTACATTAATTTCTTTTAATTTATTCTCATGAGAAGTTTCTCCTAACACAATAGAAGTATAATTTGTCATATCAGAGATTAATTTTAGACTTTCACTCAAGCAATCAGATAATTCTAACTGTTGGTTATTGAAGATAATTTGTAGTTTTAACATATCTTCTCCATTTAATTCTTTTGGTCTCATTAAATGGTCTACATAATAACGATATCCCTTTTCACTAGGAATTCTACCGGATGAGGTATGTGTTTTTTCAAGAAGTTCTAATTCCTCTAATTCTGCCATTTCATTTCGAACGGTAGCACTAGAACATTTTAATTCATCACAGATTAAATTAGAACCAACTGGTTTTGCTAGTTTAATATATTCTGTAACAATTAATTTTAAAATTTTTTCTTGTCTTTCGGTTAGCATCACTACCTCCTATTAGCACTATATTTTTTCAAGTGCTAATATCATTATATTCTTAGTATTAGCAATTGTCAAGAAAGATTGCTAATTTTTTCAAAATATTTGAAAACAAACAAAAAAGCAAATTCCTACTTGCTTTGTATCTTTGAATTTGCCTATTGAAAAAGATATTTTTCAGGATATTTAATTTCTTTTAATCGAAGTGACAAGATAAGAGAATGTCGATAATCTTCTTGTGTTTTCTGTTGAAATCTCTTCCCTATTTTTTGTTCTAATCGAGCATTCTACTAAAAGAATAATCCTGCAATAAATTAGAAAAACGATCCATGATTCCTAAGGTTTCGAAATCATCTATAAAATTCATGTTCTATTCTCCTTCTTAATTTCATATTCTTGGCAAAAGCAATTTTCAACGGGAAATCCCAATAAATTTTTCTTGCGATTTGTTCCTTTTAATAAGTGATGCAAACATCTCGTCACAGCACCGTGCGAAACAATCAGTATTGTATCATTTTCCTGATAATTATTTTTGATATCCTCTAAAAAACTGTTACATCTTTTAAAAATATCTTGAATTGGTTCTACTCCTTCATCATGAGAATTCAACTCATAATCCCAATATTTATTTTGGTCATAAAGATTCCTTGGTTTATCTTCTAAGTTTCCTAGATCTCTTTCTATTAAACGATAATCTTCTTTAATTTCTACTCGTTCTCCTACTAAAATAATAGCCGTAGACCAAGCTCTTAATAAAGGAGAAGTATAACAGATAGTAAAAGGAACACTTTTTAATTTTTCTTTTAATTCTTTTGCTTTTCTTACTCCATTTTCATTAATTTGTAGGTTTTGACTTCTTCCTTGCATAATATGATTTTGATTCGCATCTGTTTCGGCATGTCTAACTAAATAAATTTTCATGGATTACTCCTTTTTCGATATATTCTAATTTTTTTATATCCATATTTCTTTTCTTTTTCTAAAATCAAATTAGGATATTCTTCTTGAAATTGATCTATTTCATACTCACAAATAACGATTCCATCTTCTTTTAATAAATCGTTTTTTCCAAAAAAAATTAAGATTTCATGAAAACAAGAAAGTTGGTAAGGAGGATCTAGTAAAATAATATCAAAGCTTTTTTTCTCTTGTTCAAAAAGAAAAAGTGCCTTTTGATAATCTAAATTTTGAATTTGATAGGTTTCTTCTGGAATAGATGCTAAGTTCTTTTGAATGACTTCACAACACTTTTTATTCGAATCAACAAAGGAAGTAAAAATTGCTCCATTACTTAAAGCTTCTATTCCTAAATTACCACTTCCTGCAAATAAGTCTAAAACTGTTGCACCTCTTATTTCATCCTGTATCATGGCAAATAGGCTTTCTTTCATTCGATCCTGAGTAGGTCGAGTACCAACAATTTCATAACCATCTATTTTTCTTCCTTTATATGTTCCACTGATGATTCGCATACTCTTTCTCCCCTTTTGGTTAATGATTTTAATCTTTGGTTAATCTCTAAAATGAAAAAAGTAATTTCTGTTTCTAATTCTTTATATTCTTTAAATACTGGATTTTCCAATAGTTCTTTTTTTAATTTTTGATATTCACTAGAATAAATATCTAAGTTTTGTAGCTGTTTCATTTTTTTTAAAAAATTTTGATTTTCTAATAAAGCTTCCCTTTTTTCCTGAAAAGAAACTATTTTAGTATCCTTTTTTAATAATTCTAGAAGTTCTTCTAATTTGCATTCTATTTTTTCTTTCATCATAATCACATCTTTATTATAAAAGAAAAAACCAGTGATGTCTACTGGTTTAACTTAATATATCCATGAAAGAACGGATCATCTCTATTTTTTGGCTAAAGTTATCAATTCGATCAGATAAATTTAATTTATAGGCTCTTTTCATTTCTATTTCCATTTGTTTAATGCTATTGGGATTTCGATTTAGATTCTTATACCAACTGGAATTATCCCTTAAATAACGGTATAAATAGGGATTATTTTTGATTCTAATTTGGGTTGGAATATCCATTAATCTTCTAAGTGCTGATATAAAGGTCTTGCTTGATAGTTAGTTGTTGTTTTAGAACTACTACCTAAATCTTGTACTAAAGCAATTGCCTTTTGCAAGCCCTCTGCTCCTTTTTTCACAGAATCTAAATCTATTTTCTTTACCATGTTAAAGAGATCTTTTAAAGAGGTATCTCCTACTGTTGGAGATTTTGTTTTGGTAACAGTTTCTGTATTTTCTATTGCTGAATTTGAAGATTGGTATTTCAACCAAATCGTATTATTTTCTCCATAAAGATCATACATTTCATAAAACTTTTGCCAAGTCATGGAACCATTATTTACATGATTGACTAATTCTGGGTGACTTCTTACAAATCTTTTAAAATCTTCCTTTGCCATATTACCACCTAGTTATATATATGAAAAAAATAGGCTTTTGTTTCCTATTTTTCTTCTTGCTTTAGAAAAAAGAGCTTAAAAATCCCCTAAAAAGTCGTCAATCGTCATTAATCGATCATCTATCTCCTTTAAGGATACTTTCTCTGATTTTTTCCTTGTCAATTCTTTCTTTTCTTCCTTTTTTGTTTCTTTTTTTTCAATGGGAACTTCTTCTAAAATTTTAGCAGTAAGATTTTCTTCTATGCTAGAAACTGTTTCTACTTCTTCCATAGAAGAATTGCTGGAATCGTCTTCCTTGGAATCTAACTTTTCTTTTGTTATCAGTTCTGCTACTTGAAAAGCATCTAAAACATCATGTTTGGAAATCGTACTTCCTGTTGAATAGCGATCCATAATTGGAAATTCACTTACCTTTAATAAATTAATATCTGGTGTTTTGATTCCAATATGATCTTTTGTAGAAACCATAAATGCTCTTTTTACGTGATAAGGATTTGTTTTTACTTCACGAAGTAATAATAATCCACGTTGACTACGAGATGCTTTTTCAAATTCTTCTAGCTTCATTCTTTTTCCAGTTCCTTTATCCGTTACCACTAAAAGTGTTTCTATAGAATTTAAATCAAAAGATAGGCAAGATACGACATGATCATTTTTTAATTTCATTGCTTTTACTCCGCTAGCTTTGATTCCTACTACTGGGATATCTTCTCGGTCAAACCATAAACCATAATTTCCATCCGTTGCAACAAAGATTTCAGATGAGGTAGTAATAAAGGCATTCACTACTGTATCTTGTTCTTTTAATTTCATACATTGAATTGGTTTAGAATATCTACTTACTTGGAATTCTTTTAAAGAGGTTCGTTTAATCATTCCGTTTTGCGTTGCGATTACAACATCCGTTTTATCTTCAAAATCTGGAACAGGAATTGCACTAATAATTTCTTCTGTTTCTTCTAATTTGATGATATTACTAATATGTTTTCCCATTTCTCTCCATTTTAAATCTGGAATAATATGAACAGGGACAAAAAGATAATTTCCTAAATTGGTAAATAATAAAATGGTATCTAAAGTATTTAATTCATATAATCCAATTGCATAATCATTATCTTTTAATAAGGATTCCTCACTAGATGACTGATAGCTTCTCCATGAAGTTCTCTTAATATAACCATCTTTGGTTACCATAACTAGTACATCTTCTTTCGGAATCATAACGGTTGTATCAATTTTAATTTCGGTAATTTCTTCTTTAATTTCTGTTTTTCTAGGAGTTCCATACTCTTTCTTTACCCTTCTTAATTCTTCTTTCATAACAGACTTTAATTTGTCTTCACTAGATAAGATTTCTTCTAACTCTGAAACGAAACTTCTTAAACTTTCTAATTCTTTTTCCAATTCTGTTACATCGGTATTCGTTAATTTATAAAGTTGCAAAGTTACAATCGCTTCTGCTTGCAGAATGGTAAAATCAAATTCTTTTACTAAATTATCTTTCGCATCTTGTTTATTCTTACTAGCACGAATGACACGAATTACTTCATCTAAAATCGATAAACATTTAATTAATCCTTCTACAATATGTAATCTTGATTTTGCCATACGAAGGTCAAATTGTGTTCTTTTGGTAATCACTTCTTTTTTAAATTCAATATAAGAGTCTAAGATAGCAAGTAATCCCAATTGTTTTGGTCTACGATGATCAATTACGATCATATTAAAATTATAAGAAACTTGTAAGTCAGTATTTTTCAATAAATAGTTTAAAATAAATTCTCGATTCGCATCTTTCTTTAAATCGATGGCAATTCTTAATCCATCTCGATCTGATTCATCTCTTACTTCTAGGATTCCATCAATCTTTTTATCAATTCGAATTTCATCGATTTTTCGAACTAACATTGCCTTATTCACTTCAAATGGAATTTCTGATATCGCAAGTACAACTTTTCCTTTTTCTTCTTCAAAAGTAGTTTTTGCTTTTACTATAATTTTTCCTCTACCAGATTCATAAGCGCTTCTAATTCCATCCATTCCTTCAATAATTCCACCAGTTGGAAAGTCTGGTCCTTTTACAATATCCATAATGGTATCTAAATAACAGTTAGGAGAATCAATTCTTTTCATAGTTGCATCAATAATTTCTCCTAAATTATGAGGAGGAATATTCGTAGCATATCCAGCACTAATTCCTGTTGCTCCATTGACAATTAAATTAGGGAATCTAGCTGGAAGAACGGTTGGTTCTACTTCCGAATCATCAAAGTTAGGAGCCCATACAATCGTTTCTTTATCAATATCTTCTAATAATTCATTACTAATTTTGGAAAGCCTTGCTTCGGTATAACGCATGGCAGCAGGACTATCTCCATCCATGGAACCATTATTTCCATGCATATCAATATAAGGAGTAGATTGTTTCCACCATTGACTCATACGAACCATGGCATCATAAATAGAAGAATCCCCATGGGGATGATATTTACCCATGATATCTCCAACAGAACGTGCAGATTTAACGTAAGGCTTATCATAAGTATGATGTCCTCGATACATTCCGTATAAAATTCTTCTTTGTACTGGTTTTAACCCATCTCTTACATCTGGAATCGCACGATCTTGGATAATATATTTCGAATATCTTCCAAAACGATCTCCCATAATTTCTTCTAAGGTGTAATCATATATTTTTTCAATCACTTCTTCTACTTTTTCTTTTTTTGCCATACTACATCCTCTTTCTAAATCGTTATTCTTCGAATATAGAAATAACGAATATTTTTTTCAATGAGTCGATTTAATTTTTTCTTTTTTTCAATGATTTCCTGCTTTACTTTTGCTAGAAATTGTACACTTTGATAATCATAAAATTCTTCTATTAAGGAATCAATCATAAAATCTGCATAATAAAGATTTCTTTTTTTTTCAAAAATAGGATTGGTTATGACTTGATTAATCATAGAATCCATATTTACAATATCATAAATTTCTTTTAAATGAGGAAATTTATTTTCATTTTGCCAGAAAAAATCTTCAAAACAAGTTCTTTTGGTATAGTTTTTTAAATCTTCTACAGCTTTTTTCTGTTCACTTTTCTTTAATTGTTCGGATAGAAACTTGGTATTTCCCTTTTGAAGAACAAGGTAAACTTGTTTTTTTTTGATTTTGTTCTGTTGCAGAAATTCATAGAGTTTTATACTATTTTGAGTGATAAAATCGAATCCAATCTGATTAATCATCCTAAAAATCCTTCTTCCTCTTAGGATTTTGTTTCAATTTGATAATCATCTTCCAAAGAAAATTCTACATTTTCATCAATCCAATTTTTTCTTGGTTCTACATTATCTCCCATTAAAATACTAACTCTTTTTTCTGCTAATAAAGCATCTTCAATGGTTACTCGAATTAAACTTCTCGTTCCTGGATTCATTGTGGTTTCTGCTAATTGATCGGCATTCATTTCTCCTAATCCTTTGTAACGCTGTACATCACATTTTTTTCCAGTTACAATTTGTTTCATTTCATCTACAGAATAAGCATAAATATGTTCTTTTCCATTTTTAATTAAAAATAATGGTGGAAGAGCAATATATAATCTTCCTGCTTCAATTAAAGGTCTCATATAGCGATAAAAGAAAGTCATCAATAAACATTGAATATGTGCTCCATCATCATCGGCATCGGTCATAATAATTACTTTATTATATTCTGCTTCCTCAATATCAAAATTTGGTCCTACCCCCGCACCAATGGTATAAATCATGGTATTAATTTCTTCATTTTTAAAAATATCTTCCATTTTGGTCTTTTCGGTATTTAATACTTTTCCACGTAATGGTAAAATAGCTTGAAATCTTCGATCTCTTCCTTGTTTTGCAGAACCACCTGCACTATCTCCTTCCACGATAAATAATTCTTTATGTTCTTTATCTTTGGATTGTGCTGGTGTTAGTTTTCCAGATAAAGCTCTTTCTTTTGGATTTTTGCTTTTGCCTTTTCTGGCTTCTTCTCTTGCTTTTCTAGCCGCTTCACTTGCCATCTTACTTTTTAAAGCTTTTTCGATAATATCTGTCGCAATCTTTTTGTTTTCTTCTAAAAAATACTGTAATTTTTCTCCTACTAAGGATTCTACTGCTGTACGAGCTTGAGGAGTTCCTAATTTTCCTTTGGTTTGTCCTTCAAATTGGAGTAAATCTTCCGGAATTTTTAACGAAATAATTGCCGTTAATCCTTCTCTTACATTTGGTCCTTCAAATAATTTATCTTTTCCTTTCAAGTAATTATGTTCTTTGGCATAATCATTAAAAGCTCTCGTTAAAGCAGTTTTAAACCCTACTTCATGACTTCCTCCATCGATGGTTTTTACATTATTAACAAAGGAAATAATATTTTCATTATAAGTATCTGTATATTGCATTGCTACACTAATATCCATGCGATCTTTGATCCCCTCAAAAGCAATAACATTATGTAAAGGCATCTTATCTTCATTTAAATAATTCACAAAAGCTACTAATCCATCTTCATAATGATACTTTTCACTTTTATTATCTTCTTCATCCACTACTTCAATGGTTAATCCTTTTAGTAAAAAGGCAGATTCTTGCATTCTTTCGCAAATGGTTGTGTAAGAAAAGGTTGTCGTAGAAAAGATGGAATCGTCTGGTAGAAAACGAACAGTTGTTCCCGTTTTGGATGTAGTTCCAATTTCTTTTAACGGTCTTTCTACTTCTCCTCCATTATGAAACCGAATTTGATATTCTTTCTTATCTTTTCTGATAGTTACTTCCATCCATTTAGATAATGCATTTACAACACTTGCTCCTACGCCATGAAGTCCTCCGGATACTTTATATCCTGCTTCTTCAAACTTACCACCTGCATGTAGTACGGTATAAATAACTTCTGGAGTCGTTTTTCCAGAGGCATGCATTCCCGTTGGAACTCCACGTCCATGATCTTCTACACTTAAACTTTTATCTTTATGAATGGTTACTTTAATATAATCTCCATAACCATTAATGGCTTCATCGATGGCATTATCTACAATTTCCCATACTAAATGGTGAAGACCTCTTTTATCGGTAGAACCAATATACATTCCTGGTCTTTTACGAACGGCCTCTAAACCTTCTAGAATCTTGATTGAACTTTCATCATATTTTACTGCCATTGTCTTCACTCTCCTTTTTTATTATAACAGATAAAACCAAGAAAAAAAAGAAATTAGACAAATACTTGACAGTTTCTTCTTATTCTTTCAAAAAAGTAATTAGAACTGATTATATTCTTGAATTAAGGTCATAAATTCTTGCTCTAACTCTTTCATTTTTTCTTTCGTTTTTCCTTCAAAACGTGCAGTAATATTTGGCCCTGTATTACTATAGCGGATGAGAGCCCAACCATCTTCCAATTCTACTCGTACTCCATCTAATTCAATAGTTGGATAGTTTTGACGATGACAATATTCTTTCACTTTAGCTACTACTTCCTTTTTCTTCATATCTGTTGAAGGAATCTTAATTTCAGGAGTAGATTCATAATGAGAAATTCCTTTTAATAATTCTGTTACCGTTTTCGTGGTATTACTTAGAATTTCTAATAAACGAAGTCCTGCATATAATCCTGAATCAAATCCTAAAAACTTATCCCGAAAATAAACATGTCCACTATATTCTCCCCCAAAAATACAATCTTTTTCTTTGGTTTCTAACTTGGTATAAGAATTCCCAGTTCTACAAATAATAGGAGTTCCCCCTAATTTTTCAATTTCCTCAGATAAAGCTTTACTACACTTTACATCGTATAAAAACCTTTTATTTTCACTTGTTGGAAGTATAGATCTAGCTATCATAATCATAAATTGATCTGCCGGAATAAAAGTCCCTTTTTCTGAAATCACTCCTACTCGATCTCCATCTCCATCAAAGGCAATGCCAACATCTGCATGAATATCTAATACTTTCTGCTTTAAAGCAGATAGATTTTCTTCTACACAAGGATCTGGATGATGATTTGGAAAAGTTGGATCGCTTTCTCCAAATAAAACGGTTAAATCTACCCCCGTTTTTTCATAAACATTTTTTGCAAAGAAAGAAGTTGTTCCATTTCCACAATCGATAATTACCTTTAATTTTCTAGTTGGATTGATAGTAACACAATCCAATAATAATTTTTCATATTCTTCTTTGATATCATAAAAAGTAATGCTTCCTTCTTCTGAATCGTAGTTACCTTCTAATAAAAACTGGAAGAACTCTTGAATCATTTCCCCTCTTGCATTTCCTCTTTCATCAAAAGAAAATTTAAAACCATTGTCATCTTTGGGATTATGACTAGCAGTTACCATCACTCCAGCAGGAATTTCTTTTTTGATACAAGCATAATAGTACATTGGTGTTGTAACAAGTCCTAAATAAGTAATTTCAATTCCCGTTTCTTTGACTCCCGTTAGTAAAGCATTTACTAAGCTATCACTAGATAAACGATTATCATGACCAATGACGCATTTGGTTTGATGAAACTTTTTGATATACGTTCCAAAAGCTTTTCCAAAAGTATAAGCAACATCTTCATTGATATCGATTGGATAAACTCCTCTTACATCGTATTCACGAAAAATATTCGGATTGATGTTTTTTGTTAGTACCATATTTTAACCTCTTTTCTTATTTTGCTCTTTATTTATATTGTACCATGTTTTTTCTGAATTTACTTCCAAAAGAATGAAAAATAGATTTTTAATTCAAATAAATTTTTAAATGCACCATAAAAATTTGCACTGGTTAATTTAGTCTTCCAATTATCATGCTTGTAAAAAATAATGTAAGTTATATAATATTTATTACTGTTTTCCTTCATTTTTTAGGGAAGGAGTTTTATAAAATGGAAAAAGAAAACATAAAAAAACTAGGTTTTTATTTTATCCAAGTCAAAGATATAATATGGAAACCTAGCTGATTCAGAAAGATAATAATAATAAATAACGAAACCTATGGTGTAAATTATTTATTATTATTATTGAATAAGTAAAATGGCACATTTATTCGTTCGACATCAATATATAACAACATTTTTGCATTTTGGTTAATTTAATTTTTCATTTAATCAAAAAGAAATATTTCATTTCTTCTTTAATTATTGATTCTTTGTCTAATCATATAAGTATCCATATCAATCCTTTCAAAAGTATACCCATTTTCTTTTCCGTAATGAATAATATCACGAATAGCATCTCTTGTAGCAATTTTAATATCATGCATTAAAACAATATTCATTTTATTTTTAGATAGACTTTGAGTAACATTTTGATATACTTTATCTCGATTGGCTCCCGCTGCATCTTGGGAATCAATATTCCAATCGTAATAACGATATCCTTGACTAAATAAAGCTTCTGATAATTTAGTCATGATTCCAATACTATAATTCCTACTAACAGTATTACTACTTCCTCCTGGGAAACGAACGATTTTACTCGTTTGACCTGTAATTCTTTTGACACGATCACTTACTATCTTTAAATCATTAAAATAACTATCCATGGAAGCATACACTTGACTATATTCATGAGATGCTGTATGCAATGCAACCGTATGACCTTCATCATACATTCTTTTAATTAGATAATCTGGTCCATTATTTGTTACAAAGAAAGTAGCCTTTATTCCTTCTTCTTTTAATACATCTAAAATAGCACCTGTAGTAACATTACTTGGTCCATCATCAAAAGTTAAATAAATGACACCTTTTTTATAAACTCCACTATTTGGATCTGTTTTTTCTGAAACAATTACTGTTCTAGTAACTGTTTTTTTATTTCCACTATCATCTGTTACTTGGTAAGTAATTGAATAAGTACCAATTTTTCCATTCGTTACGGTTCCTGTTACAACTACTTTTTCTGTTACATCTCCATTACAGTTATCGGTTGCTGTAAATCCAGGTTCTTGATAGGTTTCCTTTAAATTTATATACATGGTTTGGTTTCCTTTTAAAGTAATTTCTGGAGGAGTAGTATCCACATAATTGATTTTTCTAGTAATAGAATACTTATTATGAGAGGAATCTTCTACGGTATAAAGAATTCCCTCATTTGTTTCTTTTACTTTTACTTTTTCCGTTAAGTTTCCATCATATTCATCTGTTGCTGTAAATCCAATTTCCTTAAATTTTTCATTTGGACATACATTGTACTCTCCTTCTCCATCTAATTCAATGGTAGGGGACTTCTGATCTACTACTTTTACAGTTCTCTCTTTTTGAATATGAAAAATTCCCTCTTTTAAAGAATAAATAACTTGATAAGTACCAATTTTACTAGTATCTACATTTTCCGTAATCTTTATTTTTTTGGTGAAATCTTTTCCTAAAAATTTAGCATTTGCGCCAAGTTCTTGATAAGTATCAGAATAAGATATTTCAATTGTATTTGAACCATTCAAGGTTATTTTAGGTACAAACATATGTAAAAAGACATATAAAACAATGAGTAGCAAAAATAGGATAATAAATAGAATTGGATATCTTCTCTTTTTCGTTAAATCTTTTTGAATTTCGAATTCTAATTCCTGTAAATTAGGTCCTTTCACTTCTTGTTGAACTGTTTCTTGCTTTGTGTTTTCAACTTTTTTTGCAATTGCATCTTTTCTCTTTTTCTTTACTTCTTTCATACCTCTCACACTCTAAAATTATTTTACCACGAATCCCTTTCTTCAAACAAAAAAAGTACCAAATTTTTTTCTCCATTGATACTTTTATACACTTTAATTGACAGATTTGTTTTTCATAAATTCTCGTAAGATTTTTGTTAATGCTCTTTTTTCAATCCGAGATACATAACTTCTTGAAATCTTTAATTCTTTCGCTATCATTTTTTGTGTCTGTTCTTTTTGATTATTTAAACCATATCTTCTAATAATTATTTCTTTTTCTAGATCGTTTAAAACATTAAAATATTTTTTTAATAGTTTAATATTATCTTTCTTATTTATCTCATCTACAAAATCTGGTTTAGGAGCTTTCAAAATATCTAAAATCGTTATTTCATTTCCTTCTTTATCAAAACCGATTGATTCATTTAATGATACATTTTTATTATTTTTATTGTTTGCGCGAAAATACATTAAGATTTCATTTTCAATACATCTAGCACAATAAGTAGTAATTTTGGTTCCATGCTTATTAGAAAAAGAATCTACTCCTTTGATTAATCCAATAGTACCAATACTAATTAAATCATCCGTATCATCTACTTTAGAATCGTATTTTTTCACGATATGAGCAACTAATCGTAAATTATGTTCTATTAATTGGTTTCTTGCTTCTTGGCTTCCTTTTAAATGCTCTTGAATATAATATTTCTCTTCTTCTTTCGTTAATGGTTCTGGAAAAACATTATTGGAATAAGAAGCTGTTAGAATTGAAAAGTTAGAAAAGAAAAATTTTAATATTTTTTTTAACATCATACCACCCATTACATATTATGTCGAAAAAAGGAGAACATGAAAAAAGAAAGAATTTCTTCTTTCCCATTCTGTTACTACATTAATATTTGGTGTATTAAAAGTATTACCAGTAATTTCTCTACCTTTCATTCCAAAGGATTTAATAATTAAATATAATTGGTATGATATCCTTATTTTATCTTATTTCTTCTTCCTGTATTGATAATTTCCAAATAGTAAATTCTTTCACTGTTTACCAAAAGCAAAAAAGAATCGCTTAACATTCTTATTTTTGAACCATATTACTTTCGTAAAATAATGGAAATAGTAAATAACCCTGTTTTTGTAAATATTCAATCGCATCTGGCAGAATAGATAAAGTAATATTATTGTAATCATGGAATAACACTACTTCGATATTTTCATCAATAGAAGATGTGAAAGTGTTCCAAGCCTGCTCTTTCGAATTTAATGTTCCGCCATCCCCATCTTGTGCAGTCCAATCTACCCAACCATAATTCATTTTTCTTAGTTCTTCTATGATTTCATTTTTTAATCTCCCCGAAGTTCTACTACCACCCGGAAATCTCACAATATTGGTAGTATAACCTATTTTTGTATATTCTTGTACAACTTCTTCCTGTCTTTTTACTGCAGTAATAAAACTTTCAGTACTATTATATAATCCCCTATAAATTCCATGAGTAAAGGTATGATTAGCAATCGTATGTCCTCTTTTGATATATTCTTGATAAAGTAAAAGGCAATTTTCGCTTTTTTTATCATAGCATTTTTCCCCATTAATACTAGTTGTAAAAAAGGTTGCTTTAACATTATAGTGATCTAAGACATTCAAAAATTGATAAGTATTATAATAAGGCCCATCATCAAAGGTTAAATAAGCTATTTTTTGGTCTGACTTCCCACTTAAAATATCATCTTCTAACTGCTTAATGGTAGCAAAATATTCTTGTTTGATTTTTATGATATCTTCTTCTACTTGAGAAATTTGATTCAAATCCTTTTCTAAATTTAAAAGTTTTTCCTGTAAAGAATCAAAGTCTTGTTGCTTTTCTTGATATTTTTGAAAGAATTCATCATAATTTTTGATAACAGAAAAATTTTTGCTAATAAAATAAAAATTTCCGCTGATAGAACTAACTAATAATATTGCTAAAATCACTAAGATAGATGTTCTTTTATTTTTTCTACTCTTAATTTCCATTCTTCTAAATCCTCTGTTTCATTTTTCTTTTCTTCTTTTAAATTTTCTAATGTTTCTTCTTGATTTTTTAATTCTATCTGCTTTGTTTTAGTCGTATTTTCTAATTCGTTTATTTCTATTTCTAATTTTCTCTTTTCTTTTTCCAAGTAGGATGACTGAATAAAACAGGCAATATTAATACTAAAAGAGATGAAAATCGAGAAAAATAAAATAGGAATGATTCTTTTCTTCTTCATTTTTTCTCCTTTTACCCTAAATAATTAATAATCGATAATATTTCTTGATTAATATCATCAATTGTTCTCATTTTATGTTCTTTTTCACATTCAACCACTTTCCAATTGTATAATTTAGATAATTCTAAGTAAGTTTTTTCTGCATGGATTAAATGATTGTCATCTTTTTCATTTCCATCTAAAAACTCTCTATTTTCACGAAGCTCTTTGATAATAGAAAAAGGAACATGTAAAAAAATTGTGATATCTGCTTTTGGTAACTCTAAAAGCCAATACTCTAATTTATCAATCCATTGAAATAGATGGAATCTTGCCTCTGGATCTTCTATTTTCGCTCCTTGATGTGCCATATTAGAACTTACATAGCGGTCTAATATGACATAATACCCCTGTTCTAAATAATTTTGAATCTTTGAAAAATTATATTTTCGATCAGCTGCTAAATACAAACAAAAAACTTTTGGATCCAAATTAACTGGTCCTTCTGGAAAAACGCATTCTCCATTTTCTTTTCTTCCTAAAACACTTCCACCAACTATCTTTCCTGTTGGAGTATCATACATCGGAAAAGAAAAAGTAATAGCTTTGATACCCATAGCATTTAACTTTTTTACTAATAATTCACTTTGGGTTTTTTTCCCTGAACAGTCACTACCTTCAATAACGATTAATTTTCCTCTTTCCATAATAACTCCTAATCTTCTATTTCATTTTCTTGAAACTTTACATCTAAAAATTTTCTACTAGCAAGATAATCACATAAATGTACAAAATTTTGATATTTATCTTTTGGTTTTGGTAAAATTTCTTCTTTCGTATAAGGATGGGTATTCCAAGGTCCCATATGAGAAGCAATAACATGACATAAAAATTCACTGTCTTCTTCACTCATTCTTAATTGATTTTTTCTTTCTTGAATAAACTGACAAGCTAATAGTGGATGATCTGCTCTCGTATATTCTTCTTTTGGAATTCCATGTTTCACACCATCATGTATCGCTAAAGCAATTAAAAATAAATCTTTTTCTCTACTAGTATATTTATCTCCAATACAAGGATCATTCAATAACTCATAACCAATTCTAACAGCTACTTTGCTGTGTCTCAAGAGTCCTCCCTTTCCCAAAGAAAAAGATGGATGATATTTTCCCGTAGAAGATGCTGCTACTTCAAAAAAATAATCGGGAAGCTCTGATACTAAAAATTGAAAATCTGCTTGATAATCTGGATTTTTGAGATAACAAATTTCTTTTTGAAAAGAATCAATCTTATAATTTGTTGCTATCATAATTCACCTCTATACTTCTAAATTCATTATATAACAGAAACATCTGTTTGACAATTATTTTAGAGAAATCTTTCTAGGATTTCATTAGATAGATACCAATAGTTCGGAGAAATAAAATAGTTTCCCTTTTCTTCCATTAATATTTTTTCATCCAATAAATCTTTTACTTGAAAGTATTCTATAAAGTCTTTTTGAAAATGCTTGAAAAAGTCTTCTTTTGATATTCCTTTCTTGGTACGAAGTCCTAAAATGGCTTGATTAGATGCTTCCATTTGTTCTGTCATTTCTTCTTGTTCCATCCTATTTTGCCCCTTTAAATAATTCGTAATACTTCTAGTATTCGTATAACGAATTTTTCCAAGATAACCACTTGCCCCTACTCCAAATCCATAATATTCTTGATTCTGCCAATAAGTCAGATTATGTTTCGATTCATATCCAGGTTTACAAAAATTACTAATTTCATAATGAAGATAACCATTTTTTTCAAGAGTGGAACAAATTTCTTGATACATTTGGAAGTCTAATTCCTCTTCAATTGGTTGTATTTTTTGAATTCCGAATGAAGTATGCTCTTCTATCATTAAAGAATAAGTAGAAATATGAGGAATAGAAAAAGATAAAAACATCTCTAAATCTTCCTGTAACATCGTCATAGTTTCCTGCGGAATCGCATAAATAAAATCCAAGTTCAGATTTTCAAAGTAAGATTTTGCTAACTGAATTTTGGAAATCATTTCTTGTTTTTGCTCTTCTCTTCCTAAAAAAGATAACAGTTCAGAATGAAAAGTTTCTACCCCAATACTCAAACGATTCACCTGATTTCTTTTTAAAAAAGATAACAGTTCTTCGGTAATATCATGAATATTACATTCAAAAGTAAACTCTAAATTTTTACTAGTTTGAATACAGCAAATACAATCAAATAATTTTTCTAATTGAGAAACAGAAAGACAAGAAGGAGTTCCCCCTCCAATATAAATCGTATCAATCAAATCATTTTGATAACGTTCTTGCATTTCTTGCTGCAGCTGTATAAGATACTGATCTACCAATTGTTCTTGATAAAAAAACTTACAGAAATCACAGTAACTACAAATTTTCCTACAAAATGGAATATGAATATATACTGCTTTTACCATATTACTCATCCATCTTCAAAACAGCAAGAAAAGCCTCCTGTGGAACTTCCACTTTTCCAATTTGTTTCATTCTTTTCTTTCCTTCTTTTTGTTTTTCTAACAGTTTTCTTTTTCTAGTAATATCTCCTCCATAACATTTCGCTAAAACATTTTTACGAAGAGCCTTAATATCGGTACGAGCAATCACATGATTTCCGATGGCTGCTTGAATTGGTACTTCAAACATTTGTCTAGGAATAATCTCTTTTAAAGCCTCTACCACACTTTTTCCCCTTTGATAAGCAAAATCTTTATGAATAATAACACTTAAAGCATCTACGATTTCTCCATTTAATAAAATATCCATTTTTACTAAATTACTTTCTTGATAACCCATAAATTCATAATCAAAAGAAGCATATCCCTTGGTATAAGATTTTAATTTATCAAAAAAATCATAAACAATTTCAGATAAAGGAATCTGATAATGAATATTAACTCTTGTTTGATCCAAATAATCCATTCCTAAATAAGTTCCTCTTTTATTTTGACATAATTCCATAATAGAACCGATATACTCACTAGGAGTAAAGATATTAGTTTTAATATATGGTTCTTTGATACAAGCTATTTTTTGTCGATCAGGAAGCTCACTAGGAGAATTCACGGTCATTTTACTTTTATCGGTCAATTCTACTTCATAAATAACACTTGGAGAAGTGGCAATGATATCAATTCCAAACTCTCGTTCAATTCTTTCTTCAATAATTTCCATATGTAATAATCCTAAAAAGCCACAACGAAATCCAAATCCTAAAGCGGTAGAAGTTTCTGGTTCAAAATCTAGGGAGGCATCATTTAATTTTAATTTTTCTAAAGCATCTCTTAAATCTTCAAAACGACTTGCTTCAATCGGATAAATTCCACAAAAAACCATCGATTTCATGGGTTGATATCCCGGAAGTGGTTCAGAAGCTGAATTTTCTACTGTTGTGACAGTATCCCCCACTTTTACTTGAGTAATATCTTTAATACTAGCAGCAATAAAACCAACATCTCCAGCAACAAGTTCTTCTTTTTTCTCTTCCTTCGGAGTCATGACTCCTAATTCTACCACTTCATAAGTAGCCCCTGTTTCCATCAGCAAAATAGTATCTTTCTTTCTCAAAGTTCCTTCTTTGATCCTACAAGAAATAATAACTCCGCGATAAGAATCAAAAAAGCTATCAAAGATTAAAGCACGAAGTGGTTTTTCTTTGTCTCCTAATGGTGCTGGTATTCTTTCAATAATGGCCTGTAATAATTCTGGAATTCCTACTCCTGTTTTGGCACTTGTCAAAATGAATTCATCTTCTTGGAACCCAATTGCATCTATCAATTCTTTTTTTACTTTTTCAATATTAGCATTTGGTAAATCAATTTTATTGATGACTGGAATAATTTCTAAATCATGTTCTAAGGCAAGATAAAGATTTGCTAAAGTTTGTGCTTCTATTCCTTGAGCAGCATCTACTACTAATAAAGCTCCTTCACAAGCTGCTAAACTTCGACTGACTTCATAAGAAAAATCAACATGACCTGGTGTATCAATTAAATGAAGAATATATTCTGTACCTTGATAGGAATATTTTAATTCAACAGCATTTAACTTAATCGTAATTCCTCTTTCTCTTTCAATATCCATAGAATCTAAGGTTTGTTCTTTTAACTCTCTTTGATCTAATGCTCCAGTTTCTTCTAAAATACGATCTGCTAAAGTACTTTTCCCATGATCAATATGAGCAATAATACAAAAATTACGAACATTTTCTCTTTTCACGTTTTCTCACATACTTTCTAATCATTATTATAGCAGATTCTTTTTTTATCCTAAAGAAAAAGAATGAAATTTTTAATGATTAACTGAAAATGTGCAATTTTTAAAATACTTTCTATTTTTAAATAGTATTTTCATTCTGAATTGCCTAGTTTTTCAAAATCCTTTCTACCTGTCTAAAACTGTAAAATTTTAAGTTTTTTTCAACTTTTTTCGATTTTTTTAGTCATTTTCCATTTTTTCTAAATAATACTATAAGAGGATAAATAAAGATAGGGGGGTGAAAAAGTATTTATCTTCTAAAAACGAAAGGAGTTATATGACTGAATTAAAAGAAAAAATAAGATTTGTGAAACTCTGTAGTGATACTACCTTTAAGTACCTTTATAAGAATCCGAAGTTGAAACCTTGGTTCGATGAAATTATCTTAGAAAAGTGTGGTCTTGATTTATCTGGTTTTGAACTTGTTGATAATGAAGCAAACACCGGAAATCAAATCAAAGATTATCGGATGGATTTAGTCTTAAAGAAAGATGATACGATCGTTATTATAGAAATGAATGATTCTTATTATCAACATTTAAGAATTAAAAATTATAGTTATTTATATCGTATCGC
>CANRPT010000009.1 GCA_947632565.1 uncultured Bacilli bacterium | reverse complement strand
TTGCTCCTCCTTGGATTACTGGTGTTGTTGGATTAGTGGTTTCTATCATAGTAGTTTGGGAACTAGAAACTTTACCATTTCTACCTGCATTGGATATTGCTCGAAAAAAGATATATTTTGTTCCATTGGTAGAAATGGATTGACTGGAAGTTGTTGTTGCACAATTTGTCCAATTTCCTCCTGTTGGAGTAGTTGCATCTGTTGAGATATAATATTGATAATTTTTAATTCCACTGATTGCAGTAGATTCCTTTGAAACATTAATTGTTAAAGCTTTTGAAGACCATGATGAAGAACCTCCAGCTATTGTTGGCGCACTTGGATCTGTGGTTTCTAAGTTAACTACTTTGAAACATAATAAAAGCGCTTTTTTGATTAAAAAAATTTTATTTTAATTTCTTCAAAAGATGCAAATTTTGTCTATTTTTCAATTCAATGAAAAATAGACGTTGATTTTAATTGGTAAAGATAGTATAATGTTATTAAAGGGAGAGATAAAATGTATTTAACAAGAAATATTGAAAAAAGATTTTTAGAATTAAATAAAAGTTTTAAAGTTTTATTAATTACTGGTCCAAGACAAGTCGGAAAAACAACTATGTTAAAAAATATTAAAGAGAAAGAAAGAAACTATATTTCTTTAGATGAATTAGAAGTTAGGACTTTAGCAAAAGATGATCCAAAATTATTTTTACAAACCTATAAACCACCACTTATTATTGATGAAATACAGTATGCTCCAGAGTTATTACCATATATAAAATCTATGGTTGATAATACAGAGGAAACTGGATTGTATTGGTTAACTGGATCACAACAATTTCAACTAATGAAAAATATTACTGAGTCATTAGCAGGTAGGATTGGAATTCTAGAAATGAATTCTCTTTCTATATGTGAAAAGAAAAAATTAAATGCAAAAGTTTTCCAAACAGAAAATATAAAATTAGGATATCAATTAGACATTTCTGAACTATTTGAACAAATATTTATGGGTGGAATGCCTAATTACTATTTAAATCGATTTGAAAGAGAAGCATATTTTAGCACATATATAAAAACATACTTAGAAAGGGATGTAAGAGATTTAACTCAAGTTGGAGATTTAACTAGTTTTCATAAATTTTTAGTTAGCGTAGCAAGTAGAACTGGTGAAGTTTTGAATTATAGTTCTATTGCTACTGATGCAGAAATAAGTGTTAATACAGTTAAAAGTTGGTTATCTATTTTAGTTGCTACAGGAATTATATATTTATTAGAACCATATCATAATTTAGAGTTGAAGAGGGCTATAAAAAATCCTAAAATTTATTTTATGGATACGGGATTATGCTCTTATTTATGTAAGTGGTCGAGTCCAGAAACGTTAATGAATAGTAGTGTTAGTGGACATTATTTAGAAACATTTGTAATAAGTGAATTAATTAAAAATTATAAAAACTCTGGAAATAATATGGGAATTTACTATTATAGAGATAAAGATGGTATAGAAGTAGATTTAGTACTTTTTGAAAATGATACTTTATATCCATTAGAAATTAAAAAAGCAGCTAATCCTTCCAAAGATATGATTAAACACTTTAAAATTCTTGAAAAGACAAAGAAAAAGATAGGGATAGGAGGTATTATTTGTTTATATCCTGATATTCTTCCGTTAGATGAAAAAAATTATATTATCCCGATATCTTGTATTTTTTAATTGTAGAATTAGATTAATTATTTTAAGCTTATTTTATTTTTACTAATAGTAATTAGTTATAATTTCAAAGTAGTTAAATTAGAAACCACAGATCCAAGTGCTCCAACGATAGCTGGAGGTTCTTCATCATGGTCAGCAAAAGCTTTAACAATCAATGTTTCAAAGGAATCTACTGCAATCAGTGGAATTAAAAATTATCAATATTATATCTCAACAGATGCAACTACTCCAACAGGAGGAAATTGGACAGATTGTGCAACAACAACTTCCAGTCAATCCATTTCTACCAATGGAACAAACTACATCTTCTTTCGAGCAGTATCTAATGCAGGAAGAACTAGTGTAGCATCAGCTTCTCAAACTACCAAGATAGATACCCAACCACCTACTGCTCCTCAAGGTAATGGAGTCTCTAATTATACTTGGGTAAATACCAATCAAACAAGAAAAGTTACAAATACTTCTACATCAACGAGTGGAATAGCTAAATATCAATACTATATATCTACAACTAATGAAAACTTGATAGGTGGTGAATGGATAGATGGGGATACTGTAACAATATCTAAAGAAGGATTATATTTTGTATTCTTTAGAGCAATTAATAATGCGGGAACTCCTAGTATCACATCACAACCTAATTCGATAGCAATTGATAAAACCGCTCCAACAATTTCTATTACGAATACATCTGGAAAGTTTATAATCACAGTCAATGACATTGCACTTCATTATTTTAATTATGAAATTTATTTAGATAATGTATTAAAATCAAGTGGAACATCTACAGAAAGCAATACTATTTATTCCTATTCAGAAAAAGGTATTTGGAAAGTATATGTTAGAGCATTCGATTGGGTTGGATATACTCAAAATCAAAATCCAAGGCAAGATGATTGGTATTATCAAACGTTTACTGTTAAATAAAAAATAAAATAGCAAAAGGGGATGTTAGAAAATAAATAATTTATTTCTATCATCTTCTTTTTCTTGAATGAAAATAAAAAAGGCCCGTAATCCTTAAGATTTACGGGCATTTTGTGATACAATACTTTTGTCTAGAAAGTTGGTATCACATGAATAATTTTACTATAAAAAGGGCTATTTTTCAATTTCCTTCAACTAAATGTTATAAGGAGTATGAAAAAATAGATAAATTTTTAAATATTCTACAAAAATCAGGAATTAATCAAATTATAGAAAATGTAAATAAGAAACAAAAAAAGTGTAAAGGGAGAAACAGTTATAATCCATACAATATGATGGCAACAGTTTTATATTGTTTTTCAGAATTTAGAAGTTCAGTTAGAGAATTAGAAAAATTATGTTACACCGATTTAAGAGTTATATATTTAATGGAACAAAATGAACCCAGCTATGCAACTTTTTGTGATTTTATAAATAAATATATTAAACCATATTCTATAGAAATATTTTCACTAATAACAAAAGCAATAATTAAGGAATATAATATAAACATTGAAAATCAATATATAGATGGAACTAAAATAGAAGCCAATGCTAATAAATATAATTTTGTGTGGAAACCTAAATCATATCATAAAAAGTTAGATTTAAAAATTAAAGATTTAATAAAAGAAATGAATTTTGAATATGAAAATGAAAAGAACATAAAAGCAGAAGAAGTTATTATTTTAGTAACCAATTATGCAAATTCAAATGATATAGATTATTATGATATTCCTAGTGGCAAAGGTAAAAGACTAACCAAATCCCAAAAAATAATAAAAAAAGGATATGAATATTTAAACAAATTAATAGAATATGAAGAAAAAGAAAGACTTTGTGGAGATGGAAGAAATTCCTATTATAAAACTGATGTTGATGCAACAGCTATGGTATTAAAAGAAGACTATTATTCAAAACTAAGTCATGATTTTCATGCTGCATATAACACTCAAGTAATTGTATCAAGTGGATTAATAATGATGTATGGAATATTTCAAAATAGAGATGATCAAAATACATTGATTCCAATGTTAAAAAGATATTATAAATCCTATAATAAATATCCTCATAAATTGTGTGGTGATTCAGGGTATGGGATTTATACCAATTACGAATTTTTAAGTCAAAACAATATTGGAAATTATTTAAAGTTTAGTTCTTGGAATGGTGAAGCATCAGGAAAGAGACCAAAATTATTCTTTTTAGATAATAATAGCTTTAGGTGTTTGAATGGAAATATTGGTGAATATATTTTCACTAAAACTCATCCAAGATATTCCGATTCAAAATTTTATCAATTCACTGGTTGTAATAACTGCAATTACTCTTATAAATGTAAAGAATATTTAAAAGATAAATCTCAAAATTTTAGAAAAGTAGAATTAAGTGTTAAATACGAAACTTTTAAAGAAGAAGCAAGAAAAAATCTATTAAGTTTAGAAGGAATAGAAATTAGAATAAATAGAAGTATTCAAGTAGAAGGAACTTATGGGCAAATAAAACAAAATATGAATTATACAAGATTTAGAAGAAGGGGTATCAATAGTGTTGAGTGTGAATTTATGTTAGAGTGTTTAGGTGTTAATATTAGAAAATTATTTAAACTATTTGATGAACCTTATTTAATTAAAAAAAGTTATTGGAATAGTCCAACTATTTTACAAGAGGAAGTTTTTCCTACTGTAAAGCAAAAAGAAAAGAAGATGTAAAGAAAATATATCATCTATTTTCTAACATCCCCTTTTTGTTATTTATAAATTTCAGTTGTACCATCAAAATAATTAATGTGTTTATCACACCAATCTTTATTTGGTTCATTTCCTGCTCCAAAAGCTGCTGTTAAATCTACTACCGTTAATCCATCAAACATGTAAACTCCATTTCCAGTACCATTGCCTTGAGCTAACATTATTTTTAAATAGTTATATGTTGCTGTCTCATAGAGTGCTAAAGAACGCCATATTCTTCTTTCTGTATTATTATCATATCCATTACTACTATACCAAGTGCTATGATTTTGGGATGGAGTTGACCACAAATCAGATCCTTCTGAAAATTCTAAATATAAACCTGGATCAATATCTGTTCCATAATCTATCATAGCCCATACTCTAGCATAAACTTTATGGTTGGCTAATGTACTTGTAGTATTATAACTGGCTCTAGCAAAAGATTGATCATTATTAACGTGTATATTAAAGGCATAATTCCCAAATAATTGTGGAATATAAGGGTAATCGTTTAAATTTATAAATAACCAAAATTCTGTTTTATTTTGATTATACCATTCACTAATTCCATTCTTCTCAAAAGAACCATTTGTAACAAGATTGGTAATTTGATATGATGTATAAGTAATATTAATTGTTTTCGTAGTAGAAACACTTTTTTTAGCACCTGTTGTTACTGTACAAGTGATAATATGACTTCCTATAGTGGTTAGTTGTTTAGTATCTTCTACTGCTCCATCTCTATCGCTACTGCAACTAGCACTTCCGCTACTTGGACCATTTGCTGCATAGCTTCCCAATATAGGATAACTATCTCCTTTCGTAATAGAAGTAGGTAGATTACTATTAATAGAGATTGTTGGATTTGTAGTATCTATCATAGTTGTTTGAGAAGTTGATGCTGAACTATATCTTCCTGCATTAGATACTGCTCGAAAGAAAATATATTTTGTTCCATTGGTAGAAATGGATACTGATGTTACATTACTTGCTAAATTATTCCAAGCACAGCTGTTTGCACTATTAGTTGTTGCTTCACAATATTGATAATTTTTAATTCCACTTGCTGCCGTTGAAACTGTTTTTACACTAATTGTTTTAGCAACTTGTGACCAGGTAGTTTCTCCTCCTTGGATTACTGGTGTTGTTGGATTAGTGGTTTCTATCATAGTAGTTTGGAAACTAGAAACTTTACCACTTCTACCTGCATTAGATACTGCTCGAAAAAAGATGTAGTTTGTTCCATTGGTAGAAATGGATACTGATTTTGTTCCATTTGTTAGATCATTCCAAGAACAGTTGGTTACACTATTGGTTGTTGCTTCACAATATTGATAATTTTTGATTCCACTTGTTGCGGTAGATTCCTTTGAAACATTGATTGTTAAAGCTTTTGCTGACCATGATGAAGAACCTCCAGCTATCGTTGGAGCACTTGGATCTGTGGTTTCTAAGTTAACTACTTTGAAACTAATCCAAAATTTATTTTAACTATATACATAAAAGATTTAAACTAATTCTCAAAAATCAAAAAAATAAAAAAATTGTAACTTTTTCCCCCTTTTTAAAAATTTATGATATTTTATTTTTTGAAAAGGAGTGTGGTTTGTTGTGAATAATGAAAACCAAAAAATATTTTATAGAGATTGGGTAGTAGGATGGTTAAAATATAAAAAAGATTATGTCAAAGAATCTACCCATGCAAATTATGCCAATGTCATTTATAATCATTTAATTCCAGATTTAGGAGATATCTATTTACAAGATATATCCCATAATGAATTACAAAAATATATTTTAGACAAATTAAAATCAGGAAGAGTAGCAACCGATAAAGGATTATCTGAAAAAACAGTAAAAGATATTATGATGGTTTTAAAAAGTAGTTTAAAATATGCCATGAATGAAGGAAAAATGAGCCAAATAAATTTAGATTTTATTTATCCTAAAAATCATAGGAAACAAAAAATATATGTTTTAACAAAACGAGAACAAAGAAAAATAACGGAATATGCACTAAATAACTTAAATCCTAGAAATGCTGGGATTTTAATTTCACTATATTCAGGCATTCGAATAGGTGAATTATGTGCTTTAAAATGGTCAGATATTGATTTTAAAAATAATATCATTCATATTAATAAAACCCTACAGAGAATTTATTTAAAAAATGTAAATGAGGTGACATCTAGGATTGTTGTTTCACCACCTAAAACAATTCATTCTAACCGTGATATCCCAATGAGTAGAGATTTTGCTGCAATTATCAAGCCTTTAAAAGTAAATCCAAAGTTTTATGTGTTAAGTTCTACTTTGGAAGGAGTAGAACCCAGAGCATATCGAAAATATTTTAATACAACTTTAAAAAAATTAAAAATGAAACCCATTAATTTTCATAGTTTGAGACATACTTTTGCTACCAACTGTATTAGTTTAGGAGTTGATTACAAGACAGTGAGTGAATTATTAGGGCATTCTGATATTAGTATTACCTTAAATTTATATGTACATCCTAATTTATCACAAAAGAAAAAATGTATGAATATGATTTGGAAAAATCATTCTTAGGAATAAGGAAACTGTTTTGTTTCATACTAAAAACAGGTGATTTCATGAGAATAAGATTAGGTTATGTTTCTTTACCAGTAACATTAGATATTACGGCATCTAAGACATTAACTCTTACCAATTATCAAAAATTAGGAGTAAGAAGAGGAGAAGAAAAAAGAACAAAATTATTTGAAGAAAATTTAAAAAATTTAACACAAATATTAATTTTTAATGAAAGAAATCAAATCCATTTTTATCGAATGACTTCCCATTTAGTCCCTCTTCTTACATATCCTAAAACCTATGATAATATTTTAAAAAAACATGAAAAAGAACTAAAAGAAATTGGAAACTATATTAGAGAAAAAAAGATGAGAGTAGATATTCATCCAGACCAATATTTAGTTTTAAATAGTACGAATCCTAGTGTTGTAGAAAGTACAATTTTATCTCTTAAATATTACGATTCATTAATGAAAATGATGAATCTAAATACCAATATTATCTTACATATTGGTTCTTCTCAAGGTGGAAAAAAGAAAGCTATGAAACGTTTTGTAGAAAACTTTTCTATCTTACCAAAAACAATTCAAGAAAAAATTGCCTTAGAAAATGATGATAAAACTTTTAATATGAGAAATACACTTGCTTTATCGAAAAAATTAAATGTACCAATGGTCTTAGACTATCATCATTTTCTGGTTCATAAAAATAATGAAAAAATAGAGGATTATATTACAGAAATTTTTGCTACTTGGAAAACAACACCTAAAATTCATTTTTCTTCTCCGAAAAATAAAAAAGAGTTTAGATCTCATCATGATTATATTAATAGTGATACGTTTATTCAGTTTATAGAAAAGATTAAATTTTGTAACATAGACTTTGATATCATGATAGAAGCGAAACAAAAAGAAGAAGCTTTATTCCGATTGGTAAGAGAATTAAAATATAAAACAAATTATCAGTTTTTAGATGAAACTACTTTTATTGTTGATGAGAATTCGTTATAATACTAAGTAGTTAGGAGGTAGCCATGAAAGAACTTTTAATTTTACCAGCAGATACTTATATCGTTGTAAATCAAACCATAATTAAAGATTTAGATCGAAAACTAATTACCATGTTATATCAACCAATTATAGGTTATAGTGCTACTTCTTTATATTTTACTTTAGTAGATGATTTAGATAAAAGAGAATTAATGAGTGAAGATTTAACCCATCATCATTTAATGAGTACGATGCAGTTAAAATTAGAAGATATTGTTGTAGCCAGAAAAAAGTTAGAAGCTGTTGGTTTATTAAAAACATATTTTAAAAAAGATCATGTCAATAATTATATTTATCTATTATATTCCCCCATGTCTGCAAATGAGTTCTTAAATCATCCTGTTTTAAATATTGTGTTATACAATAATCTAGGAAAAAAAGAATATGATCGAATTGTTGATTTTTTTAAAGTACCTAAAATGAATTTAAAAGAATATGAAGATATTACTTCTAATTTTAGTAGTGTATTTCGTTCTGTTAGTGGAAATATTTTTATTGAAAATGATAATATTCAAAAAGAAAATACGAATTCTATTACTATTTCAGAAAAAATAGATTTTAATTTATTAATTTCTAGTATTCCTAGTACCATGATTAGTCCTAGATGTTTTAATGAAGAAACGAAAGAATTAATTAATGCTTTAGCTTTTACTTATGATATTGATGACATGAATATGCAAGGATTAGTAAGAGATAGTATTAATGAAAAAGGATTAATAGATAAAGTAGAATTAAGAAAGAAATGTCGTAATTTTTATCAATTTGAAACAGATGGAAAACTTCCTACTTTTGTTTACAGTAAACAACCAGATTATTTGAAAACACCAAAAGGGGATACCAGTAAATGGGCAAAAATGGTTTATACGTTTGAATCTGTGCATCCTTATGATTTTTTACGTAGTAAATATAAAACAGGGGAACCTTCTTTACGAGATTTAAAATTAATTGAGTCTTTATTAGTTGATTTAAAGATGACACCAGGAGTAGTGAATGTTTTAATTGCATATGTCTTAAAAATTAATAATCAAAAGTTATCCAAAAATTATATTGATACCATTGCAGGACAATGGAAAAGATTAAATATTGAAACAGTAGAAGAAGCAATGAGAATTAGTGAAAAAGAACATAAGAAATTGAAAAAACAATTTGAAACAAAGAACAACAAATCTGTTGTTGGTAACATGAAAAAGAAAAAAGAAGAAGAACTTCCTGATTGGTTTGATAAAGATTTAAAAAATGAAGAGATGACAGAAGAGGACAAAAAGGAATTAGATGATATTTTAAATTCTATTCAAAATGTCTCTATGAGAACAAAAAGGGAAAAAAATATGATAGAATAGGTTTGGAGGAAGCAAAATGGATAATCAAAAGAAAAATATTATTTTTATTGTTGGAGTAATTTTAATTTTAATCCTGATATTTGGAATCAATGCTTATATTAGCAATCAAAAAATCAAAAAAGAAAAGGAAAACTTATTATCTGGAAAACATCTTGTGGAAATCATCGTAAAAGATTATGGAACGATTCAATTAGAACTAGATGCAGATATAGCTCCTATTACAGTAACCAATTTTATCAATCTAGCGAATAGTAAATTCTATGATGGACTTACTTTCCATCGTGTAGTGGAAGGGTTTATGATACAGGGTGGAGATCCTAATGGAAATGGAACAGGTGGAGCTGGAAAAACAATCAAAGGAGAGTTTTCTGCAAATGGAATAGAAAATAATATTTCTCATCAAAGAGGTGTAATCTCTATGGCAAGAAGTAATGCCATGAATTCTGCATCTAGTCAGTTCTTTATTGTACAGGAAGATAGTACCAGTTTAGATGGAAGTTATGCAGCATTTGGACATGTGCTTAGTGGAATGGATATAGTAGATAAAATTGCAGAAGAAACAATAGTAGAAGAGGATGGAGAAACTGTTTTACCGGAAAATCAACCTGTAATTACTAGTATTCGTGAGATAAATGCAGAAAAATAAAGTCATTCATCCCTTTCCACCATATTATGAAAAAGATGCTAAAATTTTAATTTTAGGAAGTATGCCATCCGTAGAATCTAGAAAACAAAATTTTTACTATATGCATCCGAAAAATCGATTTTGGAAAGTATTAAGCCAAGTATTTCAAGAAAAATATCCAGAGAGTTTAGAAGATAAGAAACATTTTTTAACAAAATATCAAATTGCTTTATGGGATGTCATTGCTAGTTGTCAAATACGAGGAAGTAGTGATAGTAGTATTACCCAAGTAAAAGTGAATCCTATTGCTAAAATCGTAAAAGAAGCAAAAATAGAAAAAATTTATACCATTGGAAAAAAAGCTTTTCAACTATATCAAAAACATTTAGCACCAGAAGTTGGACTAGATGCCATTTTCCTCCCATCAACGAGCCCTGCAAATGCTATTTTTTCTATGGAACATTTGGTAAAAGAATACCAAATCTTAAAAGGAGAAGAAGTTACATGAAACGGATGGTAAAAGAAGAAGATAATCTGTTCCATTATTTAGAAAAAAATACAGATTATTCCAAAAAGAAATTAAAAAGTCTTTTAAAATATCGCAATGTTACAGTCAATCAAAAAGTAGTAACAGCTTATGATACTCCTTTAAAAAAAGGACAAATAGTAGAGATTACGAAAGAAAGAAAAGAAACGAAGATAGGAACTATTCCGATTATTTATGAAGATCAAGATTATTTAGTTGTCAATAAACCTAGTGGGATGTTAACCATCTCTACAGAAAAAGAAAAAAATAGAACCCTTTATCATCAAGTAAGAGAATACATCAAAACCAAACAAAATGCAGAAAAAATATATATTGTTCACCGTTTAGACCGAGAAACGAGTGGTTTGGTTTTATTTTGTAAAGATGAAAATCTTCGCAATCGAATCCAAGAAAATTGGGAACAAGTTGCCATAAAAAGAGAATATCGAGCAGTGGTAGAAGGAATTTTAGAAAAAAAGAATGATTGTTTAGTTTCTTACTTAAAAGAAAATAAAATAGGAAAAGTTTATATTGCGAATCATCAAGAGGGAAAAAAAGCCATTACCAATTATGAAGTAATGGAAGAAAATCAAAATAGTTTACTAAAAATAGAAATACAAACCGGAAGAAAAAATCAAATTCGTGTGCAATTATCAGAAATTGGGCATCCCATTATTGGGGATAACAAATATGGTGGCAGAAAGGCAAAAAGATTTCTTTTATGCGCTAACCACTTAGAGATAAAAGATCCTAGAACTCATAAAATTTATTCTTTTGAAATCAATACTCCTAGAGAGTTTTACCGAAATCTATCCTAAATATCTTAACAGGATAGCAAAAAAATGTTATAATAAAAAAAGAAAGATAGAGGTGTAAAACATGGAAGAAATGAGAAAAGGACTTAGTAAAATTTTTAATTTATCAATCCTCACTTCTGTAGTTATTTTTGTGTTAGGAATTTTTTTACTCTTTGAGCCAATTACCGTTATTCGAATGATTTCCATTGTATTAGGAATGATTATTATAATCCCAGGAATTACTTCTTTAATGGATTATAGAAAAACCAAATATCAACCCAATTTAGTGACAGGAGTAATTACTGTGATTATTGGTCTTATCTTAATTATCAATACCAAATTGGTTGTTAGTATTTTACCATTTATTTTAGGAATTTATTTTGTAGTAAATGGTATCAATCGTCTACAGTATGCATTAGAATTAAAGAAACAAAAAATCTCACAGTATCGTTTTTCTTTCTTTTTATCACTATTAATTATTATCTGTGGAGTTTTATTTATTATCAATCCCTTTGGAGGAGCAGTGAAGATAACACAAGTCATTGGAATCTTTATGATTATTTATGCGATTTTAGATGTTTGGAACTCTATGATTATTAAAAAAGAAATGAAACAAGCACGAGAGAAAATCATCGAAGCAGTTATTGAGGAAAAGAAATGAAAGAAAAACTAACCAATGATGAAAAAATAAAAAGAGTAAAACAAAGAAAAATATTAAAAGGATTCATTATTTTTTTTGGACTTTTAACACTAGTCTTGGCTATTTACTCTTTAGTCACAAAATTTACTCCGATTCCAGCAATTGTCAGTCTTGTAGTGGAAGCAATTCTTTCCAAATATCGAGATCAATTGGATCCTAAAGTGGAAGTTTCTGCTCCAAAAAATCAGGAATAAAACTATTATCTACAGTACCGCCTTCTTGCATGAAGGCTTTTTTAATACCTAAATCTAGGGCAAAGTTAATGATTTCGTCATAATCAGAGTCATCTATTTTTTTGTTTAATTCTGGATATTTCGCAAAAGTTCGAATTGGTGTATATTGATTCATAATACTAAGATAAATTTGATCATGATAAGTATGGTAAAGATAAGATAAAATCTTTTTACTATCTTCTTTGAGACCAGGAAGCATTAAATGCCTCACGATGACTCCTTTTAACAGGATTCCATCTTTAGAAAATTTTGGAGTTCCTACTTGTCTTACCATTTCTTTCAAAGCTTCTTTCATGATTTCAGAGTAATGAGGTGCATGAGAATACTTGGTGGCATAGGTATCCTCCCAATATTTAAAATCTGGCAAGTAAATATCTACTAAACCTTCTAACATTTTTAATGTTTCCTTCTTTTCATACCCACTAGTATTATAAACAATAGGAATTGTTAGACCATTCTTTTTAGCGAGTTTTAACCCTTCGATAATAAGAGGTACAAAATGAGTAGGGGTAACAAGATTAATATTATGAGCTCCCTGTTTTTGAAGATTTAAACAAATCGTACTAAATTCTTCCATACTAACTTCTTTGCCAACTAACTTAGTACTAATCTCATAGTTTTGACAAAACACACATTTTAAAGGACAGCCAGAAAAGAAAATCGTACCAGAACCATTTGTTCCAGAAAGGCAAGGCTCTTCCCATTCATGTAAACTAGCTCTAGCAATTACCATTTTATCTTTAGCGCCACAAAAACCACTAACTTCGGTACGATTTACCAAACAATTTCTAGGACAAATCTCACATTTTTGAAAAACATTTTTCATAAACATCACGAAAATTATTATACCAGAGAAAGAAAAAGAAGTAAAATTTGTTGAAAAGAAAAGAACTAATTTAGTCCTTTTTTCAATAATTCTTTTGATTTATCTTTGCCATCTTCTTTTACTTCTTCTAATAAACCACTTTGATATAACGTTTTATAATGGAAAGCAACTATGTTATTAAGTTCATAGTCATATTTGATATCTTTCCTCTCCCAAACATTTTTTTTACGAAAAATAATTGTTTTTAAAGAACTATATATATTGTTGGTTGTATATTGGAAAATATCTGGAAAAACCGAGTTCAAATCTAGTTGAAGATTGATAATACTAGAATTTATATGATTGGAAAGTAAATAAGAAGTTGCATTTTTATCGTAGATAGAAGTGCGAATTTGACGGATGGTTTTGTCTTCATTCATCATAATATCATCTACCTGTAGAATCCCATCTCGAATAGAACGAATGGTAATAGAACCAGTATCTGCTACTACAAAATAACTATTCTCTTTTTCAAATTGGGTTGTTGATTTCATAAAAAATTGATTTTCTGTTAAAGTAGCCACATATTTTTTATTTGTTTCATAGTCTAATAATTCTAATTTCTTTTCGCTTTCTTCCAAGATAATAAAACTTCCTAGATTTTCGGAAAGAAAAGCATCTATTTCGGAGGAAAATATATATCCAAAGTTTTCAAGATAACGGATTAACTTTACAATCGTTTGTCTTACTACCATACTATTTTTCCTTTCTATAGCTACTTATTCTACCATAAAAAGAAAAATAATGTCAATTCTTGACAAAAATTGACATTATTTTTGGAATGTTTCAGTCAAATAAAACTATTCATGGTATAATTTATTATGTATAAGTGGGTGAGGTTATGCAGAATATTTATGATTTATCCTATACAGATTTAGAAAATTATTTCTTAGAAAAAGGGAATAAAAAATATAAAGGGCAACAAGTATTTGAATGGTTATATCGTAAAAGAGTTTCTTCTTTTGAGGAGATGACAAACCTAAAAAAAGAAGTAATTACTTCTTTAAAAGAAGAATTTGAAATACGTACGATAAAAATTACCAAAATAGAGAAAGATACCGATGTTAGAAAATATTTATTTCTCTTAAAAGATAACGAAAAAATAGAAGCTGTTTTAATGAATCATCTTTATGGAAATAGCTTATGTATCTCTACACAGGTAGGGTGCAATATGGGATGTAAATTCTGTGAAAGTGGAAGATTAAAAAAAGTTCGTAACTTAGAAGTTCATGAAATGATAGAACAGATTTTATTAGTAGAAGAAGAGTGTGGGAAAAGAATTAGTCATGTTGTAGTAATGGGAATTGGAGAACCTTTTGATAATTATGATCATTTAGTGAAATTTATTGAAATCATTAATCACCCAAAAGGAATAGAATTAGGAAGTCGTCATATTACGGTATCTACTTGTGGAGTTGTTCCTAAAATCAAAGAATTTATGAATCTTCCTTATCAAGTAAATCTTGCCATTAGTTTACATGCTCCAAATAACGAAATTAGAAATCAAATCATGCCTATTAATCATGCTTATCCAATTGAGGTATTAATGAATACCTTACAAGAATATATCAAAAAAACTAATCGAAGAGTAACATTTGAATATATTTTATTAGATAGAATAAATGATACTGAAGAGTGTGCAAAGGAACTTGCCCAATTAGTAAAAGGAATGAACTGTTATATTAATTTAATTCCTTATAATGAAACCAATAATATTTCTTACAAACGAACAAAATCATTCAATATTACTAGGTTTTATGATATACTAAAAAAGAATAAGATAAATGTAACAATTCGTAGAGAATACGGAAGTAATATTAGCGCTGCATGTGGACAGCTTAGAAGTAAAAAGGAGGATTAAAATGAGGATGAAATCATTTTATATGACAGATCCTGGAAAAGTGCGAAGTCATAATGAAGATAGTGTCATTATTGTTCGCAATATGGATGATGATTATTTATTAGCAGTAGCAGATGGAATGGGGGGACATCGTGCAGGAGAAGTTGCTTCTAGCATTGCTATTAGCTATTTAGGAAAACATTTTCAAGATACTTTTAAAAGTTTAGAAAAAGAAGATGCCATTGAATGGATTCGTAATTCTGTAACAGAAATTAATCGTTTAATTTTTCAACATGTCGATGAAAATCCGGAAAGTAAAGGAATGGGAACTACTTTAGTACTAGCTATTGTTACGAAAAATTATGTATTATTTGGAAATATTGGAGATTCTAGTGGATTTGCCATGAAAGATGAACACCTACATAAAGTAACTTATGACCATACATTAGTAAATCTATTAGTAACAGCTGGAGAACTAACAGAAGAACAAGCAAAAGACCACCCAAAAAGAAATGTTTTAATGAAAGCATTAGGAGCAAATAATCCAATTGAAGCGGATATTTTTGACTGTGATAATCAAGTTACCGATATTTTACTTTGTAGCGATGGACTAACCAATATGTTAGATATCGAAAGTATTGAACGAGTACTATTAAGTGATTATGAAATAGAAGATAAAGTGATTCGCCTAATGAAAAAAGCGATGAATCGTGGTGGAACAGACAATATTAGTATCGCTTATTTAGAAAGATTTCCAAGACAGAAAAAAGAAGAAGGTGAAAAATAATGATAGAAAAGGGGCAAAAGATTAATGATCGTTATGAGATCATTAAAAGCATTGGTGAAGGTGGTATGGCAAATGTATATTTAGCTTATGATACCATTTTAGATAGAAGAGTAGCAATTAAAGTATTAAGAGGAGATTTATCCAATGATGAAAAGTTTGTCAGAAGATTCCAACGAGAAGCACTATCTGCTTCTAGTTTATCTCATCCTAATATTGTGGAAATGTATGATGTAGGAGAAGATCATGGCATTTACTATATTGTGATGGAATATATTGAGGGAAAAACGTTAAAGCAACTAATTAAGAAAAGAGGAGCTCTTACCTTAAGTGAAGCAATCGATATTATGCTTCAAATTACAGATGGAATAAGTCAAGCCCATGATAGTTATATCATTCACCGTGATTTAAAACCTCAAAACATTATGATTAAAGAGGATGGAACGATTAAAATTACGGACTTTGGAATAGCGATGGCTTTAAACTCTACCCAATTAACCCAAACAAATTCTGTCATGGGTTCTGTTCATTATTTACCACCAGAACAAGCTAGTGGAAAAGGCTCTACCATTCGTAGTGATATTTATTCCATGGGAATTTTATTCTATGAATTATTAACAGGAAGTCTACCTTTTAAAGGAGATAATGCAGTAGAAATTGCTTTAAAACAAATGAGAGATGAAATTCCAAGTATTCGTAAGAAAAATCCAACAATTCCACAAAGTGTGGAAAATGTTGTTTTGAAAGCAACTGCTAAAAATCCCAAAAATCGTTATAGTGATAGTAAAGAAATGCATGCAGATTTGTTAACGGTTTTAAATGACGATCGTATAAATGAAGAAAAATATGTTTTTAAATATCCAGAACATGAAATAGATGAAAACACAAAAATGATGTCTGTTGTTAAGAAAAAAACAGATGAAAAATTACAAGAAGAAAAAAAAGAAAAAGAAGAAAATCAAGAAATAGAGGAAGCTCAAAACTATTTAGAAGAAGATAAAATAGTTCGTAAAACCAATAAAGTAATATGGGTATTAGCTTCTATCTTTACTCTGATAGCAGTAGCATTAGTATCTATCTTCTTTATTTATCCATATCTTACGAAAGTTCCAGATGTTACAGTACCCAATGTAGCTAATTTAACTGTAATTGAAGCAGAAGAAAAATTAAAAAATGCTGGATTTGCAGTAGGATTAGAAACAATGAAAGAAGCAAATGCTGAAGTAGAAAAAGGACATGTGATTCGAACAGATCCACAAGAAGGTAGAACAATCAAAAAAGGTTCTACAATTACTCTTTATGAATCTTTAGGAGAAGAGATTTACGAAATAGAAGATTATACAGGTTCCAATTATATTGCGATTAAGACTCTTTTAGAAGAGGTACATGGATTAGTTGTGGAAATTGAGAAAAAAGATGTTGATTTAACAGAAGATTATGATGAACAAGAAATTATTGACCAAAGTGTAAAACCTGGTACCATACTAGCAAAAGGAGATACGATTACTTTATACATTCCAAATATTGTAGAAGGATATCCTGATATGGTAGAAGGAGGATGGACTATTGAAGATGTAGATGCTTTTTGTACCAAGTATAAATTGGATTTAAAAATAGATTACGAAGAAACTTTACAGTATCCAGAAGGAACGATAATTAGCCAATCACGTTCTCCTAAAACACCAATTGTATCAGGAGCTACATTTAAGATTGTGGTAGCCAAGGTTCCAGAAATAATAACTTCACCAAGTCCTTCTCCTAGTCCTAGTGTTTCACCAGAAGAAGAAACCAAAGAATAAATGAAGTGGGGGGGATAACATGCAAGGACAGATAATTAAAATACTAAGTAATTTATATTTTGTAAGTTGTAAAAATCAAATTTATGAATGTCATTCTCGAGGAAAATTTCGGAATGATAAAATTGCTCCTATGGTAGGAGATCAAGTTATTTTTGATGAAAAGAATAATTATATTTTAGAAATTTTACCTCGAAAAAATAGTTTAGTAAGACCACCTGTTAGTAATATTGATCAAGCATTTGTGGTAACAAGCTGTAAAGAACCAGTATTTTCTAGTAATTTATTAGATAAATTATTAATTGTCTTGGAATACCATCAAGTAAAACCAATTATTTGCTTTACCAAAAAAGATTTACTAACCAAAAAAGAAAAAAAGGAAATGAAACAGATTCAAAAGTATTATCAAAAAATTGGTTATTTGGTTTTATGGAATACAGAACTAAGAAAAATCAAGCGTTTATTTCGTGAAAAAACTACAGTGTTTACAGGTCAAACTGGTAGTGGAAAAAGTACTTTATTAAATAAACTGGATCCTCATCTTCAATTAGAAATAGGAGAGATTTCCAAAGCATTAGGTCGTGGAAAACATACTACCCGTCATGTAGAATTGATGGAACTTTTTCAGGGAAAAGTATTAGATACTCCAGGTTTTTCTGCTCTTGATTTAGAAGAATTAGAAAAAGAGGAAATTCGAAATGGTTTTATAGAGTTTTCAAAGTATTCTTGTCCTTATCCAGATTGTATGCATTTAAAAGAAAAGGATTGTAAGGTAAAGGAAGCAGTAAAAAATGGGAAAATCTTAAAGAGTAGATACGAAAATTATCAAAAGTTGATGGAAAGAAAGTAGGAAGGAAAATGAAAATATCAGTCTCTTTTTTATCTTGTAAAAAAATTTTAGAAGCAGTGAAGCAAATCAATTTAACAGATGCCGATTATATCCATGTAGATTTTGTAGATGGAAAGTTTGTAAAGGGAAGAAAAATCCCTTTTCATCAGTTAAAAA
Organism: uncultured Bacilli bacterium; assembly: GCA_947632565.1. Taxonomy (GTDB): domain Bacteria; phylum Bacillota_I; class Bacilli_A; order RF39; family UBA660; genus Alloscybalousia. Next base: position 20,252 of record CANRPT010000009.1, on the reverse strand, counting down.
AAATTAGTAAACTTTCTTCCAAAAGATTAGATGTTCATTTAATGACCAATCAATTAAATCGCTATATTAAAAAGTTTGCTTCTCTAAACTGTGAATATATTACGTTTCATGTAGAAGTAGAAAAAAATATTGAAAAATATATAGAGTTAATTCATAGTTATGGAATTAAAGCAGGTCTTGCTATCAATCCGGATACGAGTTTAGAAAAAATAAAACCATATTTAGGAATGATAGATTTAGTATTAGTGATGAGTGTAGTACCTGGCTATGGAGGACAAGAATTTCTTCCTCATACGATAGAAAAATTAAAAAATTTAAAAGCTTATTTAAAGGATAGTAAAGATCAAGTAATCATAGAAGTAGATGGAGGAATCAAAGAAGATACGGGAAAAGAAGTAAAACAAATTCCTATTGATTTGGTTGTTTCTGGTTCTTACATCACCAGTAGTGATGATTTCCAAGAAAGAATCAATCAATTAAGATAAAAAAAAGAAGTGATTACTCACTTACTTCTTCGATATTTGCATCTTTTCTGGTAGTTCTTAACTCTCTAGCACTCATTCTAATTCTAGTTCCATCTTCTAATCTTACGGTTTGAAGATTTACTCCTTGTTTTTTACGAGTAGCATTCAGAGCATGAGAACGTTTATTTCCGAATAAAGGTTTTTTATTAGTTACTTTAACAGCCATTTCATTTCCTCCTTTGATACATAATGAACTTGCGCTTATAACTTTATCATATATTTTGATTTTAGTCAAATGATATTTTGAAAAAATGTCATGTTTTATTTTTATTCAATTGAAAAAATCAAATAGATTATTGGAGCAAGACTAAAATAAAAAAGCATATTGGTTATCAATATGCAATTTTTTAATCATTATATTTTCGTATCAATATCTTGTGCTAAAAAAAATAAATGTTTGATATAATATCCACGGATACATTTGAAATATATCAGATGTTTTCCCTTTCCATTATCAAAAGATAAGAGAAAGGTGGTGGTTCATTATGACAAAGAGAGAACTTTCTCAATTTATTATAATCCTACTATTATTCTTCATAGTAATCACTTTACTATTTAAATAATAAAAACATCTGATTTCAACAATCGTTGATTTCAGATGACATCCAATAAGGGATAACATCTGATTCGCACAATCAAATGCATCCTTTTTATTTTATGCAAGTTTCCTTGACATATTCATCATAGCATATTATCCGGATTTTGTCAAAGAAACATTTTTAAAAAAATGAATGGTTAGTAATAAGTCATTAATTAATCCTAATATTATACAAAAGTTAATTATATATATCTTTTTCAAACTTTTGTAGTATAATATCACTACAGGTGGTGGTTTGTTATGAGTTTAATAATTCCCTTCGAAGAAGCTAAATTATATAAGAACCAAGGAGCATTTATAGATCAAAATGGTGAAATTATATTTACCTATGGAAGACACGAAATATTTGCTCATGATTTTTGTGTTGGTGAAAATTATCAACTTCTATCAGAAGTAAAATATGGTAGTGGTCAATCTTATTATGCTTCTCATTTTGAAGAGTTTAAAAAATATTATAATTTTGAAGGAGAAAGAAAAGATATTGATGTTTATAAGTCCTCAAAACTAACAAAAGAACAATTGGAATTATATAAATTATGGTTAGGAAATTATAAGCATAATCCCCAAAAATTGAATTCAGATTTCTTGGTATATTTGCTAGGTTTTGATAAAGTACAAACTGTTACAAGAAGAGCAATAATTACAACAAGTCCCCAACCACATATTAAATATTATAATTATTATTTGATGGATTGGCATATAGAATGTGAAACTCCTATGAATTTTAATAAAGATACAGGACGTTTTGAATATAATGAAAGTGAAGATAGAGTTCTAAAATATCTTGAAGATATAAAAGTTGAAGAAGAAATAGGAGAAATAAAATCCAATGTATTATTGAAAGACAGACATTTATTCTTTAAATAATGTTATATTTTATTATTGTTATATGAAAAAAGAATAGTTTTTCTTTTTGCACACGCATATTGGTGGTCAATATGTGTGTTTTATTGCCATAAATTAGAATCAAATTCTATTGTATAAAAAAACAAACGTTTGATATAATTTTTATAGGAATATTTAACAGTTGAGTGCTTACCTCCGAAAGGAGGTGGTGAAATGACTAAGAAAGATTTTTTAATCTTTGCTTTAATCATTATCATCCTTCTACTTATTATTCTATTATTTAAATGATAATGAATTTTAAAAAGAAAATGCACTCAATCTAACAAGATTAAGTGCGAACCTATTGGTGAGTACTCAACTTTGCATTGTTAAGTATTCCCTTTCTTTATTTTATGCAAGTTTCCTTGACATATTCATCATAACATAAAAACGACTTTTTGACAAGTTCTACAAGTCCAAAAAAGTTTTGAAAAATGTATTTTATTTTTCTTTTGGTAGTGATATACTTATCATAGAATATGAAGTATCTAAGTAATGAACTTAGATATTTTATTTTTTTCTTTTCATCTATCCTTTAAAAGGAGATTCAAAAAATTTTATCATGAAAAATTAGAAAAAAAGGATCACAAAAATCTTGCTCATATGCTACCAATAAAATGATAGAGGTAATTTTTTTAGTTTTTAAGTTCATTACTTAAAAACTAGGAGGAATTATATGAATAAGAATAAAATTATTTATTTCATTTTTTTAATTATCATTGCACTTTTTACCTCAATTGCTTATTATTCTTATGCTTTTTTTACACATCAAATAGAGGAACATGGAAAATTAAATATTGTAGCAGGAACTTTAGACTATCAAATAGAAAGTTCTCATTTAACGGATCATCAGATTACTCTACAACCAAATGATGTTTATACTGAATTAACCTTAAAACTAACTAGTTTAAATAAAATAGATTCGAAATATGAATTATATTATTCTCTTTCTGATAATAGTAATATCCAAATTGGATATGCTAAGGATAGTAAAGATTTACCACAAGGAATGATAGAAAAGTTTGGAACAAAAGAAGTGAAAATTTTAATCATTAATCCTTCTAAAAAGCAAGTAACTATAACATTTGGAGTACATGGTGGTTTTTCTAATTTAGATTTTGATGATATTTCCAAATATGGAAAAGCGATAACGAAATTAGAAGGAAGAGATGTGATCCTAGCATGGAATTACACCGGAGAAAAAGAAAATCCTATGAAATTTCCATCACAAGAGGAAGGATACCGAGTAGAGAGTGTAAAATGTAATGGAATCGCAACGAAGTTCGATAATATTACATGGGAATTAACGTTACCTAAAATAGGAGAAGAAGTCATGATTTGTAATTTTGAGTTAAAAGATAGAATCACAATGACCAAGGATACAGAATTAAGAGTAGGAGACCAAGTAGCAGGAATTGATGGAAGTAAATGGCATGTTTTAGAAAGTAGTAAGAAAGAAACAGAAATGGTAACGTTATTATCTGATTATAATTTAAACAAAGATGGAAGTTATAATACTTCTTGTTATGGACAGTTTAGAGAATACCGTTCCGGCGATTTTACTTGTAGTACTATGCCATTTGATCCCGACGGAACAACTACTTATGATGAAAGTGATGAAAATAATATAGGATATTTTATCAAAAATACTTATGCTCCACTCGTAACAAAGAATTTACCTGGAACGACGAATATCACTTTACCAGAAATTTCACAAATTATGGCGGTAGAGGGGAAAACAGTTCAATTATATAGTCAAGATATTTCTACCCCTTGGTTATTAACCACGAATTATTGGACCAAGACAGAATATCCAGGTACTTCTATATATGCCAAAGCCGCCTATATGGTCCATGGATTTTATGGATTTTCCCGCACTTCCAATGTGACTGATATATCTATTGCTTATGGAGCCCGTCCCGTTATTACTACTTATAAAACGAATTTACTTCAAAATTAAAAAAACATGTCATGTTCTGTCAAGTAATCTGAAAAATCAAGAAAAAGAAACCCGATAAAAACAAGAAATAGTATAATGTATTTAGGTGATGACTTTGAAAAAAATATCGATTCTTTTACTTACTGTTTGCTACTTGATTTTACCGTTTTCAGCGCATGCCTTAGAAGTAGAAATTCAGTCAAAAAATATGATTTTGTATAATTTAAAAGAAGATAAAGTAATTGCTTCTCAAGCGGAAGAGGAACAAATATCGATTGCAAGTATGACAAAAATTATGACAACCTTAGTAGCAATTGAACATATTCCAAATATGGACGAGCAAGTAACACTCACGAGAGAAGTATTTCAAGGTTTAGTAGAAGCCAATGCTTCGGTAGCAGGTTTTCGCCTTGGACAAAAAGTAACGTATCGTGATTTATTATATGGAGCCTTTTTACCAAGTGGAGCAGATGCTACCAATGCTTTAGCTTTATTTTTAGCAGGAGGGCAAGAACAGTTTGTTGCTTGGATGAATGAAAAAGCACAAGCGATGGGTCTTTCTCATACTCATTTTGTGAATACTTCTGGGTTAGATGTAGAAGGACATTATTCTACCGTAAAGGAAGTAGCTACCATGTTAAAAGAAGCACTAAAAAATGAAACTTTCCGGCAAATTTTTCAAAGTAAATCCTATTTGACAAGTGATAAAAGTATGACATTTTATTCTACTTTAGGAACTACATTAACGAGATATCATTTAAAAGCAGATTATATTTTAGGAGCTAAAACAGGTTATACCTATGATGCTGGTAGGTGTCTAGCAAGTATTGCTTATGATCAAGGCCATGATATCTACTATTTATTAGTAACCGCCAGAGCACCTATCACACCTGCTTATTATCATCTAACAGATGCAATCGCAATCTATGAATATTATTTTCAAAATTATGGATATCAAAAATTGTTTTCCAAAGGAGATGCTCTTCTTTCTTTAAAGACCAAGAGTGCTAAAGAAAAAGAATATCCCGTTTTTGTCAAAGAAGATTTTCTTTGGTACTTAAATAATGATTATCAAAAAGAAGATTTTACCTATCGTTATGAAGGAATGGAAACTATTACTCCGTTTATGAAAGTAGGAGAGCAATTAGGAACGATTCATCTTTATTATCAACAACAAGAAATTGATACGATTCCTATTGTCTTAGAAGAAAAATTAACTTTTTCTTTGATAGCTTTCTTACTGGAACATATAGGATTTATCATGGTACTTGTCTTTATTCTAATCTGTTTTTCTATTTTCTTTTCGTATCAAAGAAAATTAAAAAAACAGCATAAACGTCTAAGATGGAAAAAAAGAAACAAAAAAAATCAGAATAGATAATTTTTCCCAAAAAATCTATTCTTTTTTCTTTGGAAAGAAGTAAATTTTTAAGTTTCGTGGTAGAATATAACTAAAAGGAGGAGAATATGTATACACCACTTTATATTAAAACCAATTATTCTTTATTATCTAGTTTAATTTCGATTCCTAGATTAATCGCATATGCCCAAGAAAAACATTTCTCCTCTTTGGCAATCTGTGATTCTAACTTATTTGGAATGATGGAATTTTATCATCAATGTAAAAATCATAACATTCATCCTATTATCGGATTAGAAATTACTTTAGAAAATGGCATTGTTTTATTATATGCGAAAAATTATTCAGGATATCTTACTTTAGCCAAATTATCCACCATTCAATCTTCTCAAAAAGTAACCATAGAAGATATCCAAAAATATCATGATTCTGTCATTGGTATTGTTCCTTTTCCTGATCAAAACACCTATTCTTTATTGGAACCTATTTTAGAAACAATTTATTTTTCTTATGCCAATCAACAAGAAGAAAAAGAAGCTCTTCTGATTACGAAAAACATTGTTTATGTAAGAAAGAATCTTTATCTTTATGAAACAGAAGAAGAATATTTAAAGTATTTATGGATGATTCGAGATGGCAAAACCATTCATGATGATGTGAACTATGATACCAAAGGATATGCATTAGATACCAAAGATATCTATGCATATACCAGTAATCGAAATTTATTTACCACCAATCAAATTAGTGACTTCTGTCAATTTGAATTTCCCAAACCTTCTTTACTATTACCAATTTATCAGGAAACCAATGGACTTTCTAGTTACGAATATTTAAAAAATTTATCTTTGAAAGGATTACAAAAAAGATTCTCTGGAAAAGTAAGAGAAAGTTATGTAACTAGGTTGAATCAAGAACTAGAAATGATTGAAAAAATGGGATTTTCGAATTATTTTTTAGTGGTTTATGACTTTATTCGTTATGCGAAAAAAAATAAAATCTTAGTAGGACCAGGACGTGGTAGTGGAGCAGGTTCCTTAGTCTGCTATAGTCTAGGAATTACCGATATTGACCCGATTCAATATGATTTATTATTTGAAAGATTTTTAAATCCAGAAAGAGTTACGATGCCAGATATTGATACTGATTTTCCAGATATTTACCGAGATCAAGTCATCGCTTATGTAATAGAAAAATACGGCAAGAAAAGGGTAAGCGGAATTGTTACTTTTGGAACACTAGCAGCAAAGCAGGCTTTAAGAGATGTTGGGCGTGTATTTTTCATTCCAAATTACCAGATCGATATTATTACCAAAAAAATACCAGCTATGACAAAACAAAAACTTTCTGATTTTTATGAACAAGATCCGGAATTTCGTAATTTCATAGAACATGATCCCAAATTAACTGCTGTATATAAAATTGCTTCCTTTTTAGAAGGTTTTCCTAGACATACTTCCAGTCATGCTGCAGGAATTGTGATGTCTCAAAAAGATTTAGATGAAATCCTTCCGTTAACCGTATCGGATGGAATGTATTTAACGGCTTTTCCACATGAATATCTAGAAGAATTAGGATTATTAAAAATGGACTTTTTAGGTCTTACCACATTAACTACCATTATGCACATCATAGAAGATATTGAAAAAGGAGAAAAAATAACGTTAGATTTTCAACAAATTCCTTTGGAAGATTCAAAAGTGTTAGAATTATTTCAAAAAGCAGATACCTTAGGAATTTTTCAATTTGAAAGTAGTGGAATGAGAAATTTTTTACGAAAATTAAAACCAACTTCTTTTGAAGATATTTTTGCGGCAAATGCTTTATTCCGACCAGGTCCTTCTGAAAATATTGATTCTTATATTCGAAGAAAACGTGGGGAAGAAGCAATCACGTATTTAGATGATAGTTTAATCCCAATATTGAAAAGTACCTATGGAATTATTGTGTATCAGGAACAAATTATGCAAATCGCAAATGTCTTAGCGGGATATACTTATGGAGAAGCGGATTTATTACGAAGAGCCATGAGTAAAAAGAAAGTGGAGTTGTTACAGAAAGAAGAAGAAAAATTTTTAAGACAAAGTGTAGAACATGGCTATTCCCAAGAAACCGCTCAAAAAGTTTTTGATTTGATTTTAAAATTTGCGAATTATGGATTTAACAGAAGTCACTCTGTTGCTTATTCCATTACTGCCTGTAAGATGGCCTATTTAAAAGTATATTATCCACTCTATTTTTATAGCAATTTACTTTCTTCTGTCATTGGTAGTGAAAGTAAAACCAAAGAATACATTTTAGAAGTAAAAAGTAAAAATATTTCCATTTTAAAACCAAGTATTAATCATAGTGGAAATCATTATCAAGTAGCCGAAGAAGGAATTTATTTTCCCTTATCTGGTATTCGTAATGTAGGAAGTATTGCTTGTAGTGAAATTGTATCCAATCGAAAAGAAGGATATACCGATATCTTTGATTTTTTAGATCGAGTCAAAGGACTGAATCGAAGGGTATTAGAATCATTAATCTTAACAGGATGTTTTGATGAGTTTGGACTTACTAGAAAAACTTATATAGAAAACTTGGATTCCATTTTAAACTATAGTGAACTTGCTAGTACTTTAGATTTAGATTATGTTTTAAAACCCGAATTAGAAAAGAAAGAAGAATATACCAACAATGAACTTATTTCTATGGAAAAAGAATTATTTGGATTTTATTTAAGTAATCATCCTGTTACTTTCTATAAAGCAAAGTATCCCAATATGATTGATCTCAATCAAGTAAGAGAGTACTTTAATCAAATTATTTCTACTGTTGTGTTAGTGGAAAAAGTAAAAGTGATTCAAACCAAAAAAGGAGAAGAAATGATGTTTTTTGATGCAAGTGATGAGTATCAAAAATTAGATTTTACGTTGTTTCCTAAAATTTATCAGAAATATCCTTCTATTCAAGTTGGAGATGTTTTAAAAATAGAAGGTAGAGTTGAAAGAAGATATGATACTTTTCAGGTTGTTGTGAATAAAGTAGAAAGATTAAATAAAAAGTAAAAAAAGAAGAAAAAATATTTCTTCTTCTTTTCGTTTATGGTATATTTATATTAAGTGTTAAAGGTAGTGATGAATGAGATGCAACTTCATTTTATAGCAAATGATTATTTATTAACTTGGAACCTTTTATATGGTTCTTCTTTTTCTGAATCAGTTCATAAATTTAAACAAAAACTTTATTTAACTTATCGAAAACAATATGAAAGACTTCAAAAAGATAAAATAGAGATGCTGACTGATATCAAAAACTTTATTCCTGATGATGATACTTTATATAATTTAGTATTCGAAACAAAACTTTTCTTGCAGTTAAAAGAAGGAACAGAAAAGTATCGTTTAGAACTTTTAAAAATATGGGATCAATATAAAAAAAAGATTCGTGATTCTTTGAAAGAAATCTTAAAATTTCCAGTAAAAGAAGACTATCAAGTAATTGCATTACATCCAGTGATGAATTCTTGTTTAACGATACCAAAAGGAAATACAATTGGTTGGGGAAAACAAATAAATCCCAAAAAACCAATTGAAACGATTGTCAAAATGATGGAAACAATTACTAGAGTGGAAATGGGAAAAGTAAATCAAGATTATCAAGAGATAGTCGATGCGGTCTTAGAGCTAGCTTTTCAAAATGAATTATATACCAGATTAAGTGGAAAAAGTAATTATCAAGAAGGGGATCCAACCTTAACTTATTTAAAACAACAGATTTATCCTTATTGGTTAATGTATTTAGGTTGTGAAAAAGAAGAATTTCCAGGATATATGATGAGAGATAAAATTACTTTTGAAATGGATCGGTATGTTTTTGATTCCGAAATGAAAAAAAAGAATTTAATGGAGTTTATTGAATTCTGTGTTCACAATCAAAAAAGAATTGTTCGTATTAATACCTTAGAAATTATTTAAATTAGAATAGTACTTGGGGGGATTTTCATGCAAGAAAATAAAATTAAAATATTATTTGATCAAATTGGGTTAGATGAAGTTACTAGAAACCGTTTTTCCGATATGTTACTGGAAAAAGTAAAAGTAAATGAAAAAAATCGAAGTTGGACTTTTGTTTTATCAAATCCTAATATCTTAGAGTTAGCAGATTATCAAAGATTAGAGACATTAACGAAACAAGCTTTTTCTAGTATTAAGGAAGTATATTTACAGATTATACCAAGGATGAAATCTCTTCAAAAGTTAAAAGAATATTATCGATATGCTTTAGAAAATACCAAAGACCTTTTGGTGTTTTCTAGTATTTTTGAGGATAATTTAAGAGAAGAAGAATATCGAATTGAGGTAGGAAATCAAGAAGAAGAAAAACAAGTACAACTGATTTTACCAAAACTAAACTTTTTATTATCTTTATATGGATTTGATACACCTTTAGAAGTAGTAGTTAATCTAGAAAAAGAAAATGAAACAAAAAAACAAATTTTATCAGAATTAAAAGAGGCAACAAAAGATATAGTAGTTGTTCCAATAGAAAAAAAAGAGGAAATCCAGGAGACAAAAGACTATACCAACTATCGAAAGGGAAATTATTCTCGAAAAGTAAAAAAAGAGGATGATCCAAGTGTTGTTTTAGGAAGTGTGATTCATGATCATCCAATGCAAATGAAAAATATTTTAGGAGAAATGGATCCTGTAACCGTAGAAGGATATATTTTTGGTACAGATTTGTTTGAATCCAGCAAAAGTGATTTAAAGATTCTAACACTTAAGATTACAGATTATTCAGATAGTATTTACTGTAAATTATTTGTACATGGGGATGAAGAATTGGGAACAATAAAGAAAACTTTAAAAGAAGGAAAGTGGTTCTTAATTCGAGGATATACCAAAAATGATCAATTCTCCAAAGATTTAGTTTTAAATGCTAGAGATATTAATATTTTAGAAAAAGAAGCAACTACTGTAAAAGATACCGAAGAAGAAAAAAGAGTAGAGTTACATGCGCATACCATGATGAGTCAAATGGATGGAGTAGCAGATGAAATAAAACTAGTGGATCAGGCAATCAAATTTGGTCATCGTGGAATTGCGATTACCGATCATAACGGATGTCAGGCTTTTCCACATGTATATAATCATGTAAGAGACTACAATAAAGGAAAAGAAGAAAGTGAAAAATTCCATGCTTTATTTGGAACGGAATTAACACTAATTGATGATAGTATTAATATTGTTGTAAGAGGAACCAAGGAAAAATTAATGGATGCTACGTATGTGGTTTTTGACTTTGAAACAACTGGATTTAATGCAGGTGGAGAAGATTCCATTATTGAAATTGGAGCTGTTAAAATCTGTAATGGAGAAATTATCGATCGTTATGATGAATTAATTAATCCTGGAAAACCTTTAAATCCAAAAATTACAGAACTAACTGCTATTACGGATACCATGTTAGCAGGAAAAGATAACGAAGAAAATGCTGTTAAGAGATTTATCGAATGGTATGGAAATTTACCGATGGTTGCTCATAATGCAAAGTTTGATACTTCTTTTTTGGAGATGGCTTATCAAAAATATCATCTGGGAACATTCGAAAATCCAGTGATTGATACGTTAGAATTATCTCGTGCACTAGATACGAATTATGCCAGACATAGTTTGAGTGCGTTAGTAAAAAGATATGATGTTCCTTGGGATGAGGAAAGTCACCATCGTGGAGATTATGATGCAGAAGGAACGGCTTTGGTATTTCATAAAATGTTAAAAAAATTAACAGATAGAAATTTTGAAACCATTCAAGATTTAAATCGATTAGTCAGTCAAGATGAAATTCATAAATATGGTAGAAGTTATCATGTCAATTTAATTGCAAAAAATAAAACTGGTTTGAAAAATATGTTTAAACTAATTAGCTTAGCAAATACCAAGTACTTATATAAAACACCAAGAATCCTTCGTAGTGAAATTTCTCGTTTAAGAGAAGGATTATTGGTTGGTAGTGGGTGTTATGAAAGTGAAGTATTTACAGAAGCAAGAAGTAAGAGTGAAGAGGAATTAACAAATATTATCAGTTTTTACGATTATGTAGAAGTTCAACCTCCTGAGTGTTATGATCATTTACTCCAAATGGGTGACTTTGCATCTAAAGAAGAGTTACTAGAAAGTATTTCGAAAATTGTACGTGTTACGAAAGAAAGTGGAAAACTAATAGTTGCAACAGGAGATGTACATCATATTACGAGAGAAGATAAAATTTATCGTGAAATTATTGTCAATCAAAAAGTACCAGGTGGAGGAAGACACCCTCTTGCTAAAAATGATATTAAAGAAATTCCAAGCAATCATCTTCGTACTACCAATGAAATGTTAGAAGATTTTTCTTTCTTAGATCCTGAAATACGTAGAGAAATTGTCATTACCAATCCCAATAAGATAGTAGATATGACAGAAGATATCGAAGTCATTATTGATACGGGGGGAATTCCATTTTCTCCTAAAGTAGCAAATGATGATGGAACAGGATATTTGGATTGTCCTAGTGTTGTTACCAATTTGGTTTATACCAAAGCAGAATCTTGGTATGGAAATCCGCTTCCATATAATATTGAAGAAAGAATTGCTACAGAGTTATATGGAGATATTTTAAGAAAAACTTACTTAGAACAAATAGAAAAGAATCATCCAGAATATACTAATGAAGAAAAAGAAAAGTTTGTCTTTGCTTCCTTACATAATACTATTGTGCAAGGATTTGATGCTGTAAAAGATGTCTTAAGAAACCATTTTCAAGAAATATGGGATCTTGAAAAGGATGGAGAATGTACAGAAGAATCATTAGAAAAGAAAGTAAAAAAAGAATTAGGAGGAATTATTGGAGGAGGATTTGATCCAATTTACTTAATTGCCCAAAGATTAGTAAAACACTCTAATGATGAAGGATATTTAGTTGGCTCCCGTGGATCTGTTGGATCTAGTTTCGTTGCAACGATGATGGGAATTACGGAAGTAAATGCCTTACCAGCTCATTACTTATGTAGAAATCCAGAATGTAAGTATTCGGAATTCTTAAATGAAGAAGGAGAGCCTTATGGAAAAGAGTATTCGAGTGGATATGATTTACCAAATAAGACTTGTCCAAAATGTGGAAAAACTTTAGGAAAAGAAGGACAGGACATGCCATTTGCTACCTTCTTAGGATTTAATGCCGATAAAGTTCCTGATATTGACTTAAACTTTTCAGGAGATAATCAAGCTAGTGCTCATGCCTATACCAAAGTTTTATTTGGAGAGGATAATGTATATCGTGCTGGTACGATTGGTACCGTGGCAGATAAAACAGCTTTTGGATTTGTGAAAGGTTATTTAGAAGATAAAGGAATTACCAATATGCGTACCGCAGAAGTAGAAAGAATAGCCCTAGGATGTACTGGTGTCAAAAGAACAACAGGGCAGCATCCAGGAGGAATTGTTGTTATTCCACAATATATGGATGTCTTTGATTTCACTCCTTTTCAATATCCTGCAGATGATCCAGAAAGTGAATGGAGAACTACTCACTTTGATTACCATGCAATCGACCAAGATGTCTTAAAGCTGGATATTCTGGGTCACGATGATCCGACGGTATTAAGAATGCTACAAGATTTATCAGGAATTGATGTAACTACGATTCCGATGGATGATCAAAAAGTATTAAGTTTACTTACTTCACCCGAAGCCTTAGGAGTAACAGAAGAACAGATTTTATGCCCTACTGGAACTTTAGGGGTACCAGAAATGGGTACGAAGTTTGTTATCAATATGCTAGTGGAAACCAAGCCAAAAACCTTTAGTGGGATTGTGAAGATATCTGGTTTATCCCATGGAACAGATGTCTGGGCAGGGAATGCAAGTGAACTAATTGCCAATAATATTTGTCCATTCGATAAAGTCATTGGATGTCGTGATGATATCATGGTGAACTTAATGAACTGGGGAATGAAACCAATTCGAGCTTTTAAAATTATGGAGTTTGTTCGTAAAGGAAAAGCATCCAAAGACCCTGAAACGTGGAAAGGGATGGCAGAAGAGATGAAGGAAGCAAATGTACCAGATTGGTATATTGAATCTTGCCGTAAAATTAAATACATGTTCCCGAAAGCACATGCTGTTGCTTATGTTATGAGTGCTTTAAGAATTGCTTGGTTTAAAGTATATCATCCTGTATGGTATTATGCTTCTTATTTTTCTGTTCGTATTACAGATTTTGATATTGAAACAATGATGCAAGGATATCATGCTATTCGCAAGAAGATAGAAGATTTAACGGAAAAAGGATTTGAAGCAACCAATAAAGAGACAAGTGTCTTAGAAACATTAAAGATTGCCTTAGAATCAACAGCAAGAGATGTTAATTTTGGACCAATTGATATTAATAAAAGTGATAGTAGATATTTTTTAATTGATGAGGATGGTAAAACCTTAATTCCACCATTCCGTTCTATCGATGGATTAGGAGATACTGTTGCTCAAAATATTGTTAATGAAAGAAAAGAAAGAGCATTTTTAAGTATTGAAGATTTACAGAAACGAGCAAAGATTAGCCAAACCTTAATTGATAAGATGAAAATGATGGGAATTCTACAAGATTTACCAGAATCTAGTCAAATGACTTTGTTTTAAAAATAGGAAAATAAATGTGTGAAATTTTTACTAAAATAATGATAAGATACAATGCAAAAAAATAATTTGAAAAGTGTTTTTTTAACACTTTTTTCTTATGAAAAAAACCTATTTCAGTAGTTCCATTCTATAAAAAACTATGCTATAATATTCTCAGAATATGAGGGGTTGTATATGAATCAAGAAACAAAAGGAAATAATCGTTTTATTTTTTCTGATGACTTCTATGATAATATAGAAGATTCTTTTCGTGATACAACAGAAAAAGAAGATGAAAAACCACCTGTAATAGAAGAAAAAAAGCCTTTGTTAGAAAAAGCTAATTATTCCTTTTTAACAAACCCGGAAATTGTTTTTCCAGATAGAACAGAAAATAATGCTTATCAGGAATTAAAACCGATTTCGTTTATTGAATCAAAAAGAGAAGAGCCAAAACAAGAATCTGTTTTTGTAGAATCCTATATCAACCCTATGGAAGAAAATAAAAATAACTTAATAGAAACGGAAAAAAGAGAAAATCAAGTAGAATTAACTCAAGAAACTTTTAACGATAAAAATTCCTCTTTGACACCATTTTCTCAAGAAAAAATAGAAGTGCAAAAAGAAGATCCTGTGGAAGAAGAAAAGATAGATTCTTCTTTCCAAGTAGATACTGGAATTGATACTGACTTAGAACAACAACTATTACGAAAAGAAGAAGAGAATCCTTCTATTTCTATTGAAAATAATTTTATACATAATACACCAAGAAAAAATGTTTATCGTGCAATTAGAAATAGTAATCTTACGGTACCAAATTGGGACCAGGAAGAAAGTATTTTAAAGTCAGAAATCAAAAATCAAGAAAAAACTTCTCCTACTATGATGGAACAAGAAGTATTTCCTACTCCCAAAGTAGTTAATATTGATGCCAAAATAAAAGAGGAAAGAAAAGAATGGCTACAAAAAGAAGACGATATGTATCATCAAGAAAATTTAGTAGCAGATCCCAAAATTGTAAATAATAATTTATTGGAAGAATTAAGTCGAAAAGAAAAAGAAACAGGAAAAATTAGTATCTTAGCAAGATATGGAGAAGATTTTTGTAGCAAAGATTATATTACGAATCCAGCAATTGGAAGAGAAAAAGAAATGAAGGAGTTAAGTTTAATTTTATTAACACCAGAAAAATCAGCCATTTTGGTAGGAAAACCTGGAATTGGAAAAACTAGTATTGTTGAGGGAATTGCTTATCAAATTCAAAGAAATAATGTTCCAGATTTATTAAAAGAATATCGAATTATTAGTATCAAAACAACATCTTTAATGGGAACTTTACCAAATGGAGAAGCAAGACTTCAAACTTTAATTGACGAATTAAAAGATCTAGATCATATAATACTATTTATGGATGAAATTCATATGTTAATAGGTGCTACCAATGAATACGGATTGGATTTTGCCAACATGTTTAAAGAAAGTTTGGGTAGAGGTAGCATCAAAATGATTGGTGCAACAACTAGTGATGAATATGAACGATATGTTTTAAGAGATAAAGCTTTTGTAAGAAGATTCCAAAGGGTAGATGTGTTAGAGCCAACAAGGGAACAAACAATTAAAATTCTAATGGGTACTTTACCTAAAATAGAAAAAAATACCAATGCTAAATTAAAATATAGTCCTTATATTCAATCGGAAATTATGGCTTTTATTGTAGATATTACGACAGAATATAAAAGAGTATATGGAATTGGTTCTAGATATCCAGATATTTGCTTAACTCTTTTAGCACAAGCATTTTCACAAGCTATTTTTCATAATCGAAAAGAAGTAACTATCTTTGATGTTAGAAATGCAATAGAAAATTCTAAAAATATTTATCCAGACGTGATTCAAAAAGAATTAATCAATTTTGATAAGAAATTTAAACAAATTATAGAAGAAGAAAAATAAAAAGAAGTTTAGTGGTTTTCCACTAAATTTCTTTTTATTCATCTCTTGGTTGGGGAAGATTATCTCTATAATATTCATATAATTCTTTAAAACGATTAAAGTGTACTACTTCTCGTTGCCTTAACCATAATAAAGGACCGATTACATCTTGATCATCTGTTAAATCTAATAAGTTTTCATAAACAGCTCTTGCTTTTTGTTCTGCAGCCATATCTTCACTTAAATCAGCAAGAGGATCCCCTGTTGTAGCAAAGTATGTAACAGTAAATGGAACTCCATTAGAATCTGTTGGATATAAAGCAGAATCATGTTCTGCATAATGAGTATCTAATCCGGCAGCTTTAATTTCATCAATAGTTGCCCCTTTCATTAATTGATAAATCATGGTGCAAATAATTTCGATATGTGCAAGTTCTTCGGTACCAATATCAGTTAATAGAGCTTTTCCTCTATTATCTGGCATCGTATAACGTTGATTTAAATAACGTAAGGCAGCAGCCATTTCTCCATTAGAACCACCATATTGTGTAATTAAATAGCGAGCAACTCGTAAATCCTTTTTCTGAATGGAAACAGGATACTGTAATCTTTTTTCATAAGCCCACATCTTACAATTCCTCCCTTTCCCATGGCCAAGCATAAGCTTCCCAACTAAACATATCTTCTTTGGAAGGGGTATGTGCTAAAAGTGGCCCATATTTTTTTTCATAAGCATTGATGGCATCATTTGCCATTTTTTGATAGTTATTATATAATCTGATGATATTTTTATCATCTGGATGAATATCTAAATATAATTTTAATTCATGTGCTGCAAAAGTAATTTGATCTACATTTAACAATAATTCTGCTTGTTCGTTGTTTGGTATTAAACGAGCTGGCTGGTAGTTTTTATATTGTTGATATAAATTGTTAAATAAATTTCCACGAATGTAACCTTCATAAGGTTGTGCTAAATTTTGATTACCCATATTTTGATTATTCATATTTATGGCTGGATTCATATTATTATTACTTTGTAAGAATACTTGATCAAATACATTCATATCTGGATATCCATATCCATCAAATCTCATATTATTCATAAAATCTCTCCTCTAGTTTAGTGTATGAAGTAGTCATTTTCTGGAATGGGCATTTGACTAAAAAGTAAAATTTTTACTAGAATAGTTTTTCATAACGATTCAGAGCCCAAATTGTATAAAAATTATCTAAATGTGCAACCATTAAGGGTATTATTAGATTTATCCTTTTTATGCAATGAATCTAATAACTGAGCATTGAAAATATTAAATTCCCTTATTTTATAGAAATTCATAGTCTAAGGTGTTATAGTTTTTCTCGGAAGTTCATGTAATTTTATTGTATAAATAAAAAAATTTTGTTATAATAATGGTATTCAAAGGGTGATTGATATGAAAAATTTAGGAACAAAAAAATTACTATGGATTTCAATTGGAATTCTTGGTATTTTAATTTTGATTGTAATTATTCTTTTAGTATACAATGCTGTTTTTGGAAAGGTGACTTACCAAGATATCGAAAATAAAGTATTAGAAGCCGCAAAAGAATACTATAGCAACAATCCTTCTTTACTACCAACGAGTGAAAATCAAGAAGTAACTACAACTGACGCTTCTCTTACTGCAGCAGGAGTTTTAGATAGTATGAATGAACTTACCAAGAAAATGGACGGAGTAACATGCTCTGCAAAAATAATCGTAAATTATACAAATTCTGATTATCGTTATACCGTATTATTAGATTGTGGAGAAAATTATTCTACCAAAACACTTTCTTCTTACATCGAAGAGAACGAAAATAGAGTTTTTGATGGATCTGGATTATATGATCTTAACGGAGAACTTGTTTATCGTGGAGAAAATCCTAATAACTATGTAAATTTTTCTGGTAAAAGTTGGAGAATTGTCAAAATCACAAATCATCAAATGATGCTAATTTTAGATCAAAAATATGAACGTAGTGTTTGGGATGATCGTTTTAATGTAGATAGAGATAGATCAGATGGGATTAATGACTTTACTGTAAGTAGAATATATGAAGCATTGGTAGATAGTTATCAGGGAACTTCTTTCTTAACAGAAAATGATAAAAAATTATTGATTTCCCATGCTATTTACATTGGAAAAAGAAATGAAAATGATAGCTATAATGATGGCTCTATTGAAAAATCAGTTACTGTAGAGAGTCAATATATGGGATTATTACCATTATATGATTATCTCAATGCTAGTATTGATTTGAATTGTAGTAATGCAATTACTCCTAGTTGTACTAATTATAATTATTTGAATCATTACGATTATACTTGGTGGACTAGTACTGCAGATAGTACTAATACTTATCGCGTTTTTCGTATTAGTAGTAATGGAAGTGTAGAAACTTCTAGAGCAGCGACAAATAGTTATATTCGTCCAGTAGTTTATCTAGCTAGTGATATCTTATATCGTGATGGAAATGGTACAGAAGAAAATCCATATATAATTAAATAAAAGTACTTGTCAAAATACATTTTTGTTGATAAAATAAAAATGTATTTTTTAAGTATTTAAGAAATACATGTATGGCGGTATTGGTGAAGTGGTTAACACGCCGGATTGTGGCTCCGGTATGCAAGGGTTCGATTCCCTTATTCCGCCCCATAATAGATGATAAAAGTTCATAATATTTGATATTATGAACTTTTCCTTTTGCAAAAAAGTTAGATTTTATAAAAAAAGACACATTAAAATATATTTGATATAATATTTATAGATTAATGAAGGAAAGGTATCTAGTTATGAATAAAAGAATAACATTTATTTCTGTTTTTGATGATAGAAATATGGAGAAAATAAAATATTATATTAAAAAGATTAATGAAAAATTATGCAAGGTCCCATTTGGTAAAAGTGTTAATAATCGTATAGAAGCAGATACACTCCCATATCATTTTACTTTGTTAGCATGGGATATGAAAGATAAAGAAAAGGTAATAACAGCTTTATCGCAAATTGTATTTTCTAAATTAAAAATATATATTAAAAATGTTGAAATAATGAATGGAAAAGAAAATAGCTATGTATTATATTTTAGTATTGAAGAAAATAAAGAATTAAAATTATTGCAAGAACAAATTTATCATATTTTACCAAGTGAAAGATATAATCCAGAAAATTTTAAATTTCATATTACTATTCATATAGATAAAGATTATAGTAAAATATTATCAATGAAAGAACAAATATTACAGAATTTTAAACCTTTTGAATTAGAGGTTGATACATTTAGATTATATGAAATTTATCCAGTTAAATTAGTTAAACAATTTAATTCCATAAATGAGAAAAATTAAGAATGGTAGAAAATAGAAGAAATTTTTTAATAACATTGTAATTTATATTTTTATATGCTAACCTTAATTCATCAAGTATTACAAATACTTTTACTACATGGGTGCAAAACTCATATTCCTATTGCCCTATAAAATAAATTAACATACTGTTAAAGAGTGTTTTTGTTATATTGGTAAACCAGAAAATTATTACGGTACTATCTTATTGTCAGTAAATATTTAAAATATGGTAAAATCAAATTAAGAAATCAAGAATTTTAAAGGTGATGAAATGAAAAAAGTATTTTTATATCTATATCCAATAAAAGAGTATACAAATATGTTTTTGGATCATGATGACCATTTATATGATGAGCACTATATTAAAAGACCGTTTGCTATTTTGAATGAATGTATTCAAAAACGATATAGAGATCATGGTTATCAAGTGGTCTATGCATTATATCCGGATAAAGATATATTTGGAATTATGCCCAAGAAAGAAGATAGAATTATTTACACGGATATTTTATTTTCAGAAAATAGTGCTATTGACGAAAATGGAAAGGAAAAAAAAGACTTTATACCTAAATATCCAAATGAGCAATTATTAATTGAACAATTAGGAGATATTGAAGAATTAGTAATTGGTGGATATCACTTTTCTTCTTGTGTAAAAAGAGTTGGAGAAATAGCACTAAATATGGGGATAAATACAATTATTGATTTAGATTTAACAGATCTCTTTTTTAACTTATATGAACAAGAGGATTATTTTAATGTTAAGGAATATAATCCAGAAAATTTTAGAAGACAGATGATAAAAGATGATTTAAAATACGGTAAAGAAATTGCATTAGAACAATTTAACCTAGTTTATTCTAGTCCAGCTTACGGTTTTTCAAACCAAGACACAAAATGTAAAAAATAATACTGACAAAATTTAACGCTCTGTACTAGATTGTAAGGGATGAAAATAGACAAGGTTATTTTCAAATAATAAAAAATATGGTATATTAA
>CANRPT010000008.1 GCA_947632565.1 uncultured Bacilli bacterium | reverse complement strand
CAAAGAGATATTATACTCCATTATAGAGGTATCCTTTTAACTAATGATAAGGTATCATTTTAAAAAAGGATTAACATGTTAATAAAAAATGGTTGACAGAATAATTTTTCTATTATATAATGTAAGTGTATTAGAAATGGAGGGATATTATGGCAGTAAAATTAAGACTTACAAGAATGGGTGCCAAAAAAAGACCAAGTTATCGTATTGTTGCTAGTGATTCTAGAACAAAAAGAGATGGTGAATATCTAGAATTAATTGGTACTTATAATCCAATTGCTGATGAAACAAAAATTGATGAAGAGATTGCTTTAAAATGGTTAAGAACTGGTGCACAACCATCAGATACCGTTAGAAACATTTTATCAAAAGCAGGAATCATGAAGAAGTTTGCAGAAGAAAAACAAGGAAAATAATTATGAGTTTAGTAGAGTTAACAGAATTTTTAGTAAAATCTCTTGTATCAAATCAAGAAAATGTAAGTGTGAAAGAATTTGAAAGTGATGAAGAAAATGTAATCCTAATTCAAGTTTTAGTAGATAACGAGGATATGGGAAAAGTAATTGGAAAAGGTGGAAAAACTGCAAATGCTATTCGTACTTTAGTACAAGCTAGTAGTTATACCAAGGAAAATAAAAAAGTAAAAATTAATATAGATAGCTTCTAATATCTATATTTTTTTTGAAAAATTTCTCTTTTTCATAGCTAAATTTTTTCTGATAAAGTGAATTCGTTCGAACAAAAATATTTTAAAAAAATTTTTAAATGAATCAATATCCAACAGATACCATTTTTGATAAAAATGTCAGTTATACTTTTTTTATTCTTTCAGAATCAAATTCGATTAAAACCAAAGAATATCCTTATACCTTTTTAATTAACCTAGATAGCTTTAATACGTTTCATATGAAAGAGGTAATCTTATCCCTTAATACTTAAAAATATAGTTAATAAAAAAATATAATTAAGAAGATGATTGATTAAAGAAGAAAATAATAGAAGAAGTGGATATATGGCCACAGTAAGAAGAATAGAAAATTCATGGCTATTTATTAAGAAATGTAATTCCTAAATCAATCAAAAATAAAAAAGAAAGTAAGAATGTAATCCATTTTGGAATCACTTTTACTATTTTATCACAGAATGGTTTGAGAACATAAAGTACAAATATACTAGCAATTCCCCAAAGATTTGCCATATCAAGAGATATATAGGAACCAATGGGAAATTGATGATTTTCATAATTCCAAAATGTTTGATGGAAAATCCATTCAATGAGATATCCACCAATCATTTCAATGAAAGATAAAAGAATCATACAAATAAGATAAGTTAAAAAAATTTGTAAGATTCTTTTTTTCTGAAACGAAAAAGATTGAATCCATTTACCGATGAAAAGAATAAGTACTACTCCAATTCCATAAACAGGTGTCCACCATCCATATAAAATTCCACTTTCAAAATGGGATACAAAGATTGTTTCTATCAAGTGACCTAAAATAGAAAAAAGAAAAAAATAATTTAGATAGTACATAGTTATCACCATTTTTATCTTACCCATAAATTTTTTGTTTATAATTGAAGTATTGTGCAATCTGTATTATAATTAGGATGTTAGGAGAAAAATATGGAAGAATTAAAACATGTTGCAATTATCATGGATGGAAATGGTAGATGGGCAAAGTTAAGAGGATTAAATAGAAGTTTGGGGCATAAAGAAGGAAGCAAAACTTTAAAAAAACTTTGTTTACATATTGCTGATAAAAACATCTCCTATTTATCTGTGTTTGCCTTTTCAACAGAAAACTTTAAAAGAAGTAAAGAAGAAATAGATTATTTAATGGATCTTTTTATTGAAATGTTTCGGAAAGAGTTTCAAATTTTAAAAGAAAAAGGGGTAAAAGTAATCTTTTCAGGAAGAAAAGAGCCTTTAAGACAAGATGTCTTAGACAGTATGGCTTATATTCAAGAACAGACCAAAGAGAATCATAACTTAGTACTAAATATTTGTTTAAATTATGGAGGACATAGCGAAATTATTGATACTACCAAAAAAATATGTCAAATGGTTGAGAATCATGAGATTACAGAAGAAGAGATTAATGAAGAATTATTTGAAAAGATGCTATATCAAGATTTACCACCTATTGATTTATTAATTCGTACTAGTGGGGAGTATCGTATTAGTAATTTTATGTTATGGCAAATGTCTTATAGTGAATTTTACTTTACAAATACTTTGTTTCCTGATTTCACAGAAAAAGAATTTGATCAGATTCTAGACAATTATTACCAAAGAGATAGAAAATATGGAGGTGTAAAATCATGAAAAACAGAGTTTTATCTTCAATTGTATTATTATTTATTTTTATTCCTTTTATTTTAAAAGGGGATCTTTATTTTGCAGGATTAGTGTTAGTAACTGGAATTATAGCTTTTCATGAATTATTAAATTTAAAATTAAAAGAAAGAAAGTTGTCTTTATTAATAGAAATCTTATCTTATTTTGCAGTTGGCTTTTTGATTTTAAATAATTATCAAAGTAAAGAACTAATGATTGTGTTAGATTATCGAATTTTATCTTTCTTATTATTTGTTTTCTTAGTTCCACTTGTGATAATTGGGAATAATAAGAAATATAATTTACAGGATGCAGTTTATTTATTGGGGTCTGTTTTATTTATTGGATTTAGTTTTAATTTGATGATTTTAATTCGTAATCATTCGATTACTCATTTTATCTATCTTGTATTAATTACTAGTGTAACGGATATTTTTGCTTATACAACTGGAAAATTAATTGGAAGAACAAGATTGGCAGAAAATATTTCACCTCAAAAAACAGTAGAAGGTTTTCTAGGCGGACTAATCATGGGAACATTCGCCGGAATATTATACTATTTAACTGTAATCAATGCAAATATTGAATTTTTACATATATTGATTATTACGATGAGTTTATCCATTATGGGACAAATTGGGGATTTGATTTTTTCTCAAATTAAACGTTATTATGGAGAAAAAGATTTTTCTAATTTAATACCAGGACATGGTGGAATATTAGATTTATTTGATAGTTTAATTTTTGCTACCATTACAGTTGTGGTATTTATGAATTTATTATAGGAGGAACTATGCTAAATTTAATTTATTTTATTATTATTTTAGGAATTATTGTTTTAGTACATGAGTTTGGACATTTTATCTTTGCTAAGATGTTTGGAATTTATGTATATGAATTTGCGATTGGAATGGGACCGAAATTATTTCATTGGAAAAGTAAAAAAGGGGAAACGGAATATTCCATTCGTGCGATTCCGATTGGAGGATTTTGTTCTCTAGCTGGGGAAGATGTGGAAAGTGATGAGTTAGAAAAAATTCCAAAAGATAGAAGATTGCAGTCTAAAAAAGCTTGGCAAAGATTTTTAGTGATGTTCTTTGGAGCAGGTAATAATTTTATTTTAGCTTTTTTACTTTTATTTGTTTTAGCATTAGGTTGGGGAGCAGCTTCTTCTAAACCAATTATTTCAGAATTAGTGAGTAATAATCCAGCAGAACAAGCCGGTTTAGAAGTAGGAGATTACATTTTAAAAATTAATGGACATAAAGTAAAAACAAGTGATGATGTTTCAATTTATTTACAAGTAGAAAATAAAGATAAACCAATTACTTTTACGGTTA
Source organism: uncultured Bacilli bacterium (assembly GCA_947632565.1). GTDB lineage: Bacteria > Bacillota_I > Bacilli_A > RF39 > UBA660 > Alloscybalousia. The sequence goes on along the minus strand of CANRPT010000008.1, from coordinate 37,281 downwards.
GAAGAAATAACAAAGAAATGGAATTTGAAGTAACTCCTGTGAAAGAGGAGATAGACGGAAGTTCTATTTACCGTGTTGGTATTATATCTCAAGGAGAAGTAGAAAGAGGATTTTTCCCATCTATCCGTTATGCTTTCGTCAAAATGGGAGCTTTATTAAGACAAATGGTAATTACCTTACGTGGTTTATTTACAGGGGGATTGTCTGTTAATCAATTGAGTGGGCCAGTAGGAATTTATAGCATTGTTGGAACACAAGCAAGTGCTGGATTTGAAAACATTCTCTATTTAATTGCTTTACTAAGTATTAATGTTGGTTTTATTAATCTACTTCCTTTTCCTGCTTTTGATGGAGGAAGAATCTTATTCTTAATCATTGAAAAAATAAAAGGAAGTCCAGTAAAACCAGAAACAGAAAATAAAATTCATACTATTGGTTTTATCTTACTTCTTGCCCTAATGCTTTATATTACCTTTAATGATATTTTAAAGTTATTTTAAAAGACATCAATTGGATGTCTTTTCTTCTGGAATAAATCCACTAGCTTTCATTTTAGAGATAATTTTTTCTATCGATACATTCCCATTAATTCTAGATTGAATGGTGTTTTCCATTCCATCACGATAAAAAATAACAGTAGGAGTACCAGAAATACCAGTTTCTTTATATAATTGATTTTTGATTTCCTCTTTTAAATGATCGGTATTAATATATTGAATTTCAATTTTATATTGTTCCGCTACTTGTTCTAATTTCGGACTAAATTCTTGACAATTCGGACAATCTGTTCTCATGATTTCTAAAATAAAAGTTTCTTTTTGATCTAGTAATTGATGATATTCCTGATAATCAATTTCATGGATATATTCTTTTTTGCAACCTGTTATCATGAAAAGAACAACAAAAAGGATTGCTATTTTGTTTAATTTTTTCATTATGCCACCTCATTTAACAAGTATATCACAAATTCTTCCCTTTTTTCTTTTTTTTCTTAAAAAATGTGCTATAATATTTTTAGAATAAAGATAGGAGGTACTAGTATGATATTAAGAAAGCCTTATGCTTTTTTGATTAAACATTTTAAAATTATTAACTTTTTTCTATTTGTATCTACCTTCTTTTGTTTAAATCGAGTATTAAGCCTTTATCGATTTATAAAAGAATACTTAGTAATTGGAATTTATAATGAAACGTTATCTCCTATTTCTAATTATATTGATTTTTATCTTTATTTTGCCCTTATTTTAATGATTATTGTTTCTTTTATTCTGTTTTATTTATTGAAAAGAAAAGAAAAACCATTTCTTTCTTATATTTACATGATGATTTTGTCATTTGTTTCTCTTGCTTTGTTTATTTATATTCATAATTACTTTGTAGAATTAGAAGTCTTTAATGGACAAATTGCTAGATTAATTCGGGATTTAACCTTAATTGATTCTTTCTTCTATTATCCTGTGTTAATCATTCTTTTAATTCGTTTTTTAGGAATTGATTTAAAAAGTTTTGGATTTTATCAGGATAAAGAATTTTTATCCTCAAATGAATTAGACCGTGAAGAAGTAGAAGTAGAGGTAGGATTTGATAGAGAAAAATATATTCGATTGCTAAAGAATAAAATTCGCTATAGTAAGTATTTCTTTTTAGAACATAAAGTACCAGTATTGGGGGTATTAGGAATTATTCTTCTTATTTCTATCTTTTATTTTTACCAATATTTATATATAGAAAATAAAATTTATGAAAAAAATGAAACTTTTACTTCGGATGGTTATCAAATTATGGTACAAAATACTTATTTAACAGATAAAGATTATACAGGAAATGTAATTTCTTCTAGTAATCGCTACTTTATTATTTTAGATGTTTCTGTAAAAAATTTAATTACAACTCGAACATTTGATGCCAGTAAATTATTACTTTATATTGATGATATTTATTACACCCCAACGACAAGATTTAATGAATACTTTGTAGATTTAGGAGTTCCAGTTACCAAAGATATCAATCTTCCTACGCAAGAAGAAAAAAAATATATTATCATTTATGAAGTAGAAAAACCTAAAAAAGATTCTAATTTTTTATTAAAATATCAATCAACTACAACCAAAAACAATAAAGAAATTAGAGTAAAACTACAAGTGTTGGATATTACGCAATTTAAACAAAGAGAATCTTCTTCTCTAACAAATGCTTTAGTAGTACCGGTGAATGAGAAAAATAAATATGAGTTTACTTTTTCTACTTATGAAATAACGAATCAAAAAAGTTATACTTATCAATCTTGTTCTAATTATAATTGTCCAATTTATGAAAAAACGTTAAGTGCATCTAGTAATAAAACATTATTATTTTTAAAGTTCGATAGTGAAATTTCAACTTCTAGTTTTCTTTCCTTTTTAAAAAAATATGGAAAAGTTAGATATCAAATAGATGGACAAGAATATTTGGAAAAAATAAATCTAAAAGTAACGAATTATCATGGACGTTATGTATATTTAGAAGTAAATAATAGTATTCAAAATGCAGAAATTATTGATTTTGTATTTACTATTAGAACCAATCAATATACTTATCATTTAAAGGGGTGATTCTTTTGAAAAATATCATTGTTTCTATTTATCAGTATTTAAAGAAAAATTTAAAAAAGTCTCATTTAATAATCATAGGAGTTGGATTATTCTTCATTCTAACTGGTTTATTATCTTGGTCTTTCTATTTTTCTAAAATTTATATTTTTGAGAAAAATGAGGAATTGTTTTTAGAAGCAGTAAAGCAGTATTATGTAGAAAATCCTCTTTATCTTCCAAAAGAGAATCTCATTCGAACTACTACTTTAGCAGATTTGTATGAAGGTGCAAGATTAGATGCACTTACAGTGCCAAAATCTACTAAATTATGTGATGAGAATAGCTGGGTAAAAGTATATAATGATAATGGAGAATATTTCTATCATGTATATTTATCTTGTGGAAAATATGAATCAAAAACTGATCATGAAGGACCAGAGATTATCTTAAATGGAGATCATACAGTTTATATTAATTTAGGAAGAGAATATGAAGAACTTGGTGTAAAAGAAGTAAAGGATAAGAAAGATGGGACTCTTGATTTATCAAAAGTTATCATTGATTCTTCTCGTGTTAATACCAATAAAGTTGGTACTTATGAAGTTACTTATACAGCAAGAGATACATTGAATAATCAAACTAAAATCACAAGAACAGTAATGGTTGTTCGCAATTTAGCAGAAACAGTAATTGATCAAACAGATGCAACGAATTATTATAAAGGAAGAGATGTAAATAATAACTATGTTTTATTCTCAGGAATGATGTTTCGTATTATTGGAATCAAAGAGGATGGTACAGTATTAATAATTAGCGATGAACTTTTAAATAACTTAAGGATTAATAGTAGCGAATATGAAAATTCTAATATCGATCAATTTTTAACGAATTATTTTTTACCAAGAATACATAGTCAAGATAATATTGTTGATGCTTCTTATTGTGTAGGTGAAATTAGTAGTTTAGAGGATATTAGTAACTCCTGCAATAAAACGATTACTAGAAAAGTAGCACTATTAAGTGTAGATGAATATCAAAAAACATTTGAAAATGGAAACAGTTTCTTAGCAGATGTTTTTACTTATTCGTTATCCAACTATTTAGCAGGTAATAATGTAAATGCATATAATAGTGGAATCAATGGTCTTATTACGTTTGAAAACAATGATTCTAGCTTAGTAGCTATTAAACCAGTCATGACATTAAAAAAAGATATGGTCATCTTAACTGGAAATGGTACGAAAGCAAGCCCTTATAAGTTAAATGATTATTCTTATGGAAAACAACAAGATGAAATCAAGACAAGATTAGTAGGAGAATATGTAAATTATTCTGGAATGGTGTTTCGCATTATTGATCAAGTGGATGGAAATACACAATTGATAGCAATTGATGGATTTCAAAGAAATGTTAGTGACACTACATCAACATTTTTCTTAAATTTAGTGATACCAGATTCTAATAATTACAAATTTAATACAAAAGAGGAAAGTAATCCAGGTTATTTGTTGAATAACGACTATTTAGATTATATTAGCAGTAATTCAATTATTTCTACAGAATATGAAATGCCAACAAATGAAGTAGGGAAAACCTATCAGGAGTATAGTAAAGAAAAAATAAAAGCCAAAATGATTCTACCAAAAACATATGATTTATTTTCAGCAGTTCAACAAAATAATTCTGGTACAATGTATCTATATTTAGATTATTCTTTAAAAGAAAAAAATGCTTTTAATGTAAATATTAATAATGGAGTTGTCTTTGAAGATATCATCAATCGTTATGGACCATATTGTTTTAAACCAGTCATTACAATAGAAGGAAATTTAAAAATTAGAAGTGGAAATGGAACTATTAATCATCCATATTACGTAAATAGTTAGAAAGGAATGGAAGTATGAAGAAAATAAAATGGAAGAATAAAAAGGGTATTGTTGTGTGTTTGGGATTCCTTTTATTTTTCATCATTCTTTTTTTAATTCTTTGGATTTTTCATTGGAATAAAAAACAACCACCAGAATTTAATGTAAACTTTTCCAGTAGAGTAGAGAAATTAGCTAATTTTGATTCTCAAGGAATTATGAAATATGGCTGGTTACAAGTAGAAGGTACAAATATCGACTTGCCAATTATATCAGGAGTTTTTTCGGGTGAAGTTGATTACAGTTTTGGTTGGCTTAGCCCATCTTCCGTTGGTTATAAAACAAGAAAAGTTTTAGTAGGGCATAACGTTTTAAATGTTTCTAGTAATCCGATGGTAAATAATGAAATTCTTACTGATTTTGAAGATTTAATGTCATTTGTTTACTATAATTTTGCCAAAGAACATATGTATTTATCCTATACGGAAAATGGAGTAGATAAGATTTTTGTGATATATGGAATAGGGTTTTATGATTATTATTATGATAATGCGCAAGGACTTAATACAGAAGAAGAAATAAAAAATTATTTCAATTTAGTAAAAGAAAATAGTATTTATAATTATAATGTTGATGTAAATGAAAATGATAATATCATTACTGTGAAAACTTGCACTCGATATTTTGGAGCAAATGAAAAGCAACAATTTGTAATTGATGCTAGAGAGTTAAGAGAAGGAGAAACTCCTATTAAGTATCAAGTTAAAAAAACAAAACTGTATCAGGAATACGGACTAAAAGACTACTATACGAAAGGAAATAATGCATTATAGTATTATTTTACCTTAAAAAAGAAAAGGATATGAACTCCTCCTTTTTTTCTTTAAAAAACTTAACAAAATAATAGAATGTATGGTATACTAATAGTAATGATAGGATGTGATGATGATATGAAGTTGTGTAAAAGTAAGAAAAAAAATATTTGGATTTTTCTGCTTGCTGTTCTATTAATATTAATTCCTAATCAAGTAAGAGCAGCACAGATGACAATATGTAGTGATGGAGATTATTATTTAATTGATAATTATAATTCGATAAATGAAGTAGATTTTTATAAAAATGATTTAAACTTATTTCCTGTATTTACTAGCTCTGGAGCAACAGAGCCAAATTGGAATAGAGCTTCCTTAAATGGAACAGAGTTTCGATATGTTTCAATAGGAAAGGATCCAAGTAATAGTTCCCCTAAAAACTCTATTAAATGTTATGTAGTAGAAAGCACAAATGCTGATTCTAAGACCTATACGTCTAAAACTTGTGGGGGAGAAAGTTATAGAGTTGATGATATAATTTTTGAAACCAAAACCACCAATCCAGAAAATTATGAAAATCAAACAATTGATAAAAATACTGGGAAAATCACATTGATAATTAAACCAGTAAAAGGGAAAAAAATTCAAAACCAATGGAGTCGTTTAAGGGTATCTTCTATTGTTTATCAAGGCGAAGTCATTTATGAAGAAAATGGAGTAAAAAAAGTGAATATCACAGTAAATAATACTGTTGGAAATGAAAGTATTACTATTACTAATATTTCACCGGCTAAAGTAGATATAGACGCATCTTTTAATATTCAATTCTATTTAAATGGAATTACGGAATCTGATTTTTCGGAAAATGTAAGTGCTACGGAAAAGCAAAAATATATGGATTCTTGTGGTGGAGCCAATGAAGGAATATATTTGGGAACCTTACCTACGACAATTATTTCGGAGAATGAAGTAATGGTTACGAATCCAATTAAGAATTCTAATATTTGCCAAGAAGTCAAAAATTTTACGACTGCAAGTGAGGATATTCGAAAAGGATTTATTAATGAATGTTATGATAGCGAAGTTCCCTATTACCAGTTGGGAGATTTAAATAGTATTGTAACACAAAAATTAAATACTTTAAGAAATATTTATTCTGGAAATAAAAATGTAAAAAATTTAGTAAACGAAAAAAATTTATTATGTACTGATTCAAGAATGGGGATTCCGAGCAGTTATGCACCTGCAGAACCATTTGAAACTAAGATTGTTTATGAGGATATCGGAGAATTCTTTGGAGAAGTTTGTGTAGAAACTTATTATGTAGATGGTGGATGGCCTTCTTTGGTAAGACCCGGAGAAGGAGTGGATTATCAAAATTTTGTAGAAGTAAAAAAGACTTGTTCTATTTTTCAGGTATCAACAGTATCAAAACCACCAAAATGTAATAATTCAGTATCAAGAAGTTGTCTACATAATAATGTATCTAATGGACCTCAAACATTAGAAAATGGTGGACCAAATGCAGATTTTGATAGTTGTATTACAGAATGTGATGGTGGTACTTATACACAATCTTGCATTAATAAATGTTATCATCAAGCTTATAGTTCTTCTAATAGAAAAGTTAATTCACTAGGAAATCATAATTTATATTCTTTTTATAGTAATAATTTAGGATATAATAATAGGTTACAATATACCTCAAACTTAAAACAGATAAATTCTGGAAGTTCCAGTATATCTCCTTTTACTTATACTTTCTCTTTTGCTGGTTACGGAACACATACATATCCGGATGCCAATGGATATTATGTGGTATGTGATAGTAGATGGTTTTCCGATCATAGACCACCAACACAGATTTATGATGGATATGGAAGCTGCCATTTATATGCTCCCGATGGAACTGAAATAGCAACAATGGGGTATGCTCCTTCGTGCGATAATACTGATCTTGGAGAGGCTCAAACTAATGGTGCTAAACAAATTACTTGTTCCTTTACTTTAACCACCTATCCAGTTGGGTGCTCTAATGATCCAGAAGCAGCTTTACAAGCACAAATATCTAGAGCAAAGCAAGAACTTCAAAAATATGAAGCAATTGCCAACGAAGAAAGTGAGTTAAAAGATTATCGTTGGGAAATTATAGATTCTGAAACAGGATTTGTATATGCACTTTCTGGTTCTAGTACTGATAGTGGTAGTACAGGGGAACCTAGATTAATCATTCAAAAAGATGTAGAAAAATCCAAAGCAATTAAATCAAATGTGGAAAACAAAACAAATTTTAATATAGGGGAAGGCAATATTGTAAATGGAATTGTCAGTAAAACTATTAGTACAATCTATACTGTTGATTTTCCGATTACCTATTCTCGGGTAGGAGATGCACAAGTAATTGCTATTAAAGATAATAGTACAAACCAATATTATACATATAATGAAAGTGACACTACTGCTAGAGATGGTAGAAATTATTATAATTTCAATAGTTTATCTTTTGATTCTTCTTTCTATTCACCTGGAAGACAAAAGTATTATACAAATATAGATAGTGGAAATTATAATGTAAGTATTAATGATCCAAGATTTGATGAATCTATGCTATCAAAAATTCCCAATGCAAAACTTACAGTTGGGGATAATACTTATATTTATGTTTTAGTAGACTTAAACAATAACATCAAAGTAAATTTAACAGTCGGTGGAATTACTGAAAATGACCAATCTGATTTTCAAGAAGCAGAATTTTATTGTTACTATGGTGTCTATGCAGCGGGGTTAAAAGATACTGATGATGATGATTCATGCGATATTGGTGATCCTGATTGTCCTCAACCTATTCCTCCTGGCGAAGATCCTACTCCTCCTGATGATGACGATGAATGTGTTCCAGGAGAGAATGGATGCCCATATCCATGGGATAATGGTTCTAGTTATGATTACCTAGGAAAAGATCCTTTTGGTTCCGAAAAAGGAAATGGAAGTTTAGGACTTCGCTATTATTACCGTGAAATTAAATTAACCGATGTTTTTCCAAATGATAGAAGGCCAAGATGGAATTGGACAGGAACTATTTTAGCTAATGGTACTACAACAGGCGCAGCGAATAATTCGGATCCCTCATATATTGTTGATCCGACTAAATTAATAGAAGCAATTGAAGCAAAGGGAGAAAGCATTTGGACAAGTTATGATGAAGATGATTATACCTTTACTTTAACACCTAATTTAATTACTGATATACGTAGATATAATCGAAGTAGGGTCGATGGAAGAAGAATCTCATATCTTTATTACTCGTTGGCGGGAAATAGTTTAAAAAATACCTATTCAAAGAAAATTAGAGAATGGTTACCACAATTAGATACAACTTCAATTACGGAATGTAATAATAGCAAGGGTAATAATTGTGATAACACCTTAGGAGGGTATTAAAAATGAGTAGAGCAATGAATTTAGTAGGAATTATCCTACTTGGAATAATTGTGTTAGTCATCGTTAATTTAATGAGTGATGTACGTACTACTAGTGAGTTAGATTACTATTTACTCCAAGAGTTGACAGAAGCATCTATGTATGATGCTGTAGATTATAGCTACTATCGAGATACGGGTTTATTAAAAATCGACCGAGATATGTTCTTAGAAAACTTTGCCCGTAGATTTTCCGCAAGCGTTACCAACAATCGTAATTATGATTTTAGAATCATTGACTTTAATGAAACTCCCCCAAAAGTTAGTATCGAAGTTACTACGAACACAGTAGCTTCTGTAAATGGAGAAGTAGCTGTTTTAAAAACTCAAGTAAGTGGAATTTTAGAGTATATTTATGATGATTTAGTAATGTCTAGAGGATTAGGAAGAGGAGAAGTAGTGGATATTAATCCTCCTACTTTAGAAGTAGCCGTAGAAGATAATCAAAATAAGGTTACTATGCGAGATGATGTTTCTTTAGATAACTATTGTATTGCATATTTACCAAAGGAGGAACTTACTTATGATGCTGCTAAGGCAACGGGTGGATTCCACTGTTATAATGATATATTAGGAGAAAGAGAAGTAGTAGAAACGATTCCAACTATCGTTAGTAATGAATATTATGGATGGGTTATTGTATATGATAGAGCTGGAAATAGTTCTTATGCTCCTTTAGTAGATACAGCTCCATTTGTTAAATATGCAGAATATAGTGCAGATGGGAAAAATTTATCGATAGAAATGTATGATAATGAAAACATATCTCAATATTTAGTTATGGTAGATAGTAGCGATTCTAATAATACAGCAGCTTATGTATATGGTGGTTGGATAAATGTTGGTAAAAATCAAAAATCTGGAAATTATAATAAAGCAATTGTAAATATTACTAATTTTACTAGTAGTGATAGTGTTCCAGTTGGAGTACATGATTATTATATTTTTGCAAAAGATAATTCTGGACAAATATCAGCCCCTGCTAAATTGACCATTAGAAAAACAATTCCTCATCCACCGACAATTACTGTTAATTACGATAACTTTAATAAAGCACTCCGAATTACCTTTACAGATAGTGGTGGTGATTTATCCAGATATGCAATCACTACATCATCTAACGAACCAAATAGCGGATGGACAAATATTACTGGTAATATGCAACAAACTACAATTGTCTATGGTTCTATTAATAATCCTGTACAACCGGGAACTTATTACATTTTTGTAAGAGATAATGAGGGAAGTAGAGCTAACGCATCAATCACTGTAGAAGCAGAAAAAAAGGATATAGAATTAGATATTGGTGGGGGAAGAAGCTTTTGTTATTTATATCAACAAAATTGTCAAAGTGATCCCTCTATTTATATAGATGATTGTTCTAAATATAGTAGTGCTGATGTTACAGTTGTATTAAATCCAGGAGGACAATTCTATTTTTGGAATAATACTATTGGTAATGCGGAAATGAATTTAGATATTCAATTAAAAAGTGGTAATCAAGTTTTAGCTAGTGCCCGATTATTACATCTGCTTGATGCCAAGTATTGGGGAACAGGTCTTTACTATCAAGGATTATTTGCTGGAGATCCAACAGAGGATAATTATGTGAAGAAAGGTGACGGATATAGTAAAGAAGTATTAACTGGTGTAGAGAAAACAGTAACTTTAAATTTTCAACAATGTAGCAGTGGTAATGTAAATATAAATGTTGGTTATGATCCAACTCACAATTTTACTGGTTTCTATAGTGCAACGATAAAAAAAGTAGTTCTACACGAAAAATAATATTTGAAAATAGAAATAAGAAGGGAGAATGAATATGAAAAATTTTCAAATGTCACTCAAAAAATTCTTGGCGAACAAGAATACGGTAACAATTCTGGGGGTTTTGTTAGCCTTTGTGGTACTTTATGTTGGATATACTTATCAAGTAAAATCAAAAATTAATCCAGTGACAGTACCTTATGCAATCAACACGATAAAAGCGGGAACAAGAATTACAGCAGATATGATAGGAACGATAGAAGTTCCACCATCAATGATTAAAGGAAATCCTTATATGAATAGTAGAGATATTATTGGAAAATATGTTCAAGTAGATTCTACCATTCCAGCAGGAAGTTTATTCTATGCAAGAAGCTTAGGACAACAAAGTGAATTACCTGGTTCTATCATTTTAGATTATCCAGAAGGAGAAGTACTAGTTAATATGGATGTAAATACTAGCTCGACTTATGGAAATAATCTATATCCAGGAAACTATATGGATATTTACTTAAAAATAGTAAATAACCTAGATGAGGATGTTAATAGTGAGATTACTGATCGTATTATGTTTGGTAAATTAATTCAAAATATTAAAGTTCTTGCGGTATTAGATTCTAGTGGAAATGATGTTTTTGCAGACTTAGATAATATTGGAACACCAGCTCAAATTATCTTTTCCGTTCCAGAAGAATATCATATTTTACTTCGTAAAGCAATGTATTTAAGAAGTTATTCCGCAACATTAGTTCCTGTTCCAACCAATGAATCATTAAAAGAAACTCCAGGAGCAGTAGCAGTAAGTGGTGAAGAATTAAAGAATTTTATCAATCGTGTTACTGTATGGACTGGTGAAGGAATTGATGGAAATTTATCTGCTATAGAGTAGGTGAACGATGAAAGATAGCTTATTCGAACAATTAGATTTTGGTGCTTTTAAAGAATATATCGATGATGATGATATTACCGATATTTCTTACGATAATGGGGGACAGATTTGGATTCGTTCTTTATCAAAAGGTTCCTTAAGAGTAGAAAATGAGAAAATCAACAATGCAGTAGTAGAAAAACTTGCTTTTCAGTGTTCGAATGTAATGGGAACTTCTTTCAATAATGCAAATCCTTTCTTAGATGCAGAGAGTCCTGAATTAAGAATGAACTTTGTTCATGACTCTATTGCAACGAATGGAATTGCTTTAGTAATTCGTAAAACACCAGCAAAGATTCGTTTAAAAGAAGAAAATTTATTGGAAGAAGATTATATTACGAAAGATATTCATGATTTTTTAATCAAATGTGTACAAGGACACTGTAATATTATGGTATGTGGAGAAACGGGTAGTGGTAAAACAGAGTTTGTGAAATACTTGGCAAGTCATACCAAAGAAGATGAAAAAATTATTACCATCGAAGATACCCTAGAACTTCACTTAGATAAAATTTATCCGCATCGAGATATTGTAGCGATGAAGACCAATAATATTGCTTCTTACTCTGATGTATTAGTAACCTGTATGAGACAAAATCCAAAATGGATTTTACTTTCCGAAGTACGTAGTGCAGAAGCAGTAAGTGCAGTACGTAATTCTATTTCCTCAGGACATAATATTTTATCTACTATTCACTCAGATAAAGCGAATGCCATTCCACACAGAATGTATTCTTTAATGGAAACAGATTTAGATGTAGATCAATTTTTAAATACAATCTATCGTTATATTCAATTAGGGGTACATATTAAAGCATACTATAGTAAAAAATATGGAAAGTTTCATCGTGAAATTGATGAAATTACAGAGTTTTATATCAATGAAAACAATGAACCAGTATATAATATAATTTATCAAAAAAATATGTTAGGGGAAATTAAAAAGAAAGAACCTAGTCAACACTTAAGAGAATATTTGGAAGGACAAAATATTAATTTGGATGCCCCTTTACAAGCAGATAAAGGATTAAGTATCAATACACTCAATGAAGAAAGTAACAATCCTGCTTCTGATAGTGGAAATCCAGGAGGAGTGAAGCCTATTCCTAATTTAACCCAACAAACAGCTTCTATTCCTAATCCTACCGTTTCACCTAATGTCAATCCTATAAAACCTCAGGTAGGTCTTTCGCAACAACCCGTAAATCCAAATCCTAACTTGAATGGAAACCCATCAGTATCGACTGTGAATCCAGCTCCTAAATTCGTTAATCCTATATCCAATCCAATAGAAGGTAGGTGAAGTAAATGGAATTTTTAATCGTTATGGCAATTGCCTTATTCGTTGCTTTTTATAGAGTATATAAGGGACAAAATGTTTACAAATTTATCACAGAGCAAGTAGGAGTTGTCTATGATAAATTTGCACCTTATTCTTTTAAAATGGTAAGAGAAAAAACAAAAGAGTTAGGAAAAGAATATACTGCAAAGCAATATACAACACAGGTAATTATTTTTACCATCTTTGCAGGTGTTATTTCTTATATGTATTTTTATAACTTAATTATTTCCATTATTTATATTATTATTATTGACTTATCTATTCCTTATTTAGCATTTTTAAGATGTAAAAGAATTTATAGTGAATTTATTTTCGAACAGATTCAAGTTTATACAACCAATACGATTATGGAGTTTGCTACAACCCAAAGTTTCGTAAAATCACTAGAAGGAGTAGTAGCATCAGGAGTACTAGAAAATCCTGTATTAGAAGATGTTAATATGATGATTTCTATGGCTTATGAAAATGGTTCTATCGATCAGTCATTAACCTATATGTCAGAAAAATATCCTTTCTACATGGTAAAAAATATGCATCAATTATTTTTACAGATAACGAATGAAGGAGCCAGAGATACTGGAGAATCCTTAGAAAATATGCAATTAGATATCGATATGTTAGTAGAAGGAGTATATCGTGATCGAATGGATCGTGATAGTTTCCATAAGAAATTCTTAAGATATGGTGTTATGTTATATTTAATGGCAATGCTAATTCAATATTTATTAGGTCGTGAAACCTATATGGCACTATTAGATAATATTATCGTCAATATCATTTTACATTTTATCTTATTAGTCAATAGTTATTTCCTATTAAAAGGGGAAAAATATTATAACGAGAATGTAGGTGGGGAATAATGCCAGTCATTATTGCAGGAGTTATCATTATTGGTGTGTTACTTTATAATAATGTAATTAGTGGAAGAAAATTTTTTGAAGATAATCATGATTTATTTCATCTATTAAAAGAAAGTGATTATGATTTTTTAGTGGCAGCGAAATATGGAGAAAAGGTGGATCCAGAAGTTTTATTTCAAAAAAGATTAAAACAAGGATTTTTCGTAATCGTAATTTTCTTATTCTTATTTTTGACAGAATTAAATGTTTTAAATATTGTGTTGTCTATCGTAGTAGGATATCTTGTATTTAAATCAAATTATAATTCCTTAAAAAGTTATTATAAAAAACATCTACATGATATTGATGTCATGCTTCCGTACTATTTAAAAGGACTAGAAATTTTAATTCAGCATTATACAGTACCTGTTGCTTTAGCTAAGAGTATTGATGATGCACCAGAAGTATTTAAACCTGGATTAAGAGAAATGATTGCAAAGATTGATGCAGGGGATTCTAGTATTCAGCCTTATATGGATTTTGCAAACCAATATCCAGTTAGAGACTCTATGAGAATGATGAGACTTTTATATCGTTTGGGTTTAGGTAGTCAAGAAGGGAAACAAGAACGATTATTAATGTTTTCTAGAACAGTATCCAATCTACAAAATAAAGCTAGAGAAACGAAGTATAAAGAAAGATTAGGACATATGGAAAATCAAACGATGATTATGCTATTTGCAACTGGTGGTGGAGTAATGGTTTTAATTTTATTTGCAATGATGTATATGTTTACAAATTTATAAAAAAAGTACCTATTTTCTATTTTCAAGAAAAAAGAAGAGTAATTTTTCAAAATTTTATTAACGTATTTTGAAAAATGCTCTTTTTTCCATTTTAAAAACAGAAAAATAGTCATTTTACTTTCTTTTTTGTTTCTGATATAGTGACTTTAGTTGTCGATAACTAGCGAAATATAAGGAGAAAAAATGACAGATATTAAAGAATTAACTCTATATGAAGAATTATTAAAAAATAAAACAGTTTTACCAGGAATTACAGATATTGTCTTTAAACATATTTTACTTAGATATAAGGATTATTTAGCTTTAATCTTAGAAAAAATTTTGCCTTTATCAAAAGAACAGATAGAAAAGGGAGAATTTAAAAATATCGAATTACCACCAAATCACATAGAAATGAAAGCTAGTAGAATGGATTTATATTTCCAAGTAGATAAATATGATATTAATATTGAAGCAAATAGTAGTATCACTAATGCATTACTCATTCGTAATCAAGCCCATTTTGCAGGAATGATTTGGCAAGAATATACAAGACCTGGGAAAAAAGAATTAGATGAGATATTATATCAAATCGCAATCAATAAAACCAAAAGATTGACAAGTGGTTTAATGGTAAAAATGAAACTATGGGATCAGAATTTAGATGTGGGGGAAGAAAATATCATAAAAGTAGAATTAAATCTAGCTTTTGTTAACAATAAGTATTATAATAAAGAAAAGTTAAGTAGATTCGAAAAGGCTTTATTAATCTTACTGTTAGAAAAGGAAGAAGAATTAATTGAGTTAACTAAAGGAGATGTTATTTTGGAAAAAGTAGCAAAGGATATTATCAGTTTTAGTAGAGTAAGAGATATTGTAAGGGCTTATGAGTATGAATTAATTGAAGAAAACTATCGTAATAATTTAGCACGTGAAGAAGGATATGAGGTTGGACAAGAATATGGCATGGAACAAGGTATAAAACAGGGTATGAAGCAAGGCATGAAACAAGGTATGAAACAGGGTATGAAACAAGAAAAAACTAATTTAGTCAAAAAAATGCTTGAAGATCATGTCTCTTTCCAAAAAATTTCTCAATATACCTCATTATCTTTAAAAGAAATCAAAGAAATTGCGAAAATGGAAGAATAACTTCTTCTTTTTTTTGCAAAAATTGTAAAAAAAGGTAAAAAGATGAAAAAAAGATAGTAATCCATTAAAAATATGGTATAATAAAAATGTAATAATAAAGGAGGAGTGAAACAATGAAAGAAGCAACAGGAGAAATGAATATGACAGTTGTAACAATTATCGCTATCGGAGCAATTATTGCCTTTTTCTGGTTTATGTGGCCACAGATTCAAAAAGTAATTACAGACCAATGGGGTACAATTGGACAAACTTGTGTAGACAATAATAATGATGGAAATTGTGATTAAAAAGAGAGCTTAGAATAAAAAAGTGGTGATTGGATGAAAGAAGCAATTGGTGGAGTGTTTTCCCTAGAGTTTATTATCATATTTTTATTAATATTAAATGGATATTTAGCATGGAATGTAAACTATACAAAAGCATTTCGTGTAAAAAATGAAATTCGAAGTATTATTCAGAAGAATGAGGGATTAACAGAATCAGCCGTTGAAGATATTTCTCAATATATGCAGAAAGTTAATTATCATCAGAATGATAAGTTTACCGAATGGTGTGCAAGAAATCAATTAAATACTTGTAGGACAGATACAGGTACTTTCTGTTATGAGGTAGCTACTTCTGATAAGTATGGGCTTCGTGATGGAGAAGAGATTGCTGCTTATTATACAATCTATACTTTTGTAGATATTAATATTCCTGTTATTAATAATTTATTACCATTTACGGCTGGATTATTTACAGTAACAGGGGAAACTTCTTTAATTTATACAAGAGAAACCCCATATTTGCATAGTAGTAGTGGAGAATTTATTTTAAGAGCAGATCAATATTGCAAGTAAAGGAGTGGAAAACAATGAACGTTATTATATCAAATGAAAGACAAGATGAATTATCAAAATTAGATATAGAAATTATTAAATCGATTCATGGGGTGTTTGAAGCGGATGAATTAGTTCAAATGTTTTCAAACTTCTTTTTTGGTAGAATGATTTTAGATCTTACTGCTTTAAAAGACTATAAAGATGCAAAGAATTTACAGAAATTATCTATGTCTTTAGATGTAAAAAAGATTATTGTGTTGCTACCAGATGTTCCGGAATGTTTAGCACCTAAATTTTTATCGAGATTAATTTCTATGGGCATTTATAATTTTACAACTAATTTAGATGGAGTGAATTATTTATTAACAAACCCAAATACTTATCGTGATGTAGCTCATTTGCATCAAATTGAAGAAGTTCCACAGGCTCCAGCTAGTAATTCTGATAGTAATAAAGGTGCTACTTCTATTATTAATAATTATGGTTTAACAAGTACTTTTATCTTGGGAATAAAAAATGTAACGGAGCATTCTGGAGCTACCATGCTAACATATATGTTAAAAAATGCTATTAAAGAAATGGGAAAGAGTGTTTTAGCAATAGAAGTAGATAAAAGAGATTTTGTTTATTTCAATGATAAAGAAATGATTTCTATTGATAAAAATAATCTAGCGAATGAATTACTAAGAAGAAAAGATGTTAATGTTATTTTAATTGATTTAAATAGAACAGATGAAACAGATATCTGTACAGATGTTTTATATTTAGTAGAGCCTTCTACCCTTAAATTAAATAAGTTAATGAGGATTGATAGAAAAGCTTTTGAAAAGTTAGCTGGTAAAAAGGTGATTATGAATCAAAATCTTTTATCTGATAGTGATATTAGACAATTTGAATATGAGGCAAATTTAAAAGTATTTGCGGTACTACCACCACTGGATGAAAGAGTAAATAACACAGAGATTCTTCAGGATTTACTAAACAAAGTAGGAATTTTTAACTATTAATATGTAAAATATTGTCAACAAAAAAACATTATATTGACTAAATTATAACTTTAAGGTATGATTTAGATATATGTAAGGAGGAAGTTTATATGAATTTAGTGCAAATTTTAGCTTGTGATCCAAATTTAAAACCACTTATTTCCTTTTTAAAACATGGTATTTTACCAATTATTCAAATTGGAATTCCAATTATTTTAATTGTAATGGGTTCTATTGACTTAGGAAAAGCTGTTTTATCTAGTGATGATAAGGAAATTAAAGGAGCTACTAGTAAATTAGTTAAAAGAGCAATTGCTGCTGTAGCAGTATTCTTTGTTACAACAATTGTAACTCTATTAATGGGACTATTTGCAAAAGGTGATAATGATGCAGATACTTTTGGTGCCAACGATTGGAGAGCTTGTTGGAATGAAGAATATGATAAAAAATAATTAAATTTGAAATAATAGCAAAATAATATTTTGCTATTATTTTTTTTGTGTTATAATTATAATGAGTTTGTGTATATATCGCAAGGAGTGGTTTTATGAAAAATAGGAAACATAGAGGTTTATTATTTTTATTTTTGATTACTTTAATGTTATGTTATGGAAAAAGTGATATAAACGTATATGCTGCTGATAAAAATTGGCCAGGAGTTAATTATGATAATATTCCTGATCAATATAGTAATATGCAATACTGTGTTTACAATACCGGAAATGTTTTACGAACTGAAAATGATAGTATAAGCAATCGTTATAGTAATAGCAGTTATATTTTATTAAATGACTCTTCTACGAAATCCCTTAAGTTTTTATATCCAGATGGTTCTCTAAAAACTGCTATTCCTAATTCTGTGGAAAGTTTTGAGTGGTATGATGCTGGTGTATTTGATGTAGCACAGTATATTTATTTGGGAAGCGATTTATATGATTATTTAGTAGATGATACAGGTAGTTTATCATGCAAGGAATTATATTTTGTAGAACAGCCTGGTAAATTTGCCCTTTCATTTTCTGGGTCTTTAGGAATATATACTCCTAATAGAATTACTACTGATTTTCCAACTATAAATAAAGATGGTGTTTCAAAAAGATTAGAGACCATAAAAGAATATGGAATAACTGGTACTATAGGGAATGATTATTCTACAGTATGTAATGAAAAATTAAATCAATTACAAAATATTATGAATTCTTATAATGTAGATAGTGATTTAGAACTTTTAAATATATTATCTTCTACTGGAATAACACAGGAAAATTTAACTGATATAGAAAAAAAAGGCCAAGAATATATTAGTAATTTAAATGAAAAATTTAAACAAAATGATGATGCATTAATGGATTTAAAAAATGAAATAGAACAGGAACAATTTGATATTAATCTTTGCAATAATGACTTAAAGAAAACAATGGATGAATTTGTACAAAAAAAAGCAGAGGATGGTAAATTATTTAGCCAATATAGTTTAAATTTTGAAAATCATATGGTTGAAGCATCTAAGAGAATTACTTTTAGTGAAGAACAGGAGCAATTATTAACAGAATTGCAGGAAAAAAATAAAGAAATAAATGAATGGATAAATGATTATCTCAATCGTATGAATAATTTTAAGATTGATGTTGACATGAATCTTGGTGGAGAAGTAAATGTTAATTGTGATGGAATTATAGGAAAGGATTTAATCGATTATTTGGATAAAATATTTGGATGGATTAGAATTGCAGTACCTATTATTGTGATTGTTTTGGGAAGTTTAGATTTTGGACAAGCGGTATTACAAGATGATAAAGATGCTTTACAAAAAGCAATAAAAAAATTTACAACTAGATGTATTATTGCTGTAATAATATTTTTCATTCCAACCATCTTAATATATATATTAAATGTATTTAATGATTTATCAGTTAGTAATATTAGTGCTTGTGGAATTGGAGGCGTAAAGTAATGAATTTTGGTGGTTTATCTTTTCTTCTGTTTTGGAATAAAACATCAATTATCAATGATGCAATTCGTTCCTTTTTATCAATGCTTGATGGAATTGTGTACTTTTTATTAGGAATTGCATTTCAAACTGTATTCCACTTAGCAAATTTTCAAATGAGTAAGCTCTATGAAGAGATGCAAACTAGAATTTATGTTATTTTAGGAATTTTTATGCTTTTTAAAATAACAATCTCTTTTATGAGTTATTTAGTAAATCCTGATAAAGTAAATGATAAAGAACAAGGGGTTGGTAAATTAGCAACTAGAATAGTAACCGTATTATTAATGTTTCTTGGGTTACCTTTACTTTTTACAGTAATGACTGATTTGCAAAATCGTTTACTACCAGTATTACCAAGAGTAATCATTGGAGAGGCAACAGCAGGAGATTTTTTTACAGAAAAAGAGGATGATGTCAATGCTGCTTCTACCACGATGGATATTAGTAAACTAGGAGATAATATAGCAGTAAGTGTTTATCGAGCTTTTCTTCGAAATTCAGAAGATTGTGTTGCAGGAAGTACTTCTACTGATACTCCTACTTTGGCAGATAATCCTTTTGCATCGATGGATGATGCTCTTAATGAAGTGAATACAAAATGTTTACCAAACCCAGATATTTATGCATATGATTATACTCCTATTGTTTCTGCAGTAGTAGGTGCAATTATGTTAATTGTGATGATTGGTATTAATATTGATGTTGCAATTCGTTCTTTTAAATTATTGATTCTAAGAGCAATTGCACCTATTGCTATTCTTAGTTATGTGGATCCTAAATCATCAAAGGATGGGGCATTTTCCAAATGGGTAAAGATGCTAACTTCCACTTGGTTGAGTTTGTTTATTAACTTAGGAATTGTATATTTAGTTGTTTTTATTATTCAAATGTTACTAAGCACTGATGTTTGGACAGATTTATTTGGAGGATTTACACCGACAAATCCACTTATAGCAATTATTGTCTTGATTTTTACTATTGTAGCTTTATTATTCTTTGCTATGGAGATGCCTAAATTTATCTGTGATGCTTTAGGATTACAAAATACTAGTTCTTTTGGAAAAATGCTAGGTATGGCTGCGGCAGGATTAGGAATTGCTGGAGGAGTTGCTGCAGGGTATAAAGCTAGTAGAGCTGCTGATGAGACATTAGGAAAAAAACATGGATTTCTTAATACAGCAAAAAATGTTGGTGCCGGATTATTTGGAGGATTAGGTGCAGGAATTGCTGGAGCTCATGCAGCCTCTAGTGCTAAAGGTGATTTTTTAAAGGCATCAACGGATGCTATGGCAAAATATAATTCTAGGGCACTAGCTGCAGGAGCAGCAGGTTCTACTTTCTTTGGTAGAACTGGATCTACCTTAACTGGATTATTTGCTGGTGAAACAGCAGCAGCAGCAGGAAAAAGAAATATTGCAGGATTAGAAGCCCAAAAGAGTGCTCTTGAAACAATTAAATCCCGTATGAGTGGAGAAATGGTTAAGCAAAACTGGACTCAAGCTTTCTTATTAGATAAGAATGGCAATGCTTTAATGGAAGACGTTTATGGAGAAGGAGTTACAGGTTCTATTAATTATAAAGATTTTATGGCACGTAAAAATGCAGCAGCAGCGGCAGGTCAAGCATCCTTTAATATTATGACTTCCGAAGGACTTAAAGAAATTACTATGGAAGATGCTGAAAGATTCCAGGGATTAATCTTGAAGGGAAACGAAGATGACTATATTAGTAGAGGATTTGGCGAAGTAAAAGATAGTAATGGAAATGTAATATTCAGTGGAGATAAGATTTTAGCTGCCAATATAGCGGAAGCTGAAGCAATTGGCTTAAAAGTTACTAATAGAGATTCTGTTAACGGAAAAATTGATGATTTATCTGTTCAAATTGCTACTGCTAAACGTGAAAATGCTAGAAACGAACAAAACGATAGATTTAGTGGAAAATAGAAAGGAAAGTGTGATAGATAGTGGATGGAAATTATTTAATTCCAGCAAATACAAAAAGGGGGCAATTAATACTTGGATACTTTACTCCATTAGATTTAATTATCTTTGTAGTAGGGTTATCCATTACCTTAATATTAGTAATGGTTGTGCCAATGCAAATTACTTGGGTTGCAGTCCTTGCAATTACTCCAGGTATTATTAGTGCATTACTAGTAACACCAGTTGCTTATTATCATAATGTGAGACAATTAATTGCTGAAATCTACCAGTATTTTACCAGAAGAAATCGATTTATATGGAAAGGTTGGTGTTTTCTAGATGAATCAGAACATAAGTAAATGGACAGAAGATTGGATTAATATTCAATCCATTACCAATGGAATGATTATTTTACCCAATCAAGAAAAAGTATCAGGAGTAAAAATTATTCCAAGAAATATCTTTATTTTAGATGAAGATCAACAGCTAAATGTGATGATAGCATTAAAGAATTTTTATAACACGATTGATTATGAATTTTGGTTAGTAGTGGCAGATAGACCAGTAGATATATCTGTTTATCTATCTAATCTACAATTACTTTATCAAAATCAAACAAATCAACAAGTACGTAAATTAATTAGTCAAGATATGCAAAAAGGAAATTATTTTATGAGTAATAACGTAGTGGATACGGAGTACTTTCTTCTTTTTAAAGAAAAAAATGTAGAGCTTTTACAAAAGAAAGTACGTAATTTAATTAGTGGACTTTCGACAGCGGGACTAATTGCAAGTCAAACTAGTAATGAAGACTTAAGAATCATTCTAGATAATTTCTTAAACGGTGGGTCTACTACAACATTTGGGACGGTGATGCCTTCATGAGTATTTTTCAATCAGAAGTAGCTCCAAAAGGATTACAGTTTAATCCAAGTGATTTTGTGGTGAGTGGGAAATATGCAACGATTTTAACCGTTGTATCTTATCCAAAATATATTTATCCTGGATATTTATCCTCTTTAACCAGTATGTCTGGAATTAAAGTAGTTGCAAAGCATATTCCAATTCCTTTTTCTACCATGCAAAAAATGATTAATAAACAGATAGCTGACTTAAGAACAAAGTATCAGGATGAAAGGGATAATACTGTACGAGAAAGAATTCGTTTGGATTATGAATCGCTAGAATCTTTTATCACAATGCTTGCTAGTAGTCAATCTAAAATCTTTGATTATCAAATGCATATTATGGTAACAGCTGATACCAAAGATGAATTAGAGTTAAGAAAAATGAATGTAAAAAATTATTTAGATGCCATGGAAATGAAAGGAGTTTCTCTTCGTTTTGAACAAGAAAAAGTATTAAAATCAATTGTACCGATTTTTCCAAAGCAAGATGTAGAAGATAGAATTGGTACGCCAATTCCGACTCCAACTCTTGCAGCGATGTATCCATTTATTTTTGATAGTATTAAAGATCCTGGTAATTCTACTTTATTAGGAGTAGATTTTTCAGGAGGAGTCATCCTATTTAATCAATTTTTATATCAAGTAAAAAAAGAAAATAACAGAAATAATGCTAATATGATTATGCTAGGTACTTCTGGTAGTGGTAAATCAACAGCTGCAAAATTATTGTTAAGAAGTCATATTCGTAATGGATATCAGATTGTAGCCATTGATCCAGAAGATGAATTACATGAGATGGCTAATAACTTTGGTGGGGAATCGATTGACCTTGGTAAAGGTGGAGAATATGGAATGGTAAATCCTCTTCAAATTGTAGTAGATGCGGATGAAGAAGAAATCAAAGAAGGATTAGGATATACCGTTTTAACTCGTACTTTACAGTTCTTAAAAGGTTTTATGAGATATTATGATCCGTCGATTGAAGAAGATGTTTTAGCTATGTTTAGCGAAGTGGTACAAGATACTTATAAGAGATTTGGAATTGATTTTACTAGTAACTTTTATAATTATGATGCAAATCAATATCCAACATTTTCTGATGTTTATGCAACGATTCGTGGAAGACTTACTTCGATGACAGAAAAGACGCAAGAAAGAACCATTATGGAAAAATTGGAGCTAAAGATTAGACCATTAACGCAAGAATTAAAATATTACTTTGATGGTCATACAACAGTAAATCCAAATACGGACTTTATCGTCTTTAATATCAAAGAATTAATGAATTCTGCTGATAATATTCGAAATGCTTTATTCTTTAATATCTTAAAATATGCTTGGGGATTATGTTTGGATTCTTCGATTAATACGGTATTAATGGTGGATGAAGCACATGTGTTATTATCTGGAAGTAATGCTTTAGGAGCAGAGTTCTTAGCACAAGTACAAAGACGTGCTCGTAAATATAATACAGGTTCTATTATCATTACTCAACAACCAAGTGATTTTGCAGACCCTGGTGTAATTACTCATGGAAAAGCAATCTTTGATAATGCTTCTTATTATCTAGTCATGGGTCTTAAAAAACAAGCTGTAGATGATTTAGGAAAATTGATTGATTTAAATGAAAATGAAAAAGAAAGTATTAAACGTTATTCTCAAGGAGAAGCTTTGTTTGTATGTGGAAGTAGACGTATGAGAATTAATGTAGTTGTTACTCCAGAAGAGTTAGAATCTTTTGGATCTGGTGGAGGATTATAGAATAATTTTGAAGTAAAGGCAGGTGAGCTGTGGTGAATAATAATGATTTAGAGGAACAACCAAAAAAACAAAATGAACAAGATGCAACAAAAAAAGCAGCTACAACTGCCTTAAAAACTGGTGCTAATGCATATGCTGGACTAGTTGGTGGCAAAGTTGTTGATTTATTTAGTAAAACAAAAGCTGGAGATTCTTTATTAAATGCAGGGTCTAAAACATTAAACACAGCTAATCCTTTTATAGGTAAAGTAGCTAATGCTACTAATAAATCTGGAGCACTTGATATTGCTGATAAAGCAGTAGGTGGAGGTAGTGAATTACCAGAGGATGAAAATAAAAGGGGAACTTCTCAAAATAACCCAACTTCAGACCAACAAGAAGGACAAGGTAATGGAAAAGTAGAGGGAAAAGCAAATGGAGATTCTGAAGTTTCTTCCAAAAAAAAGAAAAAAGATAATAAAAATTTAAGTACTGGTGGAAAAATATTTGCTTTTATCAAGAATCATATTCCACTCATGAGTAGTATTGGATGCTCTTTTGGAATGTTTTTATTTCCTATCTTTTTAATTATTATTATTGTATTAGGATTTGCCAGTGGAATTATTAATTTCTTTAGCGGAGTAGTAGATGGAGTCGTAGATTTCTTTACTGTTGACCAACAAGAAGCAGAACAATCTTACCGCAATAAATTAAAAGAAATACAAACAGAACTCAATAGAAAAAGTGGTGGTAAAGTTTGTATTGATGTGAATTTAATCACGGCAACTTTAACTTTTAACTCTTCCATTGATGATTTATTAGCAGGAAATGAGGAGACTGTAACCGATACCATTGATAAGGGAGAGGAAGAAACAGAAAACCAAGAAGAATTACCTTATTCCAAAATGGAGAAGCAAATTAGACTTTTAGCCAATATGCAAATTACTAATAAGAAATATAGTTTGGATAAATCACATAAAAATGCTACGGGAAGTTACTGTAGTAATGAAATCCAAGAAATCCCTGTCAATGCCGATAATCAAAGCCAATTTGAAAGAAGTTTTTGGTGGTTAACAGAGAGCTCTAACCTTGATAGTTCGACGCCAGAATTAATTGCAGGAAATGATATGGGAGCTATTGGTTCGTTTTTTACGAAAAAATCTGGAGAAGAAAAAAATTATAGTTACTATCTATATTATCCGCAATTTGCAGAAGATGGCACTTGTAGTGACGATTATGCCAAAAGTATGTTACCAGAAAGTGAAATGTCATTAAGTATCGGGAATAACAGTAATAAAGAGGAATCTGTTTATTATTGGAATTTAGTGAATTCTTTTATTGGGGATTATTATGATGAATATTTACCAAAAAATGAACCAGAAAGAACCGAGAAAATAAAAGAAATGGCAGATCAAATTTATTTATATTATAAAGATCTTGGTCCAAGTCAAACTTGTAGTATTGCCTATCAAGGACCATCTAATTTGTGTCCAAACGGAATTACAGTAGAAAATGAAAATGGAAATTTTATTGTTCCTTTTGAAGATTACGTTGCTGGAGTGGTATCAGGAGAAGCTTATTCTACGGCAGGAATGGAGGCTTTAAAAGCCCAAGCCGTTGCAGCTAGAACATATGCTTTAAATGCCACCAATTACTGTCAGAAATCGATTCAAAACAGTTCAGCAACTCAAAATTTTAATCAAAATATCAATGACAGGGCAAGACAAGCAACACAAGAAACGGAAGGAGAAATTCTCTTAGATGAAAATGGAAAAGTATTTGCTGCCATGTATGATTCTTTTTGCTATGATGATGAAGATTGTCCGGATACAATCCGAAATAGCGATGGAACTTATTTAGCTACTTATACGAAATTGCCCAACGGTGAAAAGCATACGATTATACTAAGTGATCCAAATCAATATGGAAGAATTACGCATGGGAAAGGTCATGCCAAAGGAATGAGCCAATTAGTATCTTACCAAATGGCAGATGAGGGAAAAACGTATCAAGAAATTTTAGCTTATTTCTATTCGGATAGTGTTACTCTTAGTGTGGTATTGTCTCCTATCACAACCGAAGGTGCTTCTATTATTACGGGACCTGTTACCAATTATATAGATACCAATACTTTCAACCAATTAATCTTTTCTCAAGTGAAAAAAGCAGGAGTTGGTACGCGAGAAGGAGTGGTTGCAGCAGCTACTGCTTTAGTATCCGGATTCTATTCTGAAACAGGACTAAAATTACCATACGAATTATATCCTAGTGGAAAATACACGGGTTATGGAGTAGATCCAGTTTGGGGTACTTTTACCAATCGAAGTGATTATCCATTAAATGGATTAGATTGTTCTGGTTTCGTTTCTTGGGCAATTCATAATGGTGGATATCAATACGAAACGAATAGTGCTCAAGGTTGGGGAAATAGTGGAAGATCTCGACCATGGAGTTATGGTACCGTTGATCAAACTGCACAACCAGGGGATTTAATTTATAATAAACCATCCAGCAATAATGGTACGACTGGTCATATCCGAATGATTATTGGACTAACGGATACTGGATACCTCGTAGCAGAAGCTAGTAGTGGAAAAAACGGAGTTCGTATTACAGAAATTACTTTCAAAAGTACAGGATCTTTATATTTAGTTGATATGTCTGAGTATTATCAAAATCATCCAAGAGTTACCGATTATCCAGAATAGGAGGAGCAAATGAAAAAATTAGTCATATTCCTTGTTCTATCATTTCTTGTGACTGGATGTAGTGCTACTTATGATATAGAAATCTATAATGATACCGTAAAAGAAGAAATGAATTTTTTAGAATTCGATTCTACGAAATGGGATAGTACGGTACAATATGGACTATCTTATCGAGATTTACTATTAGCATCGAGAGAATATCCATATCCTGTCTTTTATGATACGATAGTAGATGAAAATGATCGTATTTATTTGGACGGAGTAGAATATTATGATAATACTTTAATATCAGATCCTTATCAGTTAGGACAAAGATTATCTTATCCTAATTTTACGTTAACGAACTTTTCCTCTTCTTCGCTTGTTCGAAAATGCTATCAATATTTTCAAGTTTCGGAAGAAGAAGAACAAATTAGAATCTCTACTTCTTTAAAAAACTTATGTTTTCAAGAATATCCTCTTCTAGATGAAATTACGATTCATTTGAAAACAAATCATAAAGTCGTAAATCATAATGCCAATCAAGTAAATGGTTATCATTATACTTGGAATATCAAACGAGAAAATCAAGAGAATTCTCCTATTAGTATCACTTTGAAAAAGGATGAATATGTTTTCAATTACGAAAATGAATTTATGAAAAAAATGATTTACATTGCAGTAATAATTGGTATAATACTAAGTGTTGGAGGAGTTACTTATGTAATTTTCCAAAGAAAAAGAAATCATGTCAATGAAATATAATGGGGAGTGAATGATATGAAATTAAAGTTTAAAGCGGATGCTACAGATGTCTTAATATTTATTATATTTGCTATCTTCTTATTTTATGTTGTTTGTTTAGGAATTTTAAATTTTCCAGAATTAGCAGTAAATGGAAGATTTTATGGATTAAATCCACTTCCTGCTTTAGCTTCAGATAAACTTCTTACTACCTTAGTATTTTATTTTCTATTTTTAGGGGCAATCTTTATGTCTGTATCTAGTTACTTTTTTGAAAGAGAAAGTGGTTTTGGTTTTTCTACCGAAAAATCATCTAAAGGATATAGCCATTGGGCAAAAGAAAAAGAAATTAAAGAAGATAAGGGAATGGCTATGGTTAGACCTAGTGCAGAAAATAGTGATGCAGCAGGAATTCCTTTAATTATTAAAAAGGATGAAGTATGGGTAGATAATGGAGAATATCATTCTTTAGTAATTGGTGCTACGGGATCTGGTAAAACTCAAACTGTTATTTTCCCGATGGTAGAAGTTTTAGCAAAGAAAAAAGAATCTATGATTATTACTGATCCAAAAGGGGAGATTTATGAACAAACTTCCAATATGTTAAGAGAAAAGGGATATGATGTTTTAATTTTAAATTTCCGTGATCCACAAAATGGTAGTGCATGGAATCCCTTATCTTTACCATATCGAATGTATCGAAGTGGAAATCAAGATAAAGCAATTGAGTTACTAGATGACTTAGCTGCAAATATTCTTTATGAAGAAAAATCAGGAAATGCAGACCCATTCTGGGAGAAAACCTCTGCCGATTATTTTGCAGGGCTTGCTTTAGGATTATTTGAAGATACGGAAGAAGATCAAGTAAACTTAAATAGTATTAGTTTAATGACAACGGTAGGAGAAGAAAAATTTGGAGGATCTACTTATATTAAAGAATATTTTAATATGAAAGATCCTGCTGGTGCTGCTTATACCAATGCAAGTGGTACCATTATGGCTCCTAGTGAGACAAAAGGAAGTATTATTTCGGTATTTAAACAAAAAATTAAGTTATTTGCATCTCGTGAGAACTTATCAGAAATGTTAAGTCATAGTGATTTTGATTTAGAAACGATTGGAGAAAGACCAACTGCTTTATATATCGTTATTCAAGATGAAAAGAAAACTTATCACCCTTTAGTAACCATTCTTTTGAAACAATGTTATGAAACATTGATTGCTACTGCACAAAAACATGGTGGAAAATTACCGGTAAGAACTAACTTTTTACTAGATGAGTTTGCTAATATGCCACCTTTAAAAGATATTACAACTATGATTACAGCAGCTCGTTCTAGACAAATTCGTTTTACGATGATTATTCAGAACTTTGCTCAATTGGATCAAGTATATGGAAAAGAAAATGCAGAAACAATTAAAGGAAACTGTGGAAATATTATTTACTTAATTACAACAGAATTAAAAGCCTTAGAAGAAATTTCTAAAATGTGTGGAGAAGTGAAATCAAAGAAAGATGATAAAACAGCATCTACTCCATTGGTAACAATTAGTGATTTACAGCGTATGAAACAATTTGAAGTAATTATCATGCGTATGAGGAAAAATCCATTTAAAACGAAGTTTGTGCCATACTACCAAATGCAGTTTGGAAAGAAATATGCGAAAGCGGAATATCCTGAGCGTGAGAAGCAAGAAGTACATACTTTTGATTTAAGGGAATTTGTAAAAGAAAAGAAAAAAGAAAAATTAAAAGAAATGATGAATGATCCAAGTGCTGTTGGTGGAATGATGTCCGGTGGTTCTAGCTTTCCTGGAATGCCTGGAGGAATGTTTGGGGGAATGCCTAGGGGAAATTCTGGAATCCCAAATGTTTTTCCTAATCCAATGAGTGGATTCGGAAATCAAGAAAGACCAGTGGCAATGCCTAGTTCAAGTGAAAATGCGCCATTTGGAGGATCTTCTGGAATTAATGTAGATGATATTATTAAGAAAATTGATGCTAAAATTGCAGAAATTGAAGAAGAAGAAAAGAAACAGAAACAAGAAACAGAGCAGAATCCTAAAGTAGAAACAATAGAGGAAGAAAAGACAGTAAAAGAAGAACTACCTAAGATAGATCCTATCATGGAATCTACTTTTGATAAACCTATTGTGGAACCTTTAAAATCTAAACCAAATCTAACAATTGATGATTTGTTAAAGTCTTCTAGTACAAAAAAAGAAGAACCAATAAGAGATGCAAAAATAGAAGAATCTCCTGTTTTAGAACAAGAACCAATACAAGTAGAAAAGCAACAAGAAAAACCTATTATTCATGAGGAAAATATTCCATCGAAAGAATCAAGTATTAGTGATGATCAATTCTTTGATGATTTCTTTGACGATTAAATGTTCTTTTTGAACATTTTTTCTTTTTAACTGTATCTATAGCTTTCATTCTTTTTTTCCTTTGACATATAATATAATGGAGCTGATGATATGTATGATTCTATTGATATCAACGAGATAGATCATATTCATTTCACATCAAATCAAAATGCCTTAATTGATATTCGTGATAAATATGAATATATATTAGGAAGTATTCCAAATTCTAAGAATATTCCTTATAGTTATTTGGCCTTAATGCCAGAAAATTATTTAGAAATGGATGTTACTTATTATATTTATTGTGAAAGTGGTAGCAAAAGTAGAAAATTATGCCTTTTTTTAAATAGTTTAGGGTATCATACGGTAGATTTAATTGGAGGATATCAAAATTATCAAAAAAAATAAATGAATTGTGTTAGTTTTCTAACACTTTTTGTAATGGTTTCTAGAAAAAACTATCCAATTTGTCTAAAATATGATATGATAAAACAGAAATAAGAGGAGTATTCGTATGAAAAAAAATAATCTAAAAAAATTTGTAGATCAAGAAACCGTTTCCAATGAAGAATTTGAGTTAATTTGTCAAATTATCCAAATACGAAATAAATCTAAAATGAGCCAAAAAGATTTAGAAGAGAGAACTGGAATTTCTCAGCCTAACATTGCACGTTTTGAGAAAAATATTCACACAGCAACTTTAACAACAACATTAAAAATATTAAATGCTATGGGATATAAATTAAAGATAGTAAAAAAATAGTAGGATCATATTGAAAATGCAAAGTGGAAAATCAAGAAAGTATAGAAAAGTACTTTCTTTTTCTATGAATTTATGGTATAATTCCAGTGTTTGTTTAGGGAGTGAAAAAAAATGAAAAAGAGAAATGTAGCAATTATAGCCCATGTAGACCATGGAAAAACAACTTTAGTAGATCAAATTTTAAAATCAAGTGGAACTTTTCGTGAAAATGAAGATGTTTCTGATTTATCCATGGATTCTAATCAATTAGAAAAAGAAAGAGGAATTACCATTCTAGCAAAGACTACTGCTATTAATTATCAAGATTATCGTATTAATATTTTGGATACTCCAGGACATGCTGACTTTGGTGGAGAAGTAGAACGTATTATGAATATGGTAGATGGAGTTCTTTTAGTAGTGGATGCTTATGAAGGAACCATGCCACAAACTAGATTTGTATTAAAAAAAGCTTTAGATGCAGGAGTAAAACCATTAGTAGTCATTAATAAAGTAGATAAACCAAGTGCTAGAGTAGAGCAAGTAGTAGATGAAGTTTTAGATTTATTTATTGAATTAGGTGCAGATGATGATCAATTAGATTTTAAAGTAGTTTATGCTTCTGCCATCAATGGAACGTGTAGTCTAGATCCCGATATTCGTACACAAACTCCTGGATTCCAGGAATTATTGGATTTAATTATTTCCGAAATTCCAGCACCTGGTGGAAATCCCGATGGCAATCTTCAATTTCAACCAGCATTACTAGATTATAATGAATTTGTAGGAAGAATTGGAATTGGTAGAGTACATAATGGAAAAATCAAGGTAGGACAAATGGTATCTTGTATTCGTTTAGATGGAAGTGTAAAAAACTTTAGAATTCAAAAACTATTTGGTTTTCTAGGGTTAAAAAGAATTGAAGTAGAAGAAGCAGAAGCTGGTGATATTGTTGCCATTAGTGGACTTGCTGATATTTCTGTAGGAGAAACAATTTGTAACCAAGGAGAACATTTCCCTTTACCAATTTTACACATTGATGAACCAACACTACAAATGACTTTTGGTACAAATACTTCTCCTTTTGTTGGACAAGATGGAAAATTATTAACCGCAAGACAAATTGAAGATCGCTTAAATCGTGAATTACAAAGAGATGTCAGTTTAAGAGTAGAACCATTAGATGGAGAAAGCTTTTTGGTTTCTGGTAGAGGAGAATTGCATTTATCCATTCTAATTGAAAATATGCGTCGTGAAGGTTATGAACTACAAGTATCCAAACCTCAAGTTATTGAAAAAGAAATCGATGGAATCAAAATGGAACCTTTCGAAGATTTACAGATTGAAGTACCAGAAGAATCGATGGGAGCTGTCATTGAACAATTAGGTACTCGTGGAGGAATCATGGAAAACATGGTGCATTTTGAAAATCAAGTACGACTTCATTATGTAATTCCTTCTCGTGGCTTAATTGGTTTTTCTACAGAATTTATGACAATGACCAAGGGTTATGGAATTATTAATCATACTTTTAAAGAATATCGTAAAATGGAAAATGTTAATATTGGAGAAAGAAAATTAGGAGTTTTAGTATCCAATGATAATGGAAAAAGTACAGCTTATTCTTTAGGACAATTAGAAGATCGTGGAATTATGTTTATTGAACCGGGAACAGAAGTTTATGAAGGAATGATTATAGGAGAGTGTAATCGTGAGAACGATTTAGCAGTAAATGTAGTAAAAGGAAAACAGTTAACGAATATGCGTGCTGCTAGTGCCGATAAAACAGTGGTTTTAAAAAGACCTAGACCAATTACCTTAGAAGGTGCCCTTGATTATATTAATAGTGATGAATTAGTGGAAGTAACGCCACTTCATATTAGACTTCGTAAAAGAATACTAGATACGGAGACAAGAAAAAAATTTGATGCTAGAAAATAATGATTCTTATCGGAAAAATTTTATCCTGCTCAAAAGTATAAATGTATAGATTTTTCATAAATAATTTGATGCAATAGAGATATTTAAGAAGGTGTGTATATGCAAATAAAAAATGTCAGA
Organism: uncultured Bacilli bacterium; assembly: GCA_947632565.1. Lineage (GTDB taxonomy): Bacteria > Bacillota_I > Bacilli_A > RF39 > UBA660 > Alloscybalousia. Next base: position 4,765 of record CANRPT010000008.1, on the reverse strand, counting down.
AATCCAAATGAAGAAGAAAAGAAAAACATTATTCCAAAATTAATCTATTTTGGGGTAATTACAGCTATTATGACAGGGGTGGTATACTTAATGACCTTTCATTATAAGGATATAGGAGAAAGTATGTACTTGACTGGAAAGATTGCTTCAACGACAACAGCAGCAGAAAATGACTTAATCATTAAACTATTTGAAACTATTTATGGAAGAGATTATATGGTAAATAAATTTGAAGGTGTGCCAGTTTCATTTTTAATAAGTATAATTGCAGAGACTATTGTTGGACTTCTTTATAAAATTCATCCTAGTATAAAAGGAGCAAAATAAAATGATTGAAAAAGGGAAAATTATAGAATTAGAAAATAATGATGAGTATTATATAATAGATAAAATAAAATTAAAGGGCAGATGTTATTTATATATTAGTAAGCTAAATCCAATAAATGGTCATGATTTATGTTTTGTAGAATATATAGATGATAAAATTTTTCCTGTTTCTAATGATTCTATTTTAACAGAGCTATTACTTCTGATAAGTAAACAAGAAATAAAAAGAAATTCCTAAATTTAGAATAATGATTCTTATCGGAAAAAGTATTTGCATTTCAAAATAACTTATGCTATAATTAGAGTCGTTAGTAATCCGATGTTAGTGATTTGATATGATTACTGGAAAAAACAGAAGGGAGAGATATCGTATGGCAAATGTAGTAGATAAAATTACTGCAAAGCAATTAAATCCAAACGTTCCTGAATTTCGTGTAGGGGACACTGTTAGAGTGGATGTAAAAATTATCGAGGGAAACAAAGAAAGAATCCAAGCTTTTGAAGGAATTGTCATCGCTCGTAAAGGTGGAGGAATTAGTGAAACTTTTACAGTTAGAAAAATTTCTGCAGGAGTAGGAGTAGAAAGAATTTTCCCATTACATTCTCCAAAAATTGCAAAGATTACAGTAGTTAGAAAAGGTAAAGTAAGACGTGCTAAATTAACATTCTTAAGAGATTTAGTTGGCGGATACCGTATCAAAGAAAGAAGAGATAAATAAGGCCAAGCCTTATTTTTTCTTTTTTAGGAGTGAAAAATGGACAAAATAAAAAAAATAATCAAAGAAATTTATCCTTATTTTCTCGTAATCCTTATCGTGATAGTTGTGAAAACTTATATTTTTACCCCAGTAATTGTGAATGGAAAAAGTATGATGAATACTTTACATGATCATGATATTATGATTTTAGATAAAGTGAGTGCAAAGGTAAAAGGAATCGAGAGATTTGATATTGTTGTAATTCAAACGGGAAATACTAAAATTATTAAAAGAATTATAGGACTTCCCGGTGAAACGATTGAATACAAAGAGAATCAACTTTATATCAATCATAAAAAGATAAAGGATACATATGGAAGTGATATTACTTATGATATTCCGGAACAAAAAATTCCAGAGAATACTTACTATGTGTTAGGGGATAATCGAACGGATTCTGTCGATAGTAGAATTTTAGGTTTTATTCCGAAAAGTGATATTTTGGGAAAAGCCACTTTCATTATTTATCCATTCAATCGAATTGGTAAAAAGTAATGAGATCATAGAAGCAAGGACAAACTCTTTGCTTTTTATACTATTTAACTGTAATAAAAAATGAGAACAAAATAACCATAATGACTAATCTGACGAAAAGGAAAAAAGGTTATTTTTTCTTATTTAATATTTCACTTGTTTCTTTCTATGCATTGTATATTGATAAATAAAGAACCAATATTGTCAAACAAACGTTCTTGCTGTATAATGGGATTATTAAGGAGTTTTTAATGGTGCATCAAAACAAATTAGAAACAATTGTTGAATTATTTGAAGGCAAAGAAATAAGAAGTATTTGGGATAGTGACAAAGAAGAATATTACTTTAGTGTTGTTGATGTTATAAATGTATTAACCGATAGTAGTAATTCTAGAAAATATTGGTCTGTATTAAAGTTAAGATTGAAAAAAGAAGGATCCGAGTTGACTACATTTTGTAGTCAACTGAAATTAAAAGCAAAGGATGGAAAATTTTATAATACGGATGTATTAGACACTAAGGGAATTTTAAGATTAATTGAATCAGTTCCATCAAATAAAGCAGAGCCATTTAAACTATGGCTAGCAAATTTAGGAAGTGAAAGAATTGACGAAGTATTTGATCCTGAAATTGCAGTTCATAGAGCAGTAGAATATTATCGCAAAAAAGGATATCATGATGAATGGATAAAAGCAAGGTTAAATGGAATTGTAGATCGATTTAAGCTTACCGATATATGGAAAGAAGGGGGAATTACTAAACCAATAGAGTATGCTCTTTTAACGAACGAAATATATAAAGGTTGGTCAGATATGACTGCTTCTGAATATAAAAAATTAAAAGGTCTTAGAAAAGAATCTTTAAGAGACAATATGACTGATATAGAAGTTGCTTTAACAAATATTGGTGAAATAGCAACAAGGGATATTGCAAGAGAAGAACATCCAAAAGGATTAAAAGAAAATTTAAATGTAGCAAAACGTGGTGGTGGAGTTGCCAAAGGGGCAAAAGATTTATATGAAAAAGAAACTAAAAAATCTGCTATATCTTAAAGTAATAGCTTAAATTATGAATATATAGATGAAAAATTAATAGAAAATAAAATATAAAAATTTGAATAAAAAAATGATTTAAATTGCTTTGAAATTTAAAAAAGAAATATTCTTGATAAAGAAAGAGAGGTTTTATAAATGGAATATAGATTACCTACATTAGATGATTATGAAAAATTAAAAGAATATGTTATTGAACATTATTCTAATCATGAAAAAAGTATAAGTGCTAGTAATGGTTTGACTAACATGAAATATAAAGAATGGGTTGAAAAAGTGAATAGAAATAGTAAAATTGCTGATGATGAATGGGGAAAATATTATTTATATTTAGTGTTTGACAATAATAGATTAATAGGCCTATTAAATATAAGATTTGATTTAACGGATACACTTAGAAATAGATATGGAGATATTGGATATGGAGTAAGGCCTAGTGAAAGAAGAAAAGGATACGCTACCAAGATACTTCATTATGCACTAGAAATTTGTAAAGAAAAAAATATGTCTGAAGTTATATTAGGGTGTTATGAAAAAAATTTAGGATCAAATAAAGTGATTCAGAAAAATGGAGGAAATTTATTTAAAACAGATATAGAAAATATAAAATTAAGTGATGAATGGACTGTTACTTTAAAAAGTAATTATTACAAAATAAAGCTTTAATTTACTATAAAATGGAATTCGTTTAAAATGAATAATGAAAATAAAACAAATATCAACTGTGCGATACGAAATTTTAAAACCCCTTAACAAACTTTTATAAATAATGGAAACTATTAGAAAAAGTGTTTACATTTTGGAATTGTAAAGGAGATGAAGAAATGGCAAAAGATTTAATGATAAGAAGTAGTACTGAAGAGTTTATTACTTTTAAAGTACAAGAAAAAGATAAAGGCATTCAAGTAAGATATGAGAATGAAACTCTTTGGATGACTCAAAAGGCAATTGCAGAACTTTTTTATGTTCAAAGACCAGCTATTACAAAACATTTAAATAATATTTTTAATGAAAATGAATTAGATAAAAAACAGTATGTTCCAAAATGGAACATACTGCTGAAGATGGGAAAAAATATCAAACAGAATATTATAATTTAGATGCAATAATTTCTGTAGGATACAGAGTGAATTCAATTAGGGCTACTCAATTTAGAAGATGGGCTACTAGTGTTTTAAAGACTTTTACGATTCAAGGTTATGTATTAGATAAAGAAAGAATGAAAAACGGCTCATTTATTGATAAAGATTATTTTGAAAAGTTACTGGAAGAGATAAGAGAAATACGATTGTCTGAAAGAAGATTTTATCAAAAAGTAACAGATATATATATATGCAACAAGCATTGACTATGACCCTAAATCTCCTATTTCTGTTGATTTTTTTAAAAAAGTTCAAAATAAAATGCACTATGCTGTTTCAAAACAAACTGCTGCTGAAATAATATATGATAGAGTTGATGCGAATAAAAACCATATGGGTTTAACATCATGGAAAAATTATCCTAATGGCAAAATAATGGAATCAGATGTTATTATTGCTAAAAATTATTTGTCCAATGATGAGTTAAAAGATTTGGAGGGGATAGTTAGTGCATTTTTAGAAATTGCAGAAAATAGAGCAAGAAGACATATTCCGATGACAATGGAAGATTGGGCAAATAGAATTGATAAATTTCTACTTGCAGATGATAGAGATATTTTAAAAGATGCTGGAAAAATATCACATGAAATTGCTTGTGATAAAGCATTAACAGAATTTGAAAAATATAGAGTTAAACAAGATAAATTATATAAATCATATTTTGATTTATTAATGGAAGAAAGTAAAAGTTGTGGTGATAAAAATGAATAATGAAAATAAAACAAATATTAATTGTGCGATACCGATTTATGGAAACACCATCACAAACCCTTATAAATAAAGGAAACTATTAGAAAAAAATTTTACATTTTTGGATATAATTAAGAAGAATTAAAAATGTAATTTATTCAATTAGAAGAAAATAAAAAGTTAGAATTATAAAGATGAAGGAGTAGTGATTTTGGATGAGTGTAATTACAAGTGCCAGTGGTTCATCATGTTGGAGAGGATTAGATTATTATAAAAATAAAAAAATTAAAAATATAAAAAAATTAAATAATAATGAGTATAC
>CANRPT010000007.1 GCA_947632565.1 uncultured Bacilli bacterium | reverse complement strand
TTGATGTTATCTAGCAAATACATTACTGACATTTTCTCATAATGATTTTACTGACATTTTCAAAAAAATTTGACATTCCTATGCATCTTTCAATTGACAGAAGTGATATAATAGATTTAGGTGAAAAGCATGGAAGCAGAAAGAAAAATAGAGGAAACCATAAACGAATATTTGGATAGTATTGTTGCAGAACTTCATTTATCAAGAAATACCAAAAGTGCTTATCAAAATGATTTAAAAAAATATCAGGAGTTTTTAATGCAAAAGAAACATAAATCTCTTATTTCTCAAATAGAAAGACAAGATATTACCGAATATTTAGAAGTTCTAAAAAGAAAGGACTTAGAATCTTCTACCATTGCTCATAATTTAACAAGTATTAAGAACTATCATAAATTTCTATTACAGAATGAATATTTAAAAGATGATATTGCTAATAGTATAGAAAGACCAAAATTAACCAAAAAATTACCTAATGTTTTAACGGTAGAAGAAGTCATGAGTTTATTAGATATTCCTCTTGATACTCCATTTGACTACCGAAATAAATGTATGTTAGAATTATTATATGGAACGGGACTTAGAATTAGTGAATTAATTAGTCTTACAATTAATGATATTGATACAATCAATTGCACAGTTCGTTGTGTTGGTAAAGGAGATAAAGAAAGAATTGTACCAATCAATGATTATGCAATTGATTCTATCAAAGAGTACTTAAAAAAAAGACCGCTTCTCTTAAAAAAGAAAAATACGAAGGAATTATTTTTAAATAGTAGGGGAGATAAAATTAGTAGAGAGGGATTCTTTAAAGTACTAAAGAAGTTATTGTTAGAAAAAGGATTAAATTCAAATATTTCTCCCCATACTTTACGTCATAGCTTTGCTACTCATTTATTAGAGTATGGGGCAGATTTAAGAGTAATTCAAGAAATGTTAGGCCATAGTGATATTTCGACAACTAGAATATATACTCATATTACAAATCACAAAATTAGAGATGATTATGAAAAATATCATCCAAGAAATGAGAAAGAGTGATGTTTATGAAATTTAAAAGAATTTTTTTATTGATTTTAGATTCTGTAGGAGTAGGGGAGGCAGTAGATGCCAACAATTATGAGGATAATGGGGCAAATACTTTAGGACATATTAAAGAAAAATATGATTTATTTATTCCAAATTTAAAAAAACTTGGTTTCTTAAATACCATTAATATGGATGAGAACCATGATGTAGATGCTTATTATACGATAGCTAGACCTACAAATCCTGGAAAAGATACCTTAAATGGCCATTATGAAATCATGGGGGTAAAGAATGAGATTCAATTTAAAACTTTTACAGAAAAAGGGTTTCCAAGAGAGTTGTTAGATCAAATAGAACAGGTAACTGGAAGAAGAGTAATTGGTAACAAAAATTGTAATGGAACAGAAATTATTAATGAACTAGGTGAGAGACACATGCAGTATGGTTCTTTAATTATTTATACTTCCAATGGTTCTAATTTACAGATTGCAGCGCATGAAGATATTATTCCAGTAGCAAAGTTATATGAATATGCTGAAAAAATTAGAAAAATAACAGTAACTGAAGAATGGAAAATTGGTAGGATTATTGCAAAACCTTTTACTGGAAGACCTGGAAACTTTAAATTTACAAGTGAAAGACAGGATTATTCTCTAAAACCTCCTACTATGAGTATTATGAACTTTCTGAAAGAAAATCATTATAGTGTAATTTCAATTGGTAAAATTGCAGATGTGTTTGATCAAGAAGGAATTACCAAAAACATTAAAGCCAGAAATAATCAAGAAGCCTTAAATAAATTAGAAGATATTATGACAAAAAATTTTACTGGTCTTTGTGCTATTAATTTAAGTGATTTTGATAGTTTATATGGTCATAAAAGAGATGTAGAAGGATATGCACATGCAATTGAAGAGTTTGATGTAGAAATCCCGATTATTATGAATAAATTGGAAACAGATGATTTATTGATTATTACTTCCGATCACGGTTGTGATCCTACATTTAAGGGATTTGATCATACTAGAGAAAATGTGCCTGTTATTATTTATGGGCGTAATTTAAAAGATCCGAAGCGTCTAGGAATATTAGAATCTATGGCAGATATCGGTGCAACTATTGCAGATAATTTTGGAGTTAATAAACCTTTTATCGGAAAAAGTTTTTTAGAAGAATTAAAATAGAGTAGGGAAGTAGGGGAAATAAAAAGAGAATTTTATCAATTCCCTATTTTTTTTCACATTCAAAACTTTTACATAATGTTTCATCATTTTCTTTTACTTGGTTTGGATTTTCTATTGATCCAATTAGAATTTCTTTTAAGGTACAATAATTTGAATTCTGAAATTTACAAGATGAAACATGACATTTGATTTTTTGATTATTTTGTTTCATATTGATTCACTCCCTATTTTTAGGATGCACTTCCCCTACTGTTTTTATACAAAATAAAAAGAGGGGAGTTTTGTATTTCATCAGATGTTCTCATTTCAATCGAGTTGGATAATCATCCATCCTATTTCAAAAAAATGAATTTCAGAAGGTATTATTAGATTCTATTTTTTTAGTTATGAAATCGAAAATACCAAACTAAAACAAAAATATATTATCATCATATGAAATCTTTTTTTATTCCAATGAATTGTATTTTCATTTATTTTATGATTTATTCTGTTATAGAGAAATCGATTAAAGTTGATAGATAGATGATAATTTATCTTTATTATAAGATATTCTTTATCGTTCTATTATGAAACATTTACTAGTTAACATAATATCAATTATACGAAGTTAATTGATATTAGAACTATCCTTATTTTTAATATATATGAATAGATATCGATAACTTAATTTTGATATCCATACAAAATAACTTTTTTTCCTCGATGAAAATACAATCTAAAAGTCTATAAAAAGAAAAAAAGAATTTTAAGTTTGCTAAACTTAAAACCTTATACCTTTCTAGATTGAATTTCTGCAATTTTATCTAAAACTTCTTTGGCGTTTTCATTATTAATTTCTGTGTACCCTAATTCTTTTAAGGCTTGTACTTTTGCTGTATTTAATTCTTGGGTTCTGCTTAATACTTCTTCTTTTTTGTGCTCTATTTCTTGTACAAAACGTTTATGGGTTTCTGCAATTTTATTTTTAGAAGCACCACCATTATTATAAAGTGTCATAGCAGAAAACATAATACTTTCAAAAATAAATTGCTTTTCTTCATTAAATACATACTCCTTATGATCAATAAATCCCATGGATTTTGCTACATAAGCAAGCATATATTTTAATTCTTTGGCAGTTTCCATAGATTGTAAGAAATTATATAAATAACGATAACTATGATATACATCCTTTGTTTTATCTTCTACTAGCTTTTCTTTTAAAAGATTAATTAAATCTCCTAAGAGTTCTTGCTCTTTTTTATTTAAACCCTTTAATTCAGAAGTATCAGAAAGTTTTCCATTTTCCTCTTTTACATTCTCATTCAAACGATTTTCTACTTCGATAATATATTCTCCATCTATTTTAATTTTTTCTAAATCCTTTATTTCATTAATACCTAATAAGCAAAGTACTTTCATTACTTTCTCTTTTGGCCAATTTTCTAGTCTTTCCTCTGCTAAATAATTATAAAGCATTTGTCTAGAAACCCCTAGATACTTTGCTAAACGAACTTTTGAAATTCCAAGCTCTGAAAAAATATCTTTTAACATTTTCATATCTATGACCTCCTAATATAATTCTATCATATAATCATAAAAATTCAAGTAGTAAAGTTGACATTTATTTTACAAAACATACCAAAGTTTTTTCCCCTCTTTACACACTGTTTTAATCATTCCTCCACCAATACATTTTTCCTGATCATAGAAGACACAAGCTTGTCCAGGCGTAACAGATCGAATAGCATCATACTTTACCCATATTTCTCCATTTTCTAAATATTCTAAAGTAACAGGATAATCTTTCGCACGATAGCGAAATTTAGCAGTACATTTCTTTGGTCTTTCCTCTGTATTAAAATTAACAGTATCAATAATGCAACTATCAGAAACTAAATAAGGATTATCTTCTCCTAAAGCAACATATAAAATGTTTTTTTCTAAATTTTTTCCAACAACAAACATACGATCTAGGGTTCCACCAATATCTAATCCTCTTCTTTGACCAATCGTATAATACATTAAACCAATATGATTACCTAAAACTTCATTTGTTTCAATATTTACAATATTTCCAGGTTGATTTGGTAAATAATTTTTTAAAAAATTTTTAAAATTTCTTTCCCCAATAAAACAAATCCCAGTAGAATCCTTTTTCTTTGCTGTAACTAAATCATATTCTTCTGCAATTTTTCTGACTTCCCATTTTTCTAGATTTCCAATTGGAAATAAAACATTTTCTAATTGTTTTTTTGTTAATTGAGATAAAAAATAAGTTTGATCTTTATTTGAGTCAACTGCACGTAATAGTTGACCATTTTCAATTCTAGCATAATGACCTGTTGCAATATAATCTGCCCCTAACCTTTTTGCTTCACGAATAAAATAGTCAAATTTAATATACTTATTACACATAATATCCGGATTAGGAGTTCTCCCCTTTTTTAACTCCTCTAAAAAATATGCAAATACATAATCCCAATATTCTTTCACAAAATCGATACGATAAAGGGGAATACCAATTTTTTCACAAACTGCTTTCGCATCATTATAATCTTGTTCTTGAGGACAAATTGGTGCATCCAAATTTGGATTTCCTAATAAATCTCCATTAATAGAAGTATCCCAATTTCTCATAAATAATCCAATTACTTCATAACCTTGTTGCTTTAATAAAATAGCAGCTACACTACTATCTACTCCACCAGACATTCCAATTACTACTTTTTCCATGATATCACCACTACATTTATTATAAAGTGTTTCTAATTTCATTACAAGAAAAAATCTAGAAAAAATGGAACTGCAAATACTTCCAATAAAGAACAAACTGTAATTCCTAGAATCCCAATCCCTAATATCTGACAATATCTCTTAAAATGATGGGATAAAGAAATATTTTGTTTCAAAAATAATACTTGTAGTAAACGAATAGAAAAGTTAATAGCGTAAAAGGAAACTAATAAAAATAAAACGAGCAATAAGAGATGATGAGGAACTAGATAGAAAAATGCAAGAAGAAATCCTTTTAAATCATAAATAGAAACAATAGACGAAAAACTAAAACCAAAAATAAATCCTTTTAGAAATAAGAAAAAGATAATCACTGGAATTCCGATTATAGAAATTCCTAAAATCCAAAGAAAAAGAAGAAAAAGAAAATTAGATCCTATACTATTCCAAAAAGATGTAAAATAATTCAACTTTTTTTCTGTAATGCTTTGAAAAAATAGATTTAATTCATCTTTTACTAATGACTTGTCCTCTTTTGAAATAAAAAATAAAAATAGGATTCCACTAATAATCCCACATAATAATATTACTCCTAAAAATAAGTACTTTTTTTTCTGATTTGCTATTTTGTTTCTTGTTTTTTTTATTATTTGATTCATTATTTTCACCTACTTCATTCTATGAAAAGGAGAAAAAAATATGAATAGTATTTTACTTTTTTATAATCTTTTATTATAATAATAGCAGAAGAAATAAAGAGAAAGGACGATACTATGAATAAAAAGTTATTAAAAGTAATGTCAATATTTCTAACATTAATTATGTTAGGTTCCTTCATTGCTGGAATTGTGATTCTATTTGTATAAAAAAAGAACTATTCGCTACAGGATAGTTCTATTTTTATTTCATAGTCTTTTGCTTGATAAGGATCTTTTGGATAAATAATAACTTTACTATTGTCATAATTACATTTTTTGCTTTCAAATAATTCTTTTACATCCTCAGACATAGGTAATATTGAAACCATATCTGAAAGACTAAATTTTATTCCAATTTCTTGAAAAGTAGATAATTGAGGAATCTTTTCTTCTGCTAAACCAGAATGATATTTTGTTTCATAGAAATTACTTGCTAGCGTAGTAATTTTTTCTTCTAACTCAGATGTTTTTTGAATATTTTCTTCTTTCTTCTGATTCTTTAATAGAAATATACATAATACAATTATTAAAACGACAACAGCAATGGCTACTATCCCAATTATTATTTTATTATTTATTTCCTCTTGTTTCCTTTTTCTATTTTTTTTCATCTTTTTTCTCCTTTTTATTCACTAAGAAAAAATGGAATTAAACTCGTAGTAGATTTTTTTTCAGTATCTGTCTTAATAATTTTATATAATCCTAAATGACATTCTGTTACTGTTTTTAAATCTGTTTCTGTTTTTTTAGTACTCATACACCAAATCGGTTTTTCTTCATTTCTTATTTTTTGCATATTAATGACCCCAATAGTAGCTTCTCCTATTATCACAAGAAACAAAAGAATCGTAATTATATTAAAAAGAGTTCTACCAATTCCTTTTTTTTTCTTTTTCTTTTTTCCTTCTACTTGTGATTTCTGCATTTGTTGGAACCCTTCTGGTTCCATTTGGCGATTTGTTTCTTCTACTGGTGTTACTGTAGAAATCTGATTAGCTTGAATATCTGTTACATTTTCTTGACTTTGATTCTCATTCATTTTTCTTACTCCTTTATCCTATAAGTTATCGTACCATATCTTTTTTAAAATGTAAAGAAATTAACTTTGAATTTCTTGAATTACAGAATAAATTAATTCAGATGATGTTTCAATAAAAGTGATGATTTGTTCCAGATTAAAGGTATATGACTTATTTTCTTTGGTATTTTCAATTATTACTCCAGTATGATCGATTAATAATGATAACTTTTGAATGGGGATTTCCTCCATGGTAATATTAGGAAGAATTGTTTCTTCATAAAATAAAGATAAGTCCAGCTGATAATAGTCTATTAATTGAATATTTAAATTGGTATAATCATTATAAATTAATTTATGATAGGTTTCAGGATCTCTTTTTACAGAAGTACCATCTAATAACCGAATTGTATCTTTTTCTATAATCTCTGAAACAAAATACTTATCCCATAATAAATCTGTATATAAATGAATAAAATATCCCATAAGAAAGGGATGATTTAACATAGATTGATATTTTCTTAAAAAGCGATTGATATCAACTGTTTTTCCATCTGTCAAAAAATGACTATTTTCTTTTGTTTGTCCAACGTGTTTACTAATATCTGGAGCAATTGAACCTAAAAGTAACATGTTTTCTGGAAAATGTAAATTTTTGTTTATGTTTTTCGCAATACACATATGTATTACAGAACTTGCCATAATTATTATCACCCTACTATTTTAAGTATAACCAAATTTGCTTCATTTGAAAAGAAAAAATTAAAAAAAAGAGACCATGTGGCCTCTTAATTTTCTCCTTCTTCTAACATTGTAGTAATAAAAATTCCATATCCTTTTTCTGGATCATTCACAACAACATGTGTAACAGCTCCAATTACTTTATTATTTTGTATAATTGGACTCCCACTCATTCCTGCTACTACTCCACCTGTTTTTTCTAATAATTCACGGTCTGTTATTTGAAATAATATATTTTTGGTAGCATTTGTTTTATCAATATGAATGATTTCAATGTCATAGTTTTGAATCGTATGATCGTTAATTACTGTTCTAATTTGAGCACTACCTAACTTCACATTGTCTGGTTCCTCAACCTCGATCACGTTACTATCAGGAAGCTCTTCTTGATAAGTTCCGAAAATTCCACTTTCTTGATTTTCTTGTATTGTTCCATATACTTCTTCACTATAAAACTTTGCTTCCTTAGAACCGGGTGTTCCGTTTTCACTACGTTCAATTCCTGTTACTTCTGATTTAAAAATGGTTCCATCTTGGATTTCTACTTTTTCAGAAGTTGTTTTTTCACTAATTTCATGACCTAGTGCACCAAAGATTTTTGTATTCGGATCAATATATGTTAAAGTACCAATTCCATTAATCTGATCTTTTACATATAATCCGGTTTTATAAATTCCATTTTTATCTTTTTTAAGTGCTAAAGTCGTTGTCATTTCCTTTTTATTTCGTAGAAAAGTAATGGTAACAGTACCTAATTCTTTATCTTTATCAATAACAGAAATCATTTCATCGATAGAAGAAATCTCTTGATTATTTACTTTTGTAATTCTATCTCCTACTTTTAAACCTGCATCTTCGCCAATATATTCTTCTTCTACCTTATAAAAACCAACAACCATGACATATTTGGAATGGATTTGAATTCCAATATTTTCTCCACCAAGTATAATTTTATCCGAATAGGCAAATACTATAGATGGAAAAAAACTCAAAAAAAAGAAGGAAAAATATAGTAGTTTCTTTTTAAAATTCATGATTTCATCTCCTTTTAAAAATCGACTACATTAGTATTATGGAAAAAAATTTTTTTTCTATATCATGTAAAATATTCCAAAAAAAAGAAGAACTATTCTTCTACTTGAAAATCTTCTAATTTTCCTTCTTTGTTTAGAATTTGATTTACTTGTTCTTCGGCATTTTTTAATTTTTCATCACAAATTTTAGCAAGTGTAACAGCTTCTGTAAAACTTGTGATTGCATCATCTAATGGAATATCTCCTGTTTCTAATTTTTTAACGATTGTTTCTAATTTTTCTAAGTTTTCTTCAAATGATAATTCTTTGGTTTCTTTTGCCATCCTAATTTTCCTCCTTTTTTTCTGATATTTGCTGAATCTTAGCTTCTATTTCTCCATCATTCATAATCACTGTAATCAAATCATTTTTTTTCAAATTTTTAATACTTGCTATTACTTTCTTATCTTTTTTGGTAATACTATAGCCTCTTTTCATGGTAAGTAATGGATTTAATATTTCTAGTTTGTTTAGACTGGCTAAATAAGAGTTTTTTCTTTTTTCTAAGTAAGTTTCGATATAACGATTCATATCCTTGGTTTGTTCTTGAAAAGATACTCTTTCACTAGTTAAAAAGAGTTGCATATCATTTTCTAATAGTAGTTTTTTCTCTTCGAATATTCTTCTCATTTTTTCTAAAATGGATGCCATAAAAAGTGATAACTTTTCATATAGAGTATCAAACTTTTGCTCTTTTACTTGATAAATAGAAAGTGGGTTTTTTAAAATATAACTATGTTGAAGTGTTGATAATTTTTCTTTTCTTTTTTCTATTTCAACCGTAATTGCCTTGGCAAGACGTAAATTGACTTGTTTTAAATATTGATAAAAATCCGTTTGATTGCAAACTGCCATTTCTGCAGCTCCTGTTGGGGTTGGCGCACGTAAATCGGCTACATAATCACTGATTGTAAAATCTATTTCATGCCCTACTGCTGAAATCACAGGAATCTTGCATTCATAAATAGCACGAGCTACACTTTCATCATTAAAGCACCATAAGTCTTCAATACTTCCTCCACCACGTCCTACAATTAAAACATCAATATCGTATTCTTGAGCTTTTTTAATCTGTGATACTACTTCTGGTGCTGCACTAGCTCCTTGTACTAAACTTGGAAATAAAATTGTTTTCGTAATTGGCCATCTTCTTTTAATGGTAGATAAGATATCTTTAATAGCAGCTCCTGTTGGTGCCGTTACAATTCCAATTGTTTTTGGAAATTTTGGTATTTTTTTCTTTTTTGCTGGATCAAATAATCCTTCTTGAGCTAATTTCTTTTTTAATCTTTCATACTCAATATAAAGGTTCCCTACTCCATCCTCTATCATTTCATCGACATAGATTTGATATCCACCAGTTATTTCATATACACTTATTCTACCAGTTACTAAAATTTTCATCCCATCTTCTGGTAAAAAAGAAAGTTTACTAGCTTGACTCACAAACATCACAGCATTTATTCTAGAATTTTCATCTTTGATAGTAAAATAAAGGTGACCTCTGGTATGTTTTTTAAAATTAGAAATTTCTCCTTTTAAAAATACATGAACTAAATTTTCATCTTGATCAAACTTGAATTTTAAATATCGATTTAATTGACTAACTGTAATATATTTATCTTCCATAAAAAACCTATTCATTTTCGTGATAAACACTATCTAGTACAGCATTAATCATCTTCGTTACTTTCTCATCACTATATTTTTTGGATAATTCAATTGCTTCATTGATTGCAACCACTGGTGGAGTCTTCGTATATAAAAGTTCATAAATTCCTAAGGAAACAATTGCTTGATCTACTTTATTTAGTCGTTCCATTGGCCAACTTTCTAAATAAGTATTCGCTTTTTCGTAAATTTTTTTTTGATGTTTTAAAACTCCGTCGATTGAAGTTGTAACAAATTCATTTTCTACCTCTAATTGTTCTTTTATTAATGCTGGAATACTAAAGTCAACTTCTGACTCTTTTAAAATGTAAATTTGATACAAAACTTTCATAATTATTTCTCTTAAATAACTACGATTTTTCATACAACATCACCTATAAGTTAGTGTAACATAAAGAGAATAAAAAGTCACACTTTTTAAAAAAATTCATAGAAAAAGGTAAATTTTTTTTCACAAAAAAATTGATATAATTACTACATCATAAAAAGGTGGTATGTAATATAAACAGAAAGCAAAGAAGAAATTACCAATGAAAATAGATACCAATTGAGGTATCTATCTTGTCTTTATGAAATCTTCTTGCTTAAAATAATCATTTATATCAAGAACCACTTCTTCATTAATCGTTAATATTTTATTTTTTGCTAAATGAGAATCTACTAATTCGGAATAACCAGTATGACCATATGGTGAAAAATAAAGATATTCCAGATTTTCTAACTCTTTTAAAAATGTTAAATCGCTATCTTCTTGAATTTCTGATATGTTTAAATAAGTTAAACTATCTAAATGAGAAATTGGATTAAGCTCAGAAAGAGAAGCATTGCAAGCTAAATTTAACCACCTCAAATTTGTCAATTGACTGATAGCATTTAAATCTGTTAAAAAATTCATAGAAATGTCTAAAGTTTCTAAATTTGTAAGATTATAAAATTCACTAATATCAGAAATTTGATTTCTTGCAAGATTTAAATGTGTTAGGTTTGTCAAATTGGCAAGAAAAGTAGTATCACAAATTTGATTGGATTCCAAATCTAAAGTCTTTAAATTTTTTAAAGATGCTAATGGACTAATATCGCTAATTGTATAACAGTTATTGACTTGGAGCGCTTTTAGTGAAACAAGATTAGCAAGAGGTTCTAAATTGGTAATTGGATTAAAATCTAAAAATAATGTTTTTAAATGGATCAAAGAAGAAATTGGTTGTAAATCAGAAATATTGTTTTTACGAAAAGACAAAAATTCTAAATGGATGAAATCAGTAATCGGCTCTATATCAGAAATATTGTTTCCGCTCAAGGATAAATTTTTTAATTGAGATAACTTAGAGATAAAGAAAATATCTTCTAATCCACAGCCAGTAATACTAAGAGATGTTAAATTAGGAAAACTACTAATGAAATTTCCAAATTTTTCTTGTGTTTCTTTAGAATAAGTATGAATTCCCCCATTTTCACTCATCAAATAACTAGATATTTTTAATGTTTCTAGTTCTTTTGGTAAATCATATAGTCGATCTAACAATTCTAAAAACTGTTTTTCTGTTAAAGAATCTGATATTCTAATTTGCGCAGTAGAACGATCCTCAAATAGATGAATAGAAATCTGATTTTCTTGTAATTCAGTTTCTTCTTTCTGTTCTTTTTGTTTTATATATGCTGGATATTGTTCTTCTCTATATTCTTCTTGCATACTAAGCATTTCTTGCTCTAAAGAAGTAACATCTACTGTAGATAAGTGTTCTTGACTTCCACATGCTGATAAAGTAATTGGTATTGTGAAAATAATAGCATTTAAAGTATATTTTAAATTTTTAATTTTCATATCCATCCTCTCTTCCTTGAAGTAACACATATTATACTACATAGATTCCAAAAAAGCCAGAAAAACTAAGGAATATTATCAAAATTAAAAATCACGAAAGAACGAAATAATTTCATCTTTCTCTTTGATTATCAATACAGTTATACTCCTCTTTTTATATATTTTATTTATTTTATTTTTTTAACTCATTTTTTAATTCATATAAAACATTTAATGCTTCCATAGGTGTCATTTCTAATGGATTGATTTCCTCTAATTTTTGAGTGATTTTATCCTCTTCTTTTTTCTCTTTCCTATTTTCCTCTAAATCTAAAAATAAACTAGTTTGCGTAAAGGTATGTTTCTTCTGGTCTTTATGTTCATAGATATTTAAAATTTCATCCGCCCTTTCAATCAATTCTTTTGGTAAATGTGCTAAAGAAGCAACATGAATTCCATAACTTTTATCGACTGCTCCATTTTTAATTTTATGTAAAAAGGTAATATTTCCTTGTTCTTCTACTGCACTAACATGTACGTTTTTTAAATGAGATAATTCACTAGCTAAACTTGTTAATTCATGATAATGAGTGGAAAATAACGTTTTTGCATGAATTTTATCATGTATATACTCCAATATTGCTTGAGCTAAACTCATTCCATCATAAGTAGCCGTCCCTCTTCCTAATTCATCGAATAAGATTAAACTATTTTCGGTTGCTTGTGTAATTGCAGTATTTGCTTCTTTCATTTCTACCATGAAAGTACTTTCTCCGCTAACTAAATCATCACTTGCTCCAATTCTCGTATAAATGGCATCAAAAATAGGAATCACACAACTTTTACAAGGTACAAAACAACCTATTTGAGCCATAATAACAGTAATGGCAAGTTGTCTCATATAAGTGCTCTTTCCAGCCATATTGGGACCTGTAATTAATAAAATATTAGTATCTTTTCCCATTATAATATCGTTACAAACATATTCGCTTTTACTAACCTTTTCTACAACAGGATGTCTACCTTCTTTGATTTGAATCACATGTTCTTCTGTAATTTCTGGCTTCACATAGCCGTTTTCTTCTGATACCACTGCAAAAGATAGTAACATATCTATTTCCGCTAATACTTTAGAAATCTTTTGTAGTCTTCCAATATAGTTTTTACAAGTATCACGAATTTCTATAAATAATTGGTATTCTAATTGCATAATTCTTTCTTCTGCTCCAAGAATAATGTCTTCTTTTTCTTTTAATAAAGGCGTAATATAACGTTCCCCTGTTGTTAGAGTTTGTTTTCGAATCCAACCGAATTCTTCTTTAATTTGATTCATATTTCCTTTACTAACTTCAATATAATAACCAAATACCTTATTATAGCCTACTTTTAAATTTTTAATTCCTGTTCTTTCTTTTTCTTCTTGTTCAATTTTTAAAATAAAATCTTTACTATTTTTTCGAATTCCTCTTAATTCATCTAATTCTTGATGATATCCTTCTTGAATGATATTTCCTTCATGAATCGAAATTGGGGCATCCGGATTGATGGATTTTTCTAATAAATCGTATAAATCCGTTAGTGTTTCAATTTCTTGATCATAATTTAATTCCTTTAAAATTTCACTGATTTTAGGAAGCGCAGCTAGAGAATTTTTTAGCTGTAACAAATCTCTTGCATTACTATTTCCATAACTAATTCTACTAGATAATCTTTCTAAATCATAAACTCGGTCTAACTCTTGTCTTAATTCTTCTTTTAGAATAAACTCTGTTAATAGTTTTTCTATCATGTGATATCTACGGTTCATTTCTTTCTGATCCGTTAAAGGATTTTCAATATTATATTTTAAGAATCTTCCGCCCATCGCTGTTTTGGTTTTATCTAAAAGCCAAAGAAGAGAATAAGTTCGATCACCATTACGAATGGTTTCTACTAATTCTAAGTTCTTTTTGGTATGAATATCAAATAATAAATGCTTTTTATGATCTACTACTTCTACTTTCTGTAAATGAGATAGATTTCCTTTTTTTGTTTCTAATAAATAAGAAAGTAAATGATTTACTGTTGTCATCATGCGAATATCTTTTAAATCATTTGTTAAATATTCATAATCTTTTCCTTCATAAATATCATCTCGAATCGTAATTAAAATCTGGTATTGTTCTCTTAGTAAATTGATAATACCGCGATCTAATTTACTACTTACAATGATTTCTCCTAAATTATGATTTAATACTTCTTTTACTAAAAGTTCTTCTTGATGTTCTACTATCATACAATAAGAATATCCAGTTGAAATATCAATAAAACTTAATCCATAACAGTATTCAAAATCATAGATATTTCCAATATAATTATAATCTTTGGAATTTAAACTGTCATCTAATCTAGTTCCCTTTGTAACAACTTGGATGACATCTCTTTCTACCATTCCTTTTGTTTCTTTTGGATCCGTTAATTGTTCACAAATAGCGACTTTATATCCTTTTTCAATTAATTTATCTAAATAGCTTTTATAAGCATGATAAGGAATCCCACACATTGGAACTCTTTCTTTTAACCCACAATTCTTTCCCGTTAAGGTTAATTCTAATTCATGACTTACTTGAATCGCATCTTCAAAAAACATTTCATAAAAATCCCCTAAACGGAAAAAGATAATGGTATCTTCATATTTATCTTTCAATTCCAAATATTGTTTCATCATTGGAGATACTTTATTTCTATCTACTTCACTACGTTTCATATCTTCCTCACTACTACTCTTCTTTTAAGGGAAATTTAATTATTTTCGCTAATTTTTCCCTGTTTTTATTGGTATCCCAAGATAAATTGGGATTATGATATAAATAATCTAAAATTTGATTTGTTTGTTCTTCTTCTTGTTGATATTTTTCTCTATATTTTTCTTTTAATAGTTTTAAATAGGTTTGATATCTTTTGGAATTAGGAGTATCTCCTAAAAAGTAACTAGGATATAGCTCTAAACTGGTTGTATCTAAGATTTGAGAAGAGAAAAAACCTTCCTGATTGATAAAGCCACAAAGACTCGTAAAATAAAGTTCTTTTTCTTCTTCATTGGTTGTATAAATATTAGAATAAAAATAAGCAAAATGAGAAAAATCATTTTCTTCTACTAACTCTAAATCCGCAAAAAAGGGAGTAATCATTCGATGTTCTCTAGCATGGTATAAAGCATATTTATTCTCTAATTCAGTGGTGTTTTTAATTTCTAAATACCACAAAGAGTCTTCTTTCTCTATTTTAGAAATAGTAAGAGGTTTGGAATCATTAGGATTTGTTGAAAAAATAACTCTTGTTGAATCCTGATTGTTAGTTACATGGTAGTATTTTAAATTTTTGATATAGGGAAGTTCAAATCCAAAACAAATTTCTTGATAGTCACTAGTAAAAAATAATTCTTTTAATATCATTTCCTCCACTGGAATAATTTCTTTTCCTTCTAAATCGATATAGCCACAAATGGTAGTATGATTTCTTTTTTCCGAAACCAGAAATCCTTGGCCAATTTTATTTTCTCTTGATACAGAAACTGCTATAATTCCATATTTTTCGGAATATACAGAAATTTTTTTGATATCCATTTTCTCACTTCCAATACTATTTTATTATAACATGAAAAGAAAAAAGAAAAAGAAAAAATCAAAAAAAGAATAGACTTCTCTACCCTTTAGCACCTTACTAAGTTCCGTAATCTTTTAATTACTTTTTTTTCAATTCTAGAAATATATGACTGACTAATTCCTAACTTATCTGCTACTTCTTTTTGTGTCATTTCTTTCTTTCCTAATAATCCATATCTTAAAATAATAATTTCTCGATCTCTTTCATTTAACTTATTAATTTCTTCCATTACTAAATTCTTT
Organism: uncultured Bacilli bacterium; assembly: GCA_947632565.1. Classification (GTDB taxonomy): domain Bacteria; phylum Bacillota_I; class Bacilli_A; order RF39; family UBA660; genus Alloscybalousia. Next base: position 26,313 of record CANRPT010000007.1, on the reverse strand, counting down.
TCTGTTTCATGTTCTAAATTTTTTGTTACAATATCAGGTTCAGTTCCTAGAATATCTTCTAACCGCAACTCATTTCCATCTGGATCGTAACTTAAAGATTCATCAAAACTAACTTCTGTTCGAACTCTTTTATTCTTTCTTAAATACATTAAAATTTCATTATCGATACAACGGGATGCATAAGTAGCTAATTTGATATTTTTATCTTGGGAAAACGTCTTGATTCCTTTAATTAATCCTATTGTTCCAATACTCACTAAGTCTTCTAAATCTACTCTTGTATTTTCATATTTTTTTGCTAAGAAAACTACTAATCTTAAATTATGTTCAATTAATTTATCTCTAGCAAATAAATCTCCATCTGCAGCCATCAATAAATAATATTCTTCTTCTTCTTTTTTTAAGGGCGGTGGCAAAATATCAGCTGCTCCTACATAAAATAAAGCCCCTGCTCTATCCATAATACTTCCAATGAATAATAGTAAACTAATCATACATTTCCTCCTCCATTCATTATATGTATTTTAAATCTAGTATAGAAAAAAGAATCTAAAAAAATTGTCGTTTCTTACTCTAAATAATCTTGATGCAACAACACTTGAGTATTAGGAATTTGAAATTTATTTTTACTAAGAGCAATGAATGGTTTCAAAACCATTTTCCCACTTTCTAACTGGATACTATCTGCAATAAATCCTTCTAATAAAGAAGAATGTTCTACGGTATGATAAGGAATATAAATTGGTTTCTTGATTTTCGGAAATTTGGGATCATACAGCAAAATAATAGGTCTATGAAAATAAGGGTCATAAAGTTTATTTCCGGTATCTAAATAGGCTTGATAGGTATATTTTTTTCCTTGATAAAAAATGGTTATCTGAGAGGAAAAGTGATGAATATTTTTTAAAGTTTTATCTTGTTTGAGATAGAGATAACAGATGATGGGACTCAAAAAGATTAGGAGCAAGAAATTGATACTAAAACCATTGGAAAAGAAAATCATTCCTTGATTTTGATAAGAAAATTCCAGATTGAGATAATATAAAAAACCTCCTAACAAAATACTAATGAAGTAAAGATAGAAAAAATTCTGCCAAAAAGTTTTTTTGTCTGTGAAACCAAAACTGACTCCTAACATGACAATCGAAATCAAGATTTTACCTAGAAATAAAGTAAAGGAATTGAATGGAAGAAATAAAAAAAAGATACTTAGTCCCCCTACCAATCCTCCACATAGGATTCTTCTCCACTTTACTTTTCTTTTTAAAACGATTTTTAACGTTGCTAAAAGCAATAAATCAAAGAAAAAATTCAACAAAAAAACTAGATCAAGATATATTTTCATTTTCTCACCTTGTCTAGTTTACTATAATTTAAAAAAGAAAAGAAAGAACTCGAATTATAGGATAAAATTCATTCTTTTTATCTTTTCTAAATTTTTTTTGGTTGTTGGAATTAAATCTTTATTTTTTAGATTGATTTGATAATTTTCTAAAAATTCTGGAATGGTAATTTGATGAAGAAGAACTTGATTTAATTTTTCTTTCATGAAATTTTGGTCTTCTTGGTAATATTTCAGTAATAATTCACTAAAACATTCTCCTAATAGATAATCCATAACCGATAAATACCAGTATGCATAGACGGATTGATAAAGTTTATTTTCTTTCTGCTGTTTCCATTTTTGTTTGGCGATTTCTAGATGATAATTGGCTTGCATAAAATCATTCCAACGAATCGTTCTTTCTAAGATGGATAAATAGTCTTCTTTTCTAGCAAACTGTTGATCTAACTCATTTAATACTATTTTTTGAATGAAGATAGGAATCATTTCTTTTCCATATTGATATAATTCTTGCATCGGAATTTTTTGAAATGTAAGTGCATGTATTTTTTCATGCACGAAAATCGATATGGCATAAGGGTGTTGAATCGATGGTAAAATGATATTTTGAACTGTAGTAATCTCTTTGGTTAAGAAATAAGTGCAACCGGCATCACTTAAATCTTGTCCAGTAAAAGTAATCTTATCATCCAAATCTATTATTTCCTGTTTTCTTTTGGGAAATAATTGAATTAAAAATTCATTTCCTTGAGCGAAGATTTCTTCTTTGGATAGAGAATCGAAAAAAACTGTTTCATAATCACGAAACAAAGAAACTTTTTGATATAACTTTTGCAGTTTTTCTAATTGCTCTTTCTCTTTTTTAGAAAAAGCATAAATCGAAAAAGGATCTAGTTCTAATTCTTCATATTCTGCTAGTTTTTTCAATACTTCTACTAAAAATTCTGTATTGTAATTCCAATTTAAAAATTGTTTCATTTTTAGTCCTTTCTAAAAGAAAAAATGCTTATTCAGCATCTTGTTTGATTTCTTCTTTTCCTTTGTAGAAACCACATTTAGGACAAACTCTATGAGGTCTAATTGCTTCTCCACAGTTTGGACATTTATTGGTTACAACTGCAGTTAAAGCACTGTGACTTCTTCTCATTCTTTTTCTTGTTTTTGATACTTTATGCTCAGGAACACCCATGTTTTCACTCCTCTCTCATCATATCTTTTAGTTCACGAAAAGGATTATTGGTAGTTTGAAACTCATCTTCACTGACTAGTTTCCAGCCATCCCCTTGATATTCATTGAAATCTTCCACATGGGAAAGTTTCAAAGGAACTTCTAACATAATATTTTGCCATAAAATCTCTGTAATATCAAGTATATTTGCATTATTTTTTAAATTTTCTTCCCAATTTTCCTCTATTTCGGCTGTAAAAGGGTACTCTATTTCTTCTAAACTGATGCTATCTCTTAACATCATCTTTCCTGAAACTTGTCCCGTTATCTGCAAAAATTCTTCTTTTTCTGTAATTTGTAAATGTGCTATTAAATGATGAATTGATAAAATATCGGTATTTTTTAGAAATGCTTTTGGAATTTCCAATTCTTCCGTAACTTCTAATCGTGGTATTTGTCCATTTAATAGCTTGGTACAATCTATTTTCATTTTCTTACCATCCTTTTCTTTGTTTTTGCCATTGTTTTGAAAAATCTTCTATGAAAATTTCTGAGTCGGCATTAGTATCGATACAATCATTATGATGATTGTTGACAAAACATACTTTTACATTTCTTCTTTGAAATTTGAATACTTGATAAGGATCCATCGTATAGGCAATTGTTGGGTTGGTATTTTCAAAATCTATGAGATTATCCGAAATTTTTGCTGGGAAAGCAGATCCTAAAAGAGATAATAATTTCGTATCTATGTAAATCGGAGAAATTTCTTTTTTTGGTTTTACTTCTTGTAATTCTTCTAATTTTTCTATTTTGTCAGTAGCTTCTACGGGATGGTGATCAAATGTTTTCCAATAAGCGGTTGCTAAATGCAACATTCTTGCTTGTTTTAGATAATCGGAAGATGCCGATACTACTATGGTTTCTTTTTTCGAAAGATGAAAATCTTGTAAAATGGTTGGAATGGCAATTGATTTTTGAGGACATTCTTCCCATACAGTAAGATGGAAAAGATGCATTTTTTTTAAGAAAAGTTCCGCTCTTTTTTTGTTTTTGGTTATTCCAATGATCTTTTGCTCTTTTAAAGAACGAATTCCTTTTTGAAACATTTCTGCATAGGCTTCTTTCTCCCAATTTCTTTTTGTATGTAAAAAATAAGTAATAGAATCTAAATCTAATAATATATTTTTCATTGTACTCCTCCAAAATGCTTCTTTATTTTAGCGAAAAACTGGCGATTTGTCAAATGATTTCTTGGAAAAGTAGGAAAAAAATGATAGAATAAGAAAAAGAAATGAGGCATTGTATGGAAAAAGTAATTGGTATTATTTGCGAATATAATCCTTTTCATAACGGACATCTTTATCATTTAAGTAAAATAAAAGAGATGTTTCCCGATTCTATTATTGTTTTGGTTTTGTCTGGATCTTTTACTCAAAGGGGAATTCCTAGCATTTTAACCAAATGGGAAAAAACGGATATTTGTCTATGTTATGGAGTTGATTTAGTCATCGAACTTCCCTTCCCTTTTGCAACGCAAAGTGCTGATATTTTTGCAAAAGGAGCAATTCAGATTTTAAAAGAATGCAAAGTGGAATATCTTGTGTTTGGAAGTGAAAGCAATTTCGATTATCAAAATATCATTTCTCAGTTAAAAAGCCAACAAAGTGCTTATCAAAAAGAAGTAAAGCGTTATTTAGATTCTGGAAACAACTACCCTACTAGTTGTAACCTTGCTTTAGAAAAATTATTGGGAATTCGTATGGATCAACCTAATGATTTACTCGCTTTTTCCTATGTAAAGGAAATCTTTCAACAAGATGCTTCTATCCAACCTATTTCTATCTCTAGAACCAATGATTATCATAGTGTTCTATTCGATGATTCTACTATTTCTAGTGCTACTAGTATTCGAAAACATTTTACTCAAAATCAGAAATGGCAAAAATATGTTCCTAAAGAAACCTGTTTGGCGATGAAAAATTCTATTTTTTTATTAGAAAACTACTTTCCATTTTTAAAATATCAGATAGAAAGTTGTGATGATTTAAGTATTTATCAAACTGTAGATGAAGGAATTGAAAATCGTATTTTAAAAGCAATTCATGAAGCTACTTCTTGGGAAGAATTGGTACAGAAAATCAAAACAAAACGTTATACTTACAATAAAATTAATCGAATGCTGATTCATATTCTCTGTAATTTTACCAAAGAAAAAGCGAATCGTTTTCAAAAGGTTGAATATCTTCGGGTTTTAGGATTTACTGAATCTGGGCAAAAATATCTGAATCAAATCAAAAAGAAAGTATCTATTCCTATTCTAACTAAATTTTCCAGGGATTTTTCAATGTTACAATATGAACTACAAGTTACAAGTGTTTATGCTTGTATTTTATCGGAACAAGAAAAAGAAAAATATATACAAGAAGAATATCAAAATAAACCAAAAATGAAGGAATTTTAGTTCCCTCATTTTTATTTAATAACGGATAGTAAAGGTTTCTTTTGATTACGATTAAAATGTTCAAAAGTAACATTTATTTCTCCATAATGATCCATTAAAAAGTTTAATGTCACACTCGAAAAATATTCTTTTATTTCTTCTTGGTGTTGAATACTTCCATTCATCAGTTGAATATTTGCTTTTGATTGTTCTTGATTGATTTTATAGATAGAGGCACCTAAAAATTCATCTCCATAGAAAATTCCTAAAAAAGAATTTGGTTTTTGAGATATCTCATTTACCAAAGATGGAAGGAACTTTCTTTCCTCATCCCAAAACTTAATCGTATTTAAATATTTTTCAATCATTGGATTCGTTACTTCGATTCTGGTAATTTCTATTTGTTTCACTTTTTTCCCTCCTTTTTGCGTATGAGCTTAAATGATACCACTATTTTATGCAAAAGGCAAATAAAATGTTCTGAAATGTTTCTTTTTGATGATAAAAGGAAGAAAAACAAAAACTTTTTATTCTTTTTGACAATTCGGACAATAATAAGTACTTCTACCAGCAATGGTTATCTTTTGGATGATTGTTTTACAGTTTGGACAGGGTTTTCCTACTCTTGTATGCACTGATAAGTTATTTTGAAATAATCCTGTTACACCTTCTTCGGAAGTATAATCTCGAATGGTAGTACCTCCTTCTTGAATTGCTTTTTCTAAAATTTTTCTCGTATTGTCAATAATTGATTTCATTTCTTCACAAGATAGTTGATTCGTTTTTTTCAAAGGATTAATTTTAGAGGCAAAGAGAATTTCATCATCATAAATATTTCCAATTCCCGTAATAATGGATTGATCTAAGAGTGTTGTTTTAATAGGAAGAGATTTTTTTTGAAATTTTTCTTTTAAATAATCTACTGTTAAATTTTGATCCCAAGGTTCTAGCCCCAGTTCTGTAAATGGTGGAACTTTTTTAAGGAGTTCCTTAGGAATTAATTTCATTCTTCCAAATTTTCTTACATCATGAAATCGTAATTCTTCATGATTATCTAATAAGAAAATAACGTGCTGATGTTTTTCAAGTGGCTCCGCTTCTTTTCGATAAAAAAATTTTCCTGTCATTCTTAAATGAATTAATAGATAATCTTGGTCTAATTCGATTATGATCCATTTTCCACGAGTAGAAAAAGAATTCATGGTTTGGTTTTTGATTTTACCAATGAATTCTTCTTTGGATGGATAGTCAATAATAGCATCATAATATACTTTACAGTCTGTTATTTTTCGATTGAATAATCTTTTTTCTAGTTTTTTCGTAACCGTAATTACTTCTGGTTTTTCTGGCATATGCTACTTTTCTCCTACTATTTTATTATATTTTCTTTTCTCCTAATTCTTTATGAATATCTAGTTCAGTACTTGCATATTTTTCTAATATTTTTTCTTGCTCCCAAAACTCTTTTTCTTTTTCTAAGAAAGCAATTTTTTCAGATGGTGTCATACTTCTAAATGCTTCTGGATAGTTTTCTAGATGTTCTTCTTTCTTTTCTTCAAAATCTTTTTCTACTTTTGATAATTCTTGATATTTTACTAGTGCTTTTTTTAATTCTTCTTTATCGATATTGATATCAATATTTGGATATTCTTCTTTGAAATTTCTGAAAGATATTTTAGATAAAATCGGTTTTGAGACTAAGTGTATGGAGCATGCGGCTATCATTCCAATACAAAATCCTAACATGGATGAGGATGCATAGAAAATCCCTGCACCACTTACACAAATAACTTCTAGAACTATGGTAATCAAATAATGTATTATGATTTGTTTTTTAGTACCGTAAAACTCTTTATTTTTTATATCATATAAAGAGTGGTATCTATCATAGTTTTCATCTGTAATTTCTAATTTTTCTTCCATAAATTGGTCCTCCCCTGCAGAACACTCACTATTATACACTTTTTTTCATAAATATCAAGTGTTATTTTGCTTCATACCAATCAGAACCTGTTTCGATATCTACTTTTAACGGTACATTTAATTGATACGTATTTTCCATAATTCTTTGCACGATTTCTTTTACGGTATCTAATTCACTATTTAAGACATTAAAAACAAGTTCGTCATGTACTTGAATTAGCATCTTACTCTTTAAATTTTTCTCTTTCATTTCCTGAAAGATTTCAATCATGGCTTTCTTTAAAATATCCGCACTACTTCCTTGAACAGGTGTATTTAAAGCAATTCTTTCTCCCTGCTGACGGACCAAATAACTTTTATTATTTAACTCCTCAATTACTCGTTTTCGATTCATAATGGTTTTTACATATCCTTTTTCTTTCGCACTTTCAATCATTTCTTGCATATAATCTCGAATTTTAGGATAAGTATCTAAGTAAGAGTCAATAAAACTTTTTGCTGAAATAATATCAATTCCTAAATCTTCCGATAATCCATAGCTACTAATACCATACAAGATTCCAAAATTTACTGCTTTTGCCGTTCTTCTCATATCTTTCGTAACTTGTTCAATAGGAATCCCAAAAATATCAGATGCCGTTTTTGCATGAATATCTGCACCATTTCGAAAGGCATCAATTAAGTTGGTTGCGTTGGCCAGAGAAGCAAAAATACGTAATTCAATTTGAGAATAATCGCTGGATAGAATACAGCTGTCTTTTTCTGGCACAAAGGCTTTTCGAATCAATCTTCCCTCTTCGGTACGAATTGGAATATTTTGCAGATTTGGACTAATGGAAGATAATCTTCCTGTTCTGGTTAAAGTTTGCGTAAAAATGGTATGAATTTTTCCATCTTCCATGATTTCGTTGATTAATCCTACAATATAATTCCCTTGAATCTTCGTAAGCATACGATAAGTTAGGATTTTGTCAATGATGGGATAATCTGCAGAAAGTTTATCTAAAATCTCTTTACTAGTAGAATAATTTTGATCTTTTATTTTTTTCGGATATGGAATCGCTAATTTTTCAAATAAAATGGATCCTAACTTTTTCGGTGAGGCAATATTAAATTCTTCTTCTGCTATTTCATAAATTTCTTTTTCTAATATGGCAATCTTTTTTTCTAATTCTTTTCCCATATCTTCTAGATATTTTCGATTGACTCGAATTCCTGTAAATTCCATATCCGTTAGTACTTCTACTAATGGCATTTCAATATTATGAAACAACATTAATGCTTGTTCTTCTTTTAATTCTTGTAGAAAAGTTTGTTTCGTTTCATAAATAAAACGAGCTTTTTCAATGGATTCTTTGGCAACTACTGCTAATTCTGCTTCATGTGTTTTCGCTCCTTTTCCAAAGATATCTTCTAAAAAAGGAATAGAATAATTTTTATAATGTGCCAGATAACTAATATCATCCTTTATATTATAGTTTAATAAATAAGCAGCAATCATTAAATCATACTCACAATTTGCTTGTTGAATTTGGTATTTTCTAAAAATATAGGAAACTTTTTTTAAATCGTAGGTAAACATTTCTTTTTTATTTTGTAGTATCGTTGGATTTTGTATTAAAAGTTCCATCGGAATAAAGCAACTTGTTTTTTCGTTATAAAGTGCCACCCCATATACTTTATCTTTGTGATAATTGGAACCATAAGTTTCTAGATATAAAGCATAATCATCCTCTAATTGAAAATCTTTTACTGTTTCTAAAATATTTACTTCTACTTCGCTGCGAGAAACTTCTTTCCTTTGATTTTGTGCTAATAAATCTTGCGAGATATCTAATTTTTTGATTAAGGAATAAAATTCTAATTCTTCTAATAATTTGATATATTCCAAAGCATGAATTCCTTGATAATGAATATTTTCAAAATCGGTATTAATTGGTACATCACAATAAATGGTGGCGATATCTTTACTCATATAAGCGTTTTCTTTATCTAACAATAATTTTTCTTTGGTTTTTCCGGTAATTTCATCAATATGTGCATACAAGTTATCTAAAGTTTGATATTTACTTAACAAAGAAATCGCCGTTTTTTCTCCAATTCCTTTTACACCCGGAATATTATCACTTGGATCTCCCATTAGGGCTTTTAAATCAATCATTCCAATTGGTTCTACTCCATAAGTTTCTTGAAATACTTCACGATTCATTCGAATAAAACCTGTTTGTTTTAGTAATTTTACATCTACTTCATCCGTAATTAACTGTAGTAAATCTTTATCACTACTTACAATCGTTGCATTGAATTCTTCTGTTTCATTTACTTTTTTCGCAAAGGTACCAATAATATCATCTGCTTCATAATTATCTATTTCAAAATAATGAATTCCCATGGCTTCACAGATTTGTTTTGCAACTGGAAATTGTTGTTTTAACTCTTCTGGTGTCTCACTTCTTCCATCTTTATATGCTTTGTATTTATCATGACGGAACGTTTTTCCTTTATCAAAAGCGATCATAATATATTCTGGTTTTTCTTCTTGGATAATTTTGTTAATCATATTGACAAAACCATAAACTGCATTCGTAGGAAAACCTTTTGAATTTTTCATGATATTTCCTGTATAAGCCGTAGCATAATAACTACGAAACAATAAATTGTTTCCATCTACTAAAATTACTTTTTTCATTCGAATCACCTATATTCATTATAACATAGATTCAAAATTTTTTGTTTATCTCGTGCGATAAACAATTTCTTCTTTCTGATTTTGATAATCCTCTTGAGATTCTAAATGCTCTACTCTTAAAGTTAAAGCATATGTCAATATCGCAACTCCTACATAAATAAGTACCATCAATTTCATTTCTTTTTTCATATTTTATTCCTCTCTTTCTTACAATTCCATCTTATATCAAACAATTGTTTGTGTCAACTTATTTTAATAAAATTCTAAACATTTGTTTGACATTTGACACTCTCTATGTTAAGATGAAGTTAATAAGGGAGGAATGTTATGGAAAAGTTAACAGATAGACAAAAAGATATTCTTGATGTTTTGAAACAAGAAATAGCGAAAAAAGGATTTCCACCTACGGTAAGAGAAATTGGCGCAAAATTAAATTTATCTTCTTCTGCTACTACATATTTTCATTTAAAGAAATTAGAAGAAAAGGGATACATTCGAAAAGATCCTGCTAAGAATAGAGCAATCGAATTATTAGTACCAAATGAGTATTTGGAAACAGATGATCAAGTAGTACAAGTTCCCCTTTTAGGTAAAGTAACCGCAGGTAATCCAATTGAAGCTATTGAAATGCCAGATGAGTTTTTTAGTCTTCCTATCGGATTCATACCAAATAACAAAGAAGTATTCACTTTAAAAGTTAGTGGCGAATCCATGATTAATGTAGGAATCTATGATGGTGATATTATTATTGTAGAAAGAAAAAATACTGCTAATAACGGGGATACCGTTGTTGCTATGACAGAAGAAAATACAGTAACAGTAAAAACGTTTTATAAAGAAAAAGATCATATCCGCTTGCAACCAGAAAATGATTACATGGAACCAATTATCCTACCAAATGTAACGATTCTTGGAAAGGTAATTGGCCTATATCGAAAATTATAAAAAAGAATTCAAATTGAATTCCTTTTTTCTTTATAAATAATATCATTAATCACATATCCAGCCATCATAAAACCTGCTGTTGCTGGTACAAAACTAGTAGAACCAGGGGTTCTATCTTTTATTTTCACTTTTTCTTCATCACTCCATAATACAGGAATTTTTTTCGTTATTTTTTCCTCATGAATCCATTTTCTTAATATTTTCGCAAGTGGATCATAACTTGTTTTTCTAATATCACTAATTTTTAATCGACTAGGATCTAATTTATTTCCCGTTCCCATGGAAGAAATAAAGGAAATATCATGGTTTAAACAATATCGGATGATTTCTTTTTTGGTTGTCATTGTATCACAAGCATCTATTACATAATTAGGCTGATACTTTTCAAAAATATCAAAGATATTATCTTTTTCTAAAAAAATATCTAAAGCTTCTACTTGACATTGGGAATTCATATCTAAAATTCTATCCTTCATTACATCTACTTTCTTTTTTCCAATTGTAGAATCTAATGCAATAATTTGCCTATTTTTATTCGTTATATCTACCACATCTGAATCGATTATCATGATTTTTTGAATTCCACTTCTTACCAAAGCTTCTACTACATATCCACCTACTCCACCAATTCCTACTACTATTATTTTTTGGTTTTGAATTTCTTGTAAAGCATTTTTTCCAATTATTTTTTCTAATCTCTCAAACATAATACTCCTTTGTTATCAAATAAAAAGTCCAGAAGGTCGATATGTCGAACGATAAAACCTGCATTTGTACAGGTGGGTGCTCGTACGTAGCTTTCTAGGATTCCTTTCGCAAAAGCAAAGGCATTCAACACAAGCTACTGATCGGATGCTCCCGTATCGTCATTATTAGTCGGTTTTATATGTGACAAACTCGATTCCTCTAGACAATTATAGTATATCATAAATTTTTGATTTTCATACCCTATTTTACTCTATTTGACATCTTCTTTTACTTTATCGAAATTTATCGAATCATTACCAACACAATCTTTTTTTTTATGCATAAACTACATTAGGTGATAATCATGTATTTTACTAGTGAAGATATGACACTTTATTATGAAAAATATGGAAATCATAAAAGAAATATTATTCTTTTACCTGGTTGGGGAGAGACAAGGAGTACTTTTTCTTATATGATTCAATTCTTACAAAACTATTTTACCGTTTATATCGTTGATTATCCAGGAATCGGAAATAGTCCTTTTCCTTCTCATGATTTAACAATTTATGATTATGCGAGATGTATTTACGATTGGATTCGTACTGTTGAAATTGACCATCCCATTTTAATTGGACATTCCTTTGGTGGTAGAATTATTACCGTTTTACTTGGTTATTATCATTATTCTTTTTCCGATATTATTCTGATTGATAGTGCGGGAATCAAGCCTAAAAAGTCAATTTCTTCAAAATTAAAAACCTTTACTTATAAATTTTTAAAGAAAATGGTATCTTTTTTCCCTTTGAAATATCGAAAAAAATGTCATAACTATCTTTTTTCTAAATTTGCATCCCCAGATTATCAAAATTTAAATCCTTGTATGCGTAAAACATTTCAAAACATTGTAAACGAAGATTTAAAACCATATTTGAAACACATTCAAGCTAGAACTTTATTAATATGGGGAAATAATGATATGGATACTCCTGTAAGTGATGCTTATATCATGAAAAAGTTTATTCCAAAGTCAGAATTAATTGTTTTAGAAGGACTCACCCATTTTTCTTATTTAGAAAATCCTAATTTAATCAATCAAATTATTTATGAGCAACTAAAAGATGAGATTTCACTTTAATCTCATCTTATCTTTTATGCCATAAAATTCTTACTGTATAAAATAAAAATACAGCATACATACCAACATAAATCCAAATTAAGCAAGTACTAATGATTCCATCTGTATATTTGTAGATAACACTTGGAATACTTTCTGGAAAATATTTACTAATAAATGTACTAATTTCTGCTACCCCTAGATTATTCTTTAAAAATGTTAAGATACGGAAGAAGATATCTAAAGAAGCAATAAAATAAACACTACTATCCAATCTTCTAAAAAAACAAACTCCTGCTACAATTAATACAATTAATAATACTACATCAAAACTCATGATTCTAACCTCTTTCTACCATGTATCAATCATAACATATCTTTTTTAAAAATACAATTCTATTCGTTTTAAAATTTTTCTGTTGAACGTAGATATGGGTTATGGGAAAGTTCTGTTGCTAGTATTGTATCTGGACCATGTCCTGGATATAATTTGGTTTCTTTGGGATAAGTTTTTAATTTTTCTAAACTTTCTTGCATTTCCAAAAAGTTTCCACCATCCAAATCACATCTTCCTATACTTCCTTGAAAAATAAAATCTCCAACAAACATACTCTGTTCTTCCGGAAAATAAAAACTAATCGAGTCTTGGGAATGACCTGGATTCACAATCACTTGGAAAGAAAAAGAACCTATGGTTACAAAAGAATCTTTTTTGAATACCTTGTCGTCATAACACTTTGTTTGATAAGTTGAAAGAATTTGGGAAAGGGCACCAATATGATCCCAATGATGGTGTGTTAGTAGTACTCCTTCTACCTTTTTAGAGCCTATTTTTTCTTGAATCTTATCAAAATCTGCTCCTGGATCAATCACGAAACAATGATTTTCTTTGGAAAGAATATAACAGTTTTCTAATAGTTCTCCTACCACTACTTTTTCTACTTGCATCATACTTTTATTTCCTTTTTTTCTTTTTCTTTTCTTTCTTTTTCTAATTTCGAATAAATACATCCACAATAATCTTGACGATATAATTGATACTTTTGGGATAGTTCAATACTACGTTGATATCCATTTTTCTTTTTAAAATCTGCTGGTAAATAGGATATTTGATATTTTTTTGCAAGTGAAAAACCAATTTCATTGATCCAATTACTGTTCTTATAAGGACTAATCGATAGGGTTGTTCCAAAATAATCGAAATGATTTTTTTGTGCTTCCTTTGCAGTCTTTTCTAATCTTAATTGATAACAACGATAACATCTTTCTTCTCCTTCTTTACAGTGTTCGAATCCTTTTACAGCCTCATAAAAAGAATTTCTATCATAATCACAATCTAAAAAGGAAATCGGATATTTACTAGGAAAAAGAGAAAGAAATCTTTTCTCTTCTTCTTTTCTTTTATCGTATTCTTCTTCTGGATCAATATTGGGATTATAATAAAGAATCGTAATCTGAAAGAAAGAATTTAGTCGTTCTAATACCGAACTAGAACAAGGAGCACAGCAACTATGTAATAATAGAGTTGGAACATGATTCTGTTCTTGTTCTTTTTCGATGATTTTTTCCATTTCTAATTGGTAATTCATATTTTCTCCTAGAAAAAAGCAAGTAGTTTTCTACTCGCTAAAATTATGATATACATTTTGTACATCATCAATTTCTTCTAATGCATCAATTAAATTATAAATTTTTTCTTTGGTTGCTTCATCGGTTACTGTAATTTCATTAGAAGCAAGATAAGTAACTTCGCTTGTTAAAAATTCTTTGATTCCCATTTCTTCCATGGCTTCTTTTACTGCTAAGAAAGTATCTGGTGTTGTATATATTTCATAGGTATCATCATTCGCAATAAAATCTTCTGCTCCATGATCTAAAACGGTCATCATTAATTCATCTTCCTCTACCGTTTTTTCTACCACGATGAGTCCTTTTCTTTCAAATAAATAACTCACACTACCATCGGTTCCTAAGTTTCCACCTTTTTTGGTAAAAGCAGTACGAACAAGCATTGCAGTACGATTTCTATTATCGGTTAAACAATCTACCATAAAAGCAATTCCTGCTGGACCATATCCTTCATAACGAACTTCTTCATAGTCTTCTCCACCTTGTGCTCCTACTGCTTTGTCAATTGCTTTTTGAATATTATCTTTTGGCATGTTTTGACTTCTACATTTTTCCAGTACCATTCTTAAGGATGGATTGCTTTCTGGATCTCCATTTGTTCCTTTGGCAGCTACATAAATTTCTTTGGCTAATTTCTGAAAAACTTTTCCTCTTTCTGCATCAATTAATCCTTTTTTACGATGAATTGTTGCCCATTTTGAATGTCCACTCATCCCAATCACTCCTTTCTCAATTTCTGTATTTATTCTATCATATCCTAGATAAAAAGAAAAGATGCAAGTTTTTCCATCTTTTTCCTTATTCTAATTTATTTTATTTTCGATATTCAAATTCATAATCTAAGATACGAACGATATCTCCTTCTTCTATTCCTAGTTCTTCTAATTTGGCATCTACTCCCATTTTACGAAGTCGACGGGTAAAACGATTGATTCCTTCTTGGGTTGTAAATTTGGTCATGCGAAATAATTTTTCTAATTTGTCTCCGGCAATTACCCAAGTACCATCATCTTCTCTGGTAATCGTATAAGGTTCTTCTTTTTGAAACTGGTAAAGGACATGATCTTCCATCTGATCTTCTTCAAAAAGTGGTATTTCTTTTGTTTGTTCTAATAAATCTGCTAAAGCAGTTAATACTTCTTCTAGTCCTTGATTTGAGATAGCACTAATGGGATAAATAGGAAGTTTTACTTTCTTTTGAAATTCTTTTAAATTCTCTTTGGCAGACTCCATATCCATTTTATTCGCAACAATAATTTGGGGTTTTTGGATTAATTTTGGACTAAAACTTTCTAATTCTTTTTGAATTACAACATAGTCATCATAGGGATTTCTTCCTTCTATTCCAGACATATCAACCACATGAGCAATTACTTTGGTTCTTTCAATATGTCGTAAGAAACGATCTCCTAATCCTTCTCCATGGCTAGCTCCTTCGATTAATCCTGGTAAATCTGCCATCACAAAGCTTCTTCCTAGTTTATCTTTACACACTCCTAGATTCGGAGTTAACGTAGTAAAATGATAAGCAGCAATTTTTGGTTTTGCTTTGGATACTTTCGAAATCAAAGTACTTTTTCCAACACTAGGAAGTCCTACTAAGCCAACATCAGCAAGCATTTTTAATTCTACTTTTAAATATTTTATCTCTCCTGGTTCTCCATTTTCGGAAAAGTTAGGAGCTGGATTACTTTGGGTTTTAAAAGCGGTATTTCCTCTTCCTCCTCTACCACCATGAGCTACAATGACAGAGTCTTGTTTTCCTTTTAAATCCGCTACAATCAAATTACTATCTAAATCGGTAATAATCGTTCCTTGAGGAACACGAATGATGATATCTTCACTGTTTTTTCCATTACAGTTTTTTCCCATTCCATTTTCCCCTTTTTTTCCTTTGATTATCTTGTTGTAACGTAAATCTAATAGGGTATGTAATCCTTCATCTACTTGAAAAATAATATTGCTTCCTCTACCACCATTTCCCCCATATGGTCCTCCCATGGGAACATACTTTTCCCGTCTAAAAGCGGTACAGCCATCGCCACCATTTCCCGCATGAACTTCGATGGTTACTTCATCCACAAACATTTTAGTCACCCTCTTTTTTTTAGTCCTTCTAGAAAGAAATAGCACTTAATCTAAAATAGATGAAGTGCTCTATTGATTTCTTTTCCCAGGTTTTCTTTCTGCTATACAATATATCATAAATGAAAAGAAAATACAAATATTTTTATTTATTGTTGCTGATTTTGATTCATATTACGAACCATAATTAATTTTTCTACGATATTTTTTACATTTACTTCGTTAAATGGTTTTTGTAGCATATCGACAATAGGATATTGATAAGCTCTTTGAATATTAGATTGGGTACCTTCTCCTGTAATAATCGCTACTGGGATTCTCGTAAATAAATTTCCTTGTTTAAAATATTCTAAAACTTGAAATCCATCTACGTTTGGCATATTTAAATCTAATAATACACCCACAATTTTATCATCGGTATTCGCACGAATAATATCTAACGCTTCTTTTCCATCGTTTGCGATCATAACATCATATTCATGATTAAAAATCTTATAAACAAAGTTACGAACTACGGTAGAATCATCTACTACTAAAATCGTTTTATTTTTAATTTCTAGTGGTTTACTAGGAGATATTGGAGTAGCTGTATTATGAGTTTCAATTCCCATATATTTCTTTACTAAACTAACAATACGGTTTGCTTCTTGCATTAACTCATCAAAATGATCTGTTACATAATACATATTGTTGGCTTTACTTTCCATTTCGTGATTATAGGCTAATTCTGCTAATTTTTCAAATCCAAAGTATTTGCTATCGCTTTTTAAAGAGTGTACTAAAATCGCATAATTTGCCATATCAGAGATTTCTTTATATTTTTTAATCTTTGCTAATTTCTCTTCTACTTCCTTTAAAAAATCATATAAAGTAGCATTATATGTTTCCATATCTCCAAACAACTCTAAACTTTTTTGAATATTTACTCCATTACTAATTAATAAATTGACATCTTTCATTGGTAAACCTTCTTTCTATCTTGATATCAGTATAACACGATTTTTCTTTTATTGCAAAAATTTTGTTAAAACGCGATTTAATTCCGCTTTTTCAATTGGTTTTGCTAAATAATCTTGAAATCCTTCTTGTAAATATTTTTCTCTCATTCCGGAAATTGCATTGGCAGTTAAAGCAATGGTTGGAATAGAAAAACCAGGGATTTGTTTTAATTCTTTCAACGTTTCTACTCCGCTTAATTTTGGCATCATATCATCCATTAAAATTAAATCATAATTGTTTCCTGCTTTGATTTTTTCGATACAAGCAAAGCCACTATCTACAGTTTCTATCTGTAATTGATAATCGGATAATAACCTAGTAGCTACTTTTAAATTAATCAAATTATCATCTACTACTAATACTTTTTTAGTCGATAAATCAACGATGTGAATGGTTTGCGTTTTAGCTAAATCTTCTTCTATCGTCGGATTTTCTACAATTCTTTGATCTAAAGCTACCGTAAACTTAGAACCTTGTCCATAAACACTTTGTACCACAATTTGTCCACCCATTAATTCTAATAATTTTTTGGTAATCGCAAGTCCTAAACCGGTTCCTTCTATGGTATTATTTTTTTCTACATCTAATCGTTCAAATTTAGTAAATAATTTATCAATACTTTCTGGTTTAATCCCAATTCCCGAATCTTCTACTGAGATAATAAAACGACAAACACCATCTTTTTGTACGGCATGGACTTGAAAATCAATCCAACCTTCTTTGGTATATTTTACTGCATTGGTTAATAGATTTAAAATCACTTGTTTTACTCTTACTTTATCTCCATATAAATATTTTGGGAGTGAAGGATCAAAGTGATAACGAAAATCTAATGGTTTTTCTCCTAATCTTGCTTTGGTTAACGATACTAATTCTTCTAATACTTGGCTAAAGTTATATTCCGTATTGACAATTTCTAGTTTATTCGCTTCTATTTTGGAAATATCTAAAATTCCATTTACAATCTCCAATAAAGTTTCACTAGCCATTACAATATCTTTTACTTCTCCTTGGGCTTGTTCTGGTAATTCTTCTTCTAATAAAGCTTGACTAAATCCTACAATCGCATTTAATGGAGTTCTAATTTCATGAGACATACTACTTAAGAAATCACTTTTCGCATGATTGGCTTTTTCTGCTTGATCTTTCGCAATATTTAATTGTTCAATTAATCGAATATCTGGATTTTCAATGGTATGGTACATAATTAATAAAACAAAGGAAAAAATATTCGAAGTAATATTAAAATAAGGATCCACAATACGAATAATAAAAGAGGTCATAAATAAACCTAATAAGGTATAATAGGGAATCAATTTTCGGCTCTTTTTTTGACCTCGAAAATAAATTAACCAAATAATAATCATTGCAAATAGATAAAAAGAACATAGAAAATATAATAAATTAATGGTTGGTCCTGTAGCATTCGATAATTTTGTCGTTACATCTAGAAATAAATCGATACGATTGATAAAGAATAGCAAAATACAAATCGAGTCAAATCCGATTAAAATCTTTTGCACTGTTTTTTCTATCTTTTCTGTCACTTTATCAGAAAGGGTAAAAATATAATAAAATAATAAAGTCATCCAAATTAAGTAAACACTACATAATATTTTATTCAAAAATACATAGTATTGATAAGTAGCTTCCTGAAAGAAAAAGTCTCCTGTAAAACAAATAAAGGTATATAAAAAGGATTCTACTAAACCGCAAATTAATAAATAGGAATAAATTTTTGTTTCTTTGTTTTTGACATTTCTTCTAAAAAAGAACATCAAACATAAAAATGCGGAAATTGTGAAAGAACAAATTGGAAAAAATACATTTGTTAATTGAGACAACATCAACATCACCCTACTCTATAATGCATTATAACATAATCCAAAAGAAAAAAGGATATTTTTTTATCCTTTTTTTAAATATGATGCATATAATTTAACATTTTTAATTTTTGTACTTCTTCGGTTTCTAAAAGTTCTCCAAATGGGCTAAATGGTACATCGTTAATGTGATGAAATTGATAAAATTCATTTTTCGCATCCCATAAATGTTCTCTTTCTACCTGTATATCAATTCCACCTAATTCTAGATTACGAAGATTTCCTTTTAAATAATTGATATAATCTTGATTGGTGATTTCCCTTCTTGCAAAAAGTCCTTTTTCTTGGATTAAATCCCATCTCATGGTAGAAATGGCTTCTTCATATTCTTTTAATTTTTCTGATAAATCATCTTCTAACCCTACATAAATTGGTTTTCCGAATCTGGTATGAATTCTAGTAATTCTTTCTTTTGCAGTAGTTGTATCATAGGTAAATTCATCTACTTCGGGAATGACTGGTACTTGTGTTTTTTTGGCCAAATCTAAAAATCCAAAACTCATGGGAAGATGTAATTTGTTAGGGGATAAATTCCAAGCACATTCTGGGAAGTAGGCAATGGAATGTCCTTCTAATAATAATTTCATCATATCCAATTTGGCATTTTTTCGGTTTTCGTCTTCTCCATCTCTTTTACTAACTAATACTAATCCGGTATTTAATTGAATCAAAACTAAAAACTTTTTGACTTTATCCGAATGTAGAATAATTGCATGATCTGGTGTTACAGGAATCCAAGCAAAATTATCTAATAATCCTTGATGAGAGTGTGCATAAATAACGGGACCATCTGGAACATTTTCTTGTCCATCCGATAATTTTATGACTTCTCCTCCTGCTAATAGATTGGTTAGTTTATCAGCAATCGCATTGGTGGCATTCTTTAAATGTGGTGCAATCGTGGTTGCTCCTTTCGTCGTATTGGTTAGTTTTCTAGATAAGGCATATTCTCTTAATTGTTGATAATAATTTTTTAATTCTTCTTTGGTTAATGTTTTTTCTTCACGAAGAGATAACATTTTAAAATTCTCATTTTTCATAAAAATTCCTCATATCTTTCTAATTTCTGATACTGCTTGAAATTGTGGCTATTATATCATATCTTGTTCATTTTGTAAAGAAAATTGAATGATATCAATTGTCTTTCATATTTTTACTATAGTACAATTTGAAGAAAAGTACAAGATTTATTACCCATGAAAAAATCTCAAATGATAGATCAAATGAGATTTTTATCTTTTAAAAACAAATCTTTTATTTTTCATTTTCTATTTGTTTTTTGATTAATTCATATGCTTTTTTTACATCATATTCATCAGTAACGTTTAACTGGTACTGTTTGATTTCTTCTAACATTTTTTCTTTTTCTTTTATTATTTCAAAATCGGAAGCATGTGAAAAATCCTTAGTAGTTACCTCTATTTGTTTCATTTAATCTCTCTCCTATTATTCCTTTGATTCTATATAGTGCTTCTATGGTAGTTCTTTTTTATTCTCAGAAAATGTTTCTAATAATGCTTTTTCAGTTTGATGAGAGAGCATTTGTTTTGCCTCTTCTAAGGAAATCCATTTGATTTCTTGGATCTCTGTATTTGGCAATTTCATTTTTCCACTTACTACTTCACCTTGGAAGAAAACCACTTCCTTTTGCACATTTTCTTTCGGTTGATAGGTAATTACTTTTCGAAAATCTCCTACTATTTTTGCATGAATTCCCGTTTCTTCCCAAGTTTCACGTATTGCTGTTTCTTCTTCTGTTTCTTGATTTTCCATGTGTCCTTTTGGAAAACCCCAATGTCCAGCTAAATGTTTCACCATTAATACCTTTTTTCCCTTCTTATCTTCTTGAAAAACAATGATTCCGCAAGATTTTTCTAATTTTTCTACTTCTATTGCTAGTACACCATATTGATTTACTTTTTCTTTTGGATAATAAAGATTTAAATCGTGTAGGTATTCTTCTTTATCTACTCCTTGACAAGAAAGATACTTTATTGGAATATTTTCTAATGTTTCTTGAAAATTAGCATACCTTGTTAATTTTGTTACTCTGGTTTTGATTTTCTGAATTCGATCTGGTTCTAAGCCAAAATAGATAATATCTCCTACTTGGATTTGTTTCCTTTTTTCATCCCACAATCTTATTTCTACTTTTTTACTTTGATATTTCATTGCTTCAAAATATCTTTGTTGTAATCCCATTTCATATTCCATAACGATTCTCCTAATAAAAAAGAATAGTCAATTCACTATTCTTCTACTGCATAAACACTAACTTGTTTTTTATCTTTTCCTACTCTTTCGAATTTTACGATTCCATCTATTGTTGCAAAGATGGTGTCATCACTTCCACGACGAGCATTTGTTCCTGGAAACATTTTGGTTCCTCTTTGACGATATAAAATAGAACCAGCAGTTACAAATTCTCCATCACTGGCTTTTGCTCCTAATCTACGACCAGCAGAATCACGTCCATTAGAAGTAGATCCTTGTCCTTTGTGGTGAGCAAAGTATTGTATATTTAAAACTAATCTGTTCATCCTTTTTCCTCCTTACTTCACAATTATATTTTCTGGATAACTCTCTGAAAGTTCAGAAAGTAAATTTAACATATTCTGAATTAACTTTTCACAAATTTTATCTTCTGTTAAAATAGTAAGAACCATTCCATTTTTTACTTCTTCTACTGCAAGATATTTTGGATTAATTTCAGCAATTCCATTTACCGTTGTGGTAACAATACTACTAACACTACTACAAACAATATCTTTTCCATATTCTTTATAGTCGGCATGCCCTAATATTTTAATTTTTTGGATTTGCTTTTTACTTTCTACACTTACTTTAATCATATTATTTATCCATTAATTTTTTTAATTTCTACCTTTGTATAAGGTTGTCTATGTCCAAGGGTTCTACGATTACTTCTTGATTTTTGTTTGTATTTGAAGATTCTAATCTTTTTCCCTTTTCCTTGCTTTTGAATGACACCTTCTACACTTGCTTTACTAACGTAAGGATTTCCTACTTTAGAATCAAGCATTAAAACTTCATCAAAAACAACTTTGTCTCCTTCGTTTCCAGCTAATTTTTCAACAAAAATTACACTTCCTTCAGAAACTAAATATTGTTTTCCACCTGTTTTAATTACTGCGTTCATTTTATCCCTCCTTTTAAAATTTCTAGACTCGCTCTCAAGGTACAAAGAACCTTTGTTTAAAAACCTTTTTAATGCGGTTTGAAACGGGAGCTTCAAACATCTAAGATGATATCATAAAATATCGATAAAAGCAAGCAATTTTTGAAGATTTTCCTTTTTCGATTCCTTTTTTCAAAGAAAAAGAAGATTACTCTTCTTTCATCTTCACTGCTTGAAATACTTTCTTCCATATTTTATCTGTTGAATAATTTAAAATTCCTATTTTATAAATCTTTAATCCATAACGAATTAAGAAGTAATTAAAAATACATAGAATGATACAAGAAATCAAAACGTCCATTACTCCAATTTGTCCAATTACTAATAATGCGGGTGATAATAAGCAAGATAGAAATGGTACATACGATAACATACGAATCAAAATACTACCATGAAATACTCCTGCCATGATTGCTAAATAGTATCCCACTAAACAAATCATCATGATAGGACTTTGAATTTGTTGATAATCTTCCATACTAACGGTCATAGAAGCTAAAATTCCTGCTACTAAAGAATACGTTAAGAAAGATAAAATCATTAAAATCAAAGTCAGTGGTAAAATATAAATTAATTTTTCTGTAAATCCACTGGTTACTAATAAATTCCAAATATTACTAAATTCTGCTGTTATGCTAGAAGTTCCTTCCACTCCTAATTGATTTCTAATGAAAAGGGCAATTCCTGCATATAGTATTAATAAAAAACTTTGTAGTAAAACAAATCCATTCGCAGCCACTACTTTGGAAAAGAAATGAGCTTTTGGACTAACATTAGAGATAATCACTTCCATACTACGAGTTTGTTTTTCTTCATTGATTTCAGCACCTATCATTTGTACTAAGAAAATAACTAAAATAAAGAAAGGAAGAATAACCGTAGGAAATACGGTTCCCATAATCATCCCCATATTTTCTTCTTCACTATTTTGATTTTCATTTAATAGAATTCTTTCTACTGAAATATTAGAAGTTACTTTTTCTAATTCGACTGGATCAATATTCGTCTTTCGAAAAGCAATTTCTGTTTTGGTACTGGATAGAGTTTGGTATAAAAATTGATAATACATGGTATCGATATACGAATCACTAATCATACTAGCAGTTAAATATTCTTCGGGAGAATTTTCTAAAACAATGAGTACTTTATCAGTCCCTTGTATTTCTTTTTCCATTTCTTCCCTACTTTTTTCTTGTACTTCTTGAATGGTATAAGTATAATCCATGTCTAAAGCAGTATTTAGCGTTTCTATATTTCTTGCAAAACTATCATACGCTTCTTTCGTTTCATCTAATACTAAAATTTCATAGGTATCATTAAAATCTCCTCCAAATGCTTTAATGATACTATCAATATTTATAATTCCTATAATAGCTACTAATAAAACGATATTAACAACAAGAAACCATTTACTTTTTACTTTTTTCTGAAAACTAGTAGCTGTTAGAAACCAAAATTTATGCATCATAGCTACCACCTACTTTCGCAATAAAAATTTCATTTAAACTAGGTTCTTCTACTACAAATTTCGTGATTTTATATTTGGAGATTTTTTCAAATACACGAGGAACGACACTAGCATCTGTAATTTTTACTTCATATTCATTCTGATTGCAACTGACCTCCAATACTCCCTCTATTTGTTCTAATGATTTTGTATCAACCTCTCCACGAATAAAAATATTTTTCTTTTGGTATTCTTCTTTAATATCTTTTAAATATCCTTCTAAAACGGTTTTTCCTTTTACTAAAATCAATAACTTTTCACAAAACTGTTCAATATGTTCCATTTGGTGAGAAGAAAAAATAATGGAACAACCTTTTTTCTGTAGTTCATAGATAGCATTTTTTAACTGTTGTACATTAATCGGATCTAATCCTGTAAATGGTTCATCTAAAATCAATAATTTTGGTTCATGAATCACAGCGGCAATAAATTGAATCTTTTGTTGGTTTCCTTTGGATAATTCTTTAATTTTTCGATCTCGATAATCCGTAATCTCAAATTTTTTCAACCAAATATCCATTTTTTTTAGAATTTCTTCTTCTGTCATTCCTTTTAATCTACCATAATAAATTAACTGTTCTTTCACGGTTAATTTTGTCAGTAAACTTCTTTCTTCTGTTACAAAACCAATTTCATCTGTTAGATGATAATCGATTTTTTTTCCATTTAAAGTTACGTTTCCTTGATTACTATCTAGTAATCCCATAATAATTCGAAAGGTAGTTGTCTTCCCTGCACCATTACTTCCTAGTAATCCAAAAATTTCTCCTTCTTTTACTTGAAAAGATAAATCATCTACTGCTAAATTTTTACCATAATATTTCGTAATATGTTCTACCTTTAACATAATATTCTATCCTCCAATCTGTATCATGTAATATCGCATAAACTAATTATATCAAAATTTAAAAAAAATGAAAGAAAATAAACTATCATATTTTCTTTCATTTTCTAAATGTAGATTATTTTTGAAAGTGCACAATTGTAGTGCAGTTAATTTAAGAATCATATATAATATCTTTCAAGCAATTTATTTGTCATATGAAGGAGGCATTATATATTATGGCAAATTATTGTCATCTATCTTATGAAGATAGAAAAAATATTGAAGATGGATTAAATGATAATAAATCAATTAATCAAATTGCTAAAGAAATTAATAGATGTCACTCGTCTATTTTAAGAGAAATAGATAGAAACAAAAAATATTCTGAACCATCTAGTTGGAATAATTATAAAATTAATCATCCTGATTTAGATTTATCTTGTGAAAGATTAAACCATTCACCTTATGTTTGTAATGGATGTAAATCTAGAAGTGGTTGTAGAAAAATTAGATGGACTTATTACGCAAGAGAAGCTCAAAAATCTTATGATGAATTAATTAAATCATCTAGACAAGGTATTAATTTAAACTACGATGAAATTTATAAAATAAATGAAATTATCTATCCGCTTATAAAAAAAGGACAAACTATAAATCATTTATATATTAATCATCCTGATATTCTTGATTTTAGTAAAAGTTCTTTTTATAAGTATGTTAATAATGGTGTATTTGAATTTGGACCTTTAGATTTTCCTAGAATTGTTAAATATAAAAAAAGAAAAAATAATCCTAATAGAAGAACTCGTAAAGAAAGAGAAATTTTAATCAATAGAAAGTATAATGATTTCTTAGATTATACTTCTAGAAATCCCTATTTAAACATTGTTGAAATGGATACTGTTGAAGGATTACAAACTGAAGAAGATTGTTTTCTTACTCTTTTTTGGAGAAAGTCTAATTTTATGCTTATATTTAAACTTGAATCTCAAACTACAGAAGAAGTAACTAGAATATTCGAAATTCTCCAAACTTTTATACCTGAAGAGGATTATAAAAATCTTTTTCCAATTATTCTTACTGATAATGGTCACGAATTTTTTGATGTTAATAACATTGAATGCATTCATGAGACAGGTGAATATGTTACTCATCTTTTCTTTTGTGATCCTTCAGCTTCTTGGCAAAAAGGCGGTATAGAAAAAAATCATGAATTTATTCGTTATATTTTACCTAAAGGTTCTTCTTTTAAAAATATTACTCAAGAAGATTGTGATTTATTTATGAATAACATTAACAGTTTATGTCGCGATTCTTTAAATGGTAAGTCACCTTATGAGGCCATGTTATTTTTGTGTGATGAATATATTCTTAAAAAACTTAATTGTTATTATATTAAACCAGATGAAGTTATACTTAATGATTCATTATTAAAATATTAAGTTTTTCTTTTGTTTTTGTTATATATTTATTATTTATTTTTAAATTGCAAGTCAAGGTCGCGAAGCGTTCATTTTAACCTTTATTGCAATTTATAAAATAAATATAATTATCAAACAAAAAAACAAAAAAAGATATTTATAAGCGTTCATTATAAATATCAAATTTTGACAAATAAATTGCCCATCTTATAAATTTTAAATTAATGTAGATATTGTGCATTTAGTTTTAAAAATTCACACATATCTGCACTTTTTCGCGTGGAAGTAATTCTTCCTTGCGATTAATAATATATCACTTTTTTTGATTTTTATCTACTTATTTATTATTTTATCTTTAAAATTCATTGAAAAAAGTGCATTTTCTTTTAAAAATACACTTTTTTTACTCAATTGCACTTATATGTGCACTTTACTTAAAATGTAACG
>CANRPT010000006.1 GCA_947632565.1 uncultured Bacilli bacterium | reverse complement strand
ATGGGGGAGGGGGGTGTATGTTTTTCAGACCCCCCTCTATCTCTATTTTGTAGTTTCAGTAGCCAATTTCAAATGATTTTGTGAATCATAATCAGATCTTTTTACTTTTCTGTACATAAGAAAAGGATCGAGACGAACAATTTCATCAATTGCGTTATCAATTTCCTCATTCTCTTCTGATTCTGACAATTCAAAAGAAGTATTTGCGATCCTTGCTAAATAATTATTAGTATAATAACCCATTTGCTCATCAAAAGCTAACCATTCATCGTATTGTGTGAATGGATTGAAAGGATTATCGATTGTTGTTATCATAAAAACATTGTTTTCCATAATCAATAACTCCTTTCTTTAAAGATAGCGATTAATTGTTGACACTGATACGCCAAGTCTATCAGCAATCTCAGAAGTAGTATAATGTAGAGCAGCAAGATTCTTTGCTAAGTTAATCTTAGAAGCACTCATAACTTTCTGAGTTCTAGGAGTAAAAGCTTCTTTTATTTCTCTAGAATCCATATTATTTAATATTTTACTGAGCATACTATCACTAATAGCACCGGAGTTAATAACTTTTACTCTCTCTGGGGTTAACTTAATTCTTTTCTTTCCAGCACCAACATCTTCTCTTGCTTTTGTAAGCTCTCTTCCATCAATCTTCTTTTTATGCTCTGCATCCAAACCAGGATTGGCCTCTTTTTTTACACGAGCCCTATTATTTGCTAAAAGTTGGGCCTTCCTTTCTAAAGGTGCATTTTTAAGAGCAATGTTTAAATCTGCAACCAGTGAGGCTACTTCATTTTTGTATACCCTCTTTGCAGAAGGTTCATATTTGAGGGGAGGTGTATCTAAGTAAGCTTTTCTAGCTTTATTCGCTAAAGCCTTTAATTTATTTGCGTGCTGGGCATAAACTTCTTCCATACGGGTACCGGATGAAAGTTCCCTAGCATCCTTAGCTTCTTTCATCCAAGTGGTCTTTGTTTGTGCTCGACCCCCCTCGGTGTAGCCTATTATTTGATTAGTCTCTTTATCTCTGATAGCTTTTACTAACTTTCTACCAGTATCAGTATACAATTTTTCTCCTGTGTCAGGATTAATGTAAATTGTCCTTTTCTTTCCAGTGCTAGGATCTATAATCTCCTGACCTTCTTTTCTTTCATTAATATACTTGACACCCTTTGCTTTAGAGATAAGAGTTGATGCACCTTTTCTTTCTCCGCCTTGATACTTCTCTTTTAGTTCTCCAATTCGATTATCCTCATAGGATTGTCTAAAATTAAGTTTATGCTTAGGGGCATCAATAACGACCATTGAATGCTTTACTGCCCTTACAATCTCATCTGGACTTGCTCCTTTAATCGTCATGTCTGTAATCAAATTAGAAACATCACCCATGTATTTTCCTTTTGCCTTATCAGTCATGACTTTCATTCCATCGTAGTATGGATAAGATTCTTTAGGATCAAAGTCCTTTAAAGATTCAAACGCTTTAGATCTTCCAAATTCAGATTTAGAAGTTTTAAGTTTAGCAGTAGACATTGGAATAACCAATACAGTATCGCCATCAAAGTCGGCTCCTGAAAGAGTAGACGCTACTTTAGGGTGAATACCAATAGCATCTCTTAAGCTTCTTTCATCGCCTTTTGGCATAAGAGACTTTGCCCCTTTTGAATGGTTATTAACTGTCAATTCTGGAATCTCAAACACGCCACCATGGGGATAACGAATTAATGCAACCGTTTCTCCATCTTTATAATTAGGAGCATAAACTTCATTCGGCTTTATATCTGGAGTGGGTAAAATAACATATGAACCCTGCCTAGGAAGTCCAGCGGCTTTCAAATGAACAGCATCGGAATCACAACCATCAGAAAATTCCTTAAGAAGCTTTCTCTTAACAGTCGGATTAGTTAGAGACATTATCTCATCAAATTCTTCTTGCTTAAACTTATATTCTAGATCTAACTGCTGCTTAGCAAGAACAGTTGACTGTTTAGATAAAAATTGAGAAGACAATGACTTACTCCAAGTCCCCCAACTTCCTTCTTCGTTTACAATATTCAAAGAAGAAAGCTGTTCCTTGCCATTAGAATCAATATAATGTCTCTGGGCAAGAACCAATTCATTATCTTTTTTAATTGAAGCTTTAAAAGGATTTTCTGGGTCATCACTCATTGGCTTCAAAACTTGTTTTGCATCGGGGTTAGGATCTAGCATTGGCGTTCCAAGATGTTTATTGGTATTAAATATAATATCAATACCATCTGGCATATCATCTCGATACATCGCCATTCCTTTAATATAATGAGTCCCATCAACGGCAATACGAACTTGAGCATATCTGGCATTTCCTAAAGAAATATCTTCAACACCACGACGAAGCTCAACAACACCATCTTTATCAATTCCACCTTGTTCTGCATAACAAATTTGAATTCTGGAGGAATCGACACTTCTAGGGGGCTCTATTTTTGTAAATGTCTTTC
Source organism: uncultured Bacilli bacterium (assembly GCA_947632565.1). Taxonomy (GTDB): domain Bacteria; phylum Bacillota_I; class Bacilli_A; order RF39; family UBA660; genus Alloscybalousia. Next base: position 43,313 of record CANRPT010000006.1, on the reverse strand, counting down.
CTCCATCTTCCGATCTATCTGTAATAACATACCATTCATTATTTTCAAGACGTTTCTTAAATTCAGAATAATTAATATCTGGAGGGCAGATCCCCATAAGAGTAGTCTCTTCACCAGTGCCAAGCTGCTTTACTTTACTATAATATACTTTATAGCCTTCATCTCTAAGTTCTTGTAAAGCAGCTTTCATTTTCTCTCGACTTACTCCTAAATATCGCTCTGTTCCAACGCCAACATCAACGATGCCATTTGAATCGATATTTTCTTTAATAATTTGTTTTACATTAGAAATTGTTGTTTCTTTTCTAACCTCTCTATCTTTAAGATAATTTCGAACAGTTCCTTCAGTCATTCCTAATCTTTCAGCTATAGCAACATTAGACATCCCTTTATCCTTAAGCTTTTGAACCATAGCAATATCGGCCTGTTGCTTTCTAGCTCTTTCTGAAGAAAGTCTAGATCGAAACTGATCAGAAGACATTTCCATAGCTCTAGCTATTTCTGTATCAGAAGAATATTCTCCACTTGCCCGCATCTGCTTAACTCTTCCAAGAAAATCAATTCTTCCTTGGTAAGGGTCTTCACCAGAACCGTATTCAAATCTTCCGGAATGTGGTATAATTCCTTCATGGGGGGTTCCGTAATGAATCAAGAAATCATCCATTTCAAATATCCTCCTCAATCTTCATCTCTTCAATCTTTTTATCAAATCTAACAATTTTATCCATTATAAATAAAATATCCTCAGCCGGAGGTTCATAACAAATAACCTTATCAGACTGATAAATACGGAGCATGATTTTAATATCGGAAGGCTTTTTATGATATTCCAAACAAAATAAGGCCGCATAGACTTCTAGCTGATGCATAGAAACAGAACTTTGTCCAGTCTTCAAATCATGAATTCTAAGAACACCTTTTCTAAAAGAAATAGAATCTGCAGTTCCAAAAGCATTCTCAGAATAATATAGAGGCTGCTCAACATTCATTCTAAATCCAATTGCATCATTAATATACATATTCAAAGTCTTCTTTGAAGAAGGAAGACGAATCCCAAGACGAATAGCGTTGTATGCAAATTCATGAAGTTCGGTTCCTCTCAAAGTAGCCAAATGATTCTTGAAAGCTAAAGTAAGCTTTTCATCATCATAATTAATCCAATGATACTTGCTCGCGCTTAGAAACGCGTGTTGGCCTTCTAGGTTTGAATGCTTGTTGAAGTTCATCTAATACTTCCTCCTTATTCTCTGGATACACAAATCTCGAGAAGGACATTTTATCTAGAATATCGACATACTTATCTTGATTTGGTTGATGCGGTGCAGTCTTAGATCTTTTACATTCAAGAACCGCCCATTTATTTTTATACAATATTGTTAAATCGGGAAACCCTTGTTTATGAGATGTATCATTCTTAATAATAATAGAACCTGGAAATTTATTTTCGATGTCTTTAACCAAAGATCTTTGAAACGAAGATTCTAACAAGAATGACACCTCCTTTCGAAAAAAATAAATAGAATGCGGAGACATCCTATTCCATTCCATTATAGCATATGTATTTTTTACGAGCGTTTATAAAAATTATTTTCGTTAAAGTTCTTTTTATTCATAAGAGCACGATTAATTGCAATATCAATCGGTGCAGAAGAACGAATTCTATAATAATATAAATTATCAAATGGGCTATTAATCCTATCAATTCTGCCAGCCGCCTGAACCATCGAACGATATGAATAATTCTGAGAGAAAAATATAATTACATTTGTTTCAGTACAATTCCATCCTTCAGCTCCAGCAGCATACTGAACCAAATATACCCATTTGTCAGTTTTAGGAATATTCTCATGTTTATGGCCATTCCATTCCGCATAACCAAAATCAAGTGAAAAAATATCAAACAAATCAAGCAATGCCACTTTTAATAAATCAAGCTCATAATCATAATTATAAAATATAATTATCTTATCGTGAGTTAAAACCAATTCTCTAATTGCTTGAATCCTACTAGGATCTTGATTAACCACTTTTCTTAAAGTATAACAAAGAGTTGATGCATCATTTATTGGTTCCCCATTCTTAAATGGATTAACTCTGGTCTTCATAATCTCTTTATACTTACTTTTATCATAATAACAAACAATATCTTCTTTATGAATCTTTTTTGTTCTGTTATAGTCCATCTTAACTAAAATCCTCCTTAAATATGAAGTTAATTTTCCACATTCGATATATCTATCAATCTTCGGATACTTTGAATAACGATCATAAATAACATGCTGTCTAAAAAAATCAGTTCGATTTCTATAAAACCCATTTGCAACGAACACGGGGATATAATCTGACCAAGTATCCCCAGGTGTAGCACTTAAAATAATCCATTGATTATTTTTTGTAATCTTCAAAAATGACTTTACCCAACTACCAGAACCTACAACCCTCTGTTCATCAAAAATAAAAAAAGCATTTGTGATCTTTTCATATTTGTGAATATTATTCCAAGAATCAATAACCAACAAAATATGACCAGCACTATCTTCTCGATTCTTACTAATTGAAAATTTAGAACATTCTTTATCCCATTCTAAAGTATCTCTTTTTCTGGCAGTTGTAATAATATAAAGATCCATAGGATTATTCATATTACTACAAACTTTTTGAAAAAAATAAAAAAGAGCTGTAATTGATTTCCCAGATCCGACTCCACCACAAAGGATGGAGCCAGACCTGAGCTTCTCTACAGCCTCTTTCTGATGAGGATATAGATTAATGTTCATTTATTGTACCGCCTTTTCCACTGTCAGGAACATCACAATATTTACTCTCAAATTCATCCTCTGAAAGAGTAACATAAATCGCCTTCAGATACGCCTTCGTTCCGGTTCTTCCATTCAATTCCCAATTGTAAGGACGAATAATCAAATCAACATTCTCAATCTCAGCCCAATCAAGAATATTAACAGATTCTTCATCAAGAGTTGTCTTACCAGAATTTGTAATGAGAACAACCCTAGGAGGATAATTATCAAAACTTACGGCTACCTGAAGATAAGGAGTATCAGGTTCATCTTCATCTCTACTTCTCAAATATCGAATATTCCAACCATCCTCTTTCAGACGATTTCCAGTCTCTTGATCAAATATAACACAAAAGTTCCTTCTACCAGCAGGATTAAACTTTCCTTCCTTACCCGAAAAATTCCTAAAAGCAATCTTAGCATTCTCGATACGAATATTAGATTCAACCATCATTAATTCTCCTTTCAAATAATCGGACAAGCCTTTTTGTCACAGTTCTCACAACCATCTTTACATGGATCATCCCACGGAGGATCATCAGATTCTATAAACTCTTTACAGTCTCCAAATTTATCGATTGTATGAATTGCCTCTTTTACCAATTGATATCCATAGTTTCGATCTATTATGTTTTCTTTCTCAAGATCTCTTACGACCTCTGCTTCCATCCAACGATATCCTTTAGTTCCAGTTGCTGCATAATATTTTCCATCTTTTTCTCTAAGCAATATACCTCCTCCATATCCAGGAAGAATTGGAACAAATAAACCAGCTTTTCCAATAAACTGATAATTATGTTCATCTTCTCCAAGATCCTCATTAAAATCCAAATATAATGCACTAGTAACAGACTTTGCTTCGCAAAAATCCTTAAATTCGAGAGGTTCTTTAGAAAATAAAGTCTTAAATACCACAGGATGCTGAAACTGAGCTCCAGTTGCAGTCCAAGGACCATCCTTAATCTTTGCTACATATACAGCATCATTTACAAGGCACATCTTCTCATAAGTTGCCTCATGCTCAAAAGTATAGCCATAACTTTCACCAAACTCCATAACAAAAGCTATAATCTCTTCTGTCGCATCTGGAATCTTAATCGAATCTGTCTTAATATGAGCAACGGTAAAGCCCTTTTCTTGAACTGCATGCTTTAGATCAATCATAAATAAGGCTCCACGCTTTGCTACAATATTATCAATATTCCTTGGATCTCTAAACGGATTCTCAAATTTAGCGGAGGTCAATCCATAAATAGAATTAATAACAGTCTTCAAGGCATTTGAAAGATCCTTTAAAGAAAACCTTCCATCTTTCTCAGCTTCTTCTACAAATGGCTTCAACTTCCCATCCATAAGAGTGTCAAGAGCCGCATAATCCTTGTGCTTAATCGCGATACGAGCGGATTTAATATCACTAAATATGCGTGTATAAGGCCCAAACAAATTAAGACACTCAATACTAGTGGGATGCATAGAAGCAATATCAAGAAGGGCCACATTATTATAGATACCAGGCTCTGCATAAACGTAACCACCCTCCCCAGTCTCTTCTCCTCGATAAGTACTCACACCATGATCATATTTGTATCCAGGGAACATCTCGCTCAAATCTGTATAAACAAACTGATCCTGAGGATGCTTATTGTTCCCAAATATAATCTTGGTAGAATGTTGATTTGTTGTGTCATTTACTGTTAAACCACTCAATTCTGCTAGAATTTGACGAGCAACCCAATCTCCCTGTAAATAATTAAATACAGCCTCGGTCGCAATAACATCATTGTCGCAATACTCAGCGACCATAGGCCACTTTTCTTCTGGAACGGGATGATCCCAAGGAAGCCCAAGCTCTTGATGATGAATCCCCAATTCAATTTCGAATTTCTTAAGACTCTTCTTGTTAGCAGCAGAAGCAAAATCATAAACATCTGTATATGAAATATTATATGCCTCAGAGAACATACAATTCTTACTTTCCTTAATAATTCTCTGACTCAATTGGAACAATTCTTCAATCGAATATCCAATATACCTCGCATACAAAATATGATTGTCGTACCTTCTGCAATTAAACCCAACAAGTTTTGCCTTCATCAGATTCTCAATATCCTTAGAATCGGGATTGATCATTCGAACAACTGACTTACCTTCTCCAGCAACTTTCCAATTCACCAAAAATAGGTTTGGAAAAACCTCAACATCAAAAAAGACCAAGTCCCCATTTGATTCTTCAGGGGCGTTTGACTCTTCTGATTTAAACTTCATCTTTGCTACTAATTTTACACAATAATCAGACTGATGCGTACTATTATTAGCAAACGCCAAAATCTTAGGACGCATATCTGTTACATCATACTTCAACCCATTCGAATATGCATCTTCTAGAATCTTAAATATAAAGTCAATACTAGGCTTTGTTCCCGGGTGAATCTCTTTTCTAAGATTCTTCTCAATTAAGTCTCGGAGCTTTCGCTCTGATTTGACTCCTTCAAAATTAAGCATTCTTCTCTCCTTCCTGGGCAAATTATAGGATAAGGCAGCTGGCTGAATGTTTCTGCATCTAGATACCCTTCTACGAAGAGCCGAGTTTCCAACAAATGTCTTGATTTCGATGTCTTTACTAAAAGACGAAGACAAAGCAGTTGGATCTCCTGCAAAAATATAGTGTAAATGAACACCAGCTCCGCCCTGGCTAAATTCAGCATACGTCGCAGGCCATTTAGACGCTTCTTCAAGATTTCTCTCAATCGACTTCTCCCCTTTCTCATCCTTTAAATCAAAATCAATTACAATATGATTTAAAGGAGGTTTTACATAATGAAGTCTTGTTGTATCCAGATCTTTTAAAGTTGTAGTCACCTCACTCCACTTCTTCATTGGAGTTCCAGCTTTTGTTGCATACTGCGCTGGACAATCTGCAAGAATATCATCAAGTATAGAAGTTGTATCTTCTAGAACCAATGAAAACTGATGATCTTCCTCTTTCTTTTCAATTGAAGAGAATTTCTCTTTCATAAATCCGGAATATAAACTCCTAACTTGTTTACCATCTTGCCATCCTCGATCTGAAAACTCTCGAAAATAATTCTTCAATTCCTCCCTAAATTTATGACGGGGGAGTTTAAAATCAACGAGCGCCTCCTCACAATATGTTTTATACATATCATAGGCTCTCATCAATGTAATGGAGTCTTCTTCGCTAAATATAAAGTAATTGGCTTCTACAAAGTTAAAGAAGACATCAGTCTGAAGAATCATTTCCAATGGTCTATAACCATTATAATAGTTCTTTCCCATCTCTTGATAAACATCAAGACAATGTTTAGCGATTGCTCCGAGTTCAAAATCAATCTTGGACATCAAAGCCTGATACTTCTTCGGAGGAATCTTATTTCCACTCGGTTTTACATCGATCAACCTCCGAATAATACCAGACTTAGCATCCGTGATCTTAACCGGACGATTTGTCGCCATAAATAAGAAGCAATTTGCTCTTGCAGTATAAGAAGCTTTATACTTCTCGTTCATTGTCATGTATTCATGAGAAACAATCGAATTTAATTTGGTGTTATCTTCAATTTTTGAGAGGTCTCCGTCGTGTTGAATTCCGACAAGAGGATTTGATTTGAAAACCTCCGTGCTGAAAGCGTTGCTTGATGATGTAAGCGCCTTTGCATCGAAGGTTGTATAATAACCCTCGAATAATTCCTGTATAACATTGAGGATCGTCGATTTACCTGCACCAGCTTCTCCATAAAAAACAATAAATTTTTGAATGTTACGACTGTCTCCTGAGACAATTGCCCCAATTGCCCATTCAATTCGCTTACGATTTTCTTGATCGTAGAGGGTTCCCACGAGTTCATCCCATCCAGAGTAATCACCTTCCTCCAAATTATAATTCAATCTCTTACTAATATAATCCTTCTTTGTTACTTCGGTATTTAAGAAAGTAAGTTTCTCATCCAACTGATGAGAATTGTCAGAAATATTCGAAAGATACTGCCGAAACTGAGACCAACTCCTACTTGAAAAATCGGACATTCGTTTTACAACAATTCTTCCATCATACCTAGATTCTACTTTCTTTGCATACTCATTCAGCTCTTGATCTACCAATCTCTGAACATCATACTCATCGGTCGACCACAAACCTTTCTCTTCATCCCAAATTGCATAGAAGGATTTACCACGGACCATCAAATCCTTAGAACGACATACTCGAAAATCTGGATAGATTTCAACCACACCATTCTTACAACTTCTTTCCCTGATCTGAAAAAAGTCCATGGGTCAACCTCCTTTCAAGAACGAATTACTACTCTAAGGAAAAGTGCAAATATAAAAACAATACTCCACCAGAACAAACAAAACGGAATATACTCACTCGTCTTCATTTGAGCTATTTGATTCCAAAGCTTTTTCAAGTTTATCCATCCTTTCTTCAAGTTTTCTAGATCTCACATTAAAATCATCGAATATGCTCGACAAAATAAGAAACGCGACAATTGCTATGAACCATTTCATTTATTACACTCCCATATTAAAATATGTCCTTAATATTGTTCTAGTATATGGATAATCAGCAACAACATCACAATAATCTAAAATAAGAGTATCTGAATAATCCACACTTCCATCATCTTCATTTATAATTTTATGAAAACAAAATTCAAAATCGGCTTTTGGTCCATCTCCATTTCGACCAATAAAAATTCCATTTGCGTTACACCATCTAAAGAAACTTCCAAAATTATCTTCCATAAGATAACCTCCTATCTACCAAAATATTCCTTCAATTTCTCTTTAATATAGTCAGGATTTGTTACAATATCCTGATAATAATATTGTAATCTAATACGATCTTGACTCATTAAATCTGTAAAATAATAAATAACTTCCCGTTCCCAGAAGTTGTCCACTCTAGACACCTCAATATCATTTTTTCTACACCAACTTAGTAAATCTTCTAGCTTCTTAGTTAACACAGGATCTTTATCAATGTAAATCATACTCAACCTCCTTACATGTCATTTTGTCAATTTGCCACTTTGTTTTTAAAACTTTTTAAAAATTGATTTTTTCTCTAATAAAAGTTTATGAAAAAAAGTGGCAAAGTGTCACAAAAGTGCCCAAAACCCCTGGGGCACAGGCGTTTTCAACGTGACACTTTTGAAAAAAAAGTGTCACAATATGTCAAAAAAGTGTCACAAAAAATTGCAGTTAACACAAATTTAACAAAATCTTAACATTAAAAGTGTCACAAATGTGACGTTTTTCTCAGTTCTCATGACACTTTTTTTGGTCCTCCAATCTACAAATAAGGTTCGTCACGCCCATCAAAATTACATCATCTGCATCCAAAGAAAGACATCCTCTAGGTTCTCTCAGTTGTGTAAAGTTAAAAATAAGATGATTGTTCAAAGGATTGTAATTCACAAATATAACATTCTCCCTCAAATACTGAATTAACTTTTCATTCATATCGGATACCTCTCATTTAAATAATCATTCATCTGATACAGAAGTTCAATCTTCCTCTGGTCGTACTTCCAAGTCTTCAAAGGAAACGGAGAACCCTTCCCATTCCTTTGAAACTTTCTTTCCAACCACTTCTTAATAACATCTTCCACCTGAAAAGTATACCATTCTCGATCCCCAAACGCTTCATCCGTAAAATTCTCAAATCCAAGATTATCAATTATCTCCCAGAACCAAATCAGAGTCTGGTCTCCTTTTTCTGGGTCATACATCAAATCTTCAATTCGATTGGCCAATCCAATCAAGACTTCGAGAACGGAAACTCTCATTTCATAAAAATCTTCTGATCCTCGAGTGTTGTGAAACGATTCATATTCATAACGTAATCGGAATCCGTCATCCATACGATTCAAATCACGATCGTGAGTGGCAAAAAATGGTATACTATGTAAAGTCTTTAATAGTATACCATAACTTTGAGATGGCCCATCAGAATGAACCATCTCACAAAGCCATTGAAAATAATCCTGCTTAATCTGTGTCACTATCCTCCCTCCTCATTTTTCTTGTACCATAAGAATTATTTTCTGTAATCCCAAGAACCTGTTCCTGATAACTTCCACTCACCTTTATCACCTCATACTTCGTTCCACGTTTGTCATTGCAAATATAGACAGTATTTGGATCGTCAGAACCAAGACCGAAGCAGACAAGGGCGTCATCCCCAATCAAATCCTCAGGAGAAGAAATAACCTGTTCATTCTCGTCGCAAACCGTATCATCGTATGCGTAATATGTCAGAGTTTGAACTTCGTAATTTTTCTTTTCGTTTTCAAACTCTAGACGACTTATTATTTGCGGGTAGGAGAATTCAACTTCAGGAGGTTCCTCATCATCTTCTTCATCTTCCGGTTCATCATCCTCGGGGGGCAAATAATCTTCAGGGGGGTAGGGGTTCTCTTCTTCCTGATCATTCACTTTATATCGTTCAACAAGCTCATCCAAATCAGGCTTTTTCTCAATTGGGGACTTCTTTCGGTCCTTATCGGGATCAAACTCGATAACTTCAAGCACCTTATTATCAGATTTAACTTCCTCCGACTTTGTACTTCTCAGTTTTGAAAATATACATCCAAGTCCAAACCCAGAAACCAGTCCACCAAGAAATATAAGAGCTTTCTTCATTGCCTTATCCTCCTCAATGTGTTCTCAAGTATTTAATCACAATCCAGATAAGCCAAAGACCACCGGTGCAGAACGTCATTAGAATATCAAAAATCGCGTGTAAAAATCCGTAGTTCTTCACGTTTTTCTTCCTCCTCGTCCCATCCAAATCTCTTATAAATAAGATCATGGATCTTTTTATTAAGATTGTTTCTCTTAGAGATCAATTTCATTATATGATAAGAATACCATCTGTCTCTAATCTTTTTAAGCCACATGACGCACCTCATCCAACCAAGTCTCAATTCGTTCAATGGTTAGTTTTGCGTCAATATCAGCTTGGATCTCTAAGAAGTTATCCGATTCAGGGTCATAAATCGAAATAATCCCTCTACCAAGATTTGAATTGAACTTCAAGCCACGAACCATGCAGTATTCCATGATAGCAAATATAGAATTAGTCATTCTGTTATCTCCTTTCGACAACGATGTTGATAGCTAACAGCTTTTGCATAAGCAGCCCTACAGACATTTGTATATCTAATATGGCCTTTTGATTTCCATTTATGCCATGTAAAAATATTTAGATAAGACCTAAATATTTTATTAACCCTAGCTTTACTTTGCTTCATTTAAGTCTCCTTTCTACCAGTACGTGTAAAGTTGAGGATAGTCGAGGATATCTTGTTCAAATATCCCCGACCCTATAGCGTTAAGGCCACGTGTCCTTCAAATGAGATCGTAGATCACTCCGTCTACATTAAAGTCCAGATAGATTCCACTCTTACCGCCATCATCCATCGGGAAATCATCAATCGTATACTTGTCAAGACAAGAGAAATCAATACCGAAGTCGATATAATCATCTCCGCCAGCTCCCTTGACCCAACCAACGATTGCACCAGCCTTGGTATGAGGACTCGACTCTCCATCTCGACAAACATCCAATGCATCATAGACCTCGTTCAGGAAGACATGACCTCTGGAGTTCAGCAAATCATTGAAATAATTCTGCTGATTCTTCAAGAACAATAGATTATAATACATCGAAGAAGGTGTCCAATTCCGAGAATGATAATCGAACTTACGAGCATAGATACTCCCATCAATCTTATTGATTGCTTCGGTCTTCTCTTCCTCGGTGGCTCCTTCCATTTTCTTTTCAATTGCCTTATGAATCTCTTCCTTCGGAACAATATTCTTATACTCCTTAAACTTGTCCTGAAGGGTCGTATAAGCCGCTGTGAGCGCAAGATTACGTCCGTACAAGATATTGTGCGAGCCAATCATCAGACCGATAGAAGTGGCTTCTACGGCCGCTGGTAGAATATAATTCTTGCCCATTTCCACAGCTGTCGATGCATAAGCCTTGGTCAATTCCTTCTTATAAGGCTTATCCTCAGGCTTATAAGCTTCTTTGACCTTCTCTACTTTCTTCTTATGATTCTCCAGAATATCCTTCACGTTAACACTCTTAATACACGCCCAAACCGTACCTACAAGTATTCCAGCAATACCGCCAACCAACATAATCTCCGGACTATTCTTCTTGGCTTTCAGCTTCAGATCATTAACAAACTTCATTGTCTTCTCCTCCTTAATAAATCAACTTAGAATATAACTTACCAATGCAGTCGTCACAAAGATCAAATGCTTCTACAGGATCTCCTGCTTCACTCATGAAACAAATACCAATAATTGGCTCTTCCCCATCATTTGATCTCCATTTCCTGCTTCCACTAAAATCAAAGATTGGTTTTCCACACTTTGCACAAGTAACATTAACGTTGCTTAAACGAATTCTTTTCATACTCCCTAGCCTCCTTCAAAGTCATTGATTTCAGAGTGAATGTTACTCCACCCTTGTAAGTAAAGTAGAAAACCCTAGAGCCATCAACAGATTGCATTCGAATGGTATCCATACTTAGTGGCTTGTAATTGATTACCTTACCTTCCCACATTGGAAATAGACACCGAAACCATCCAAAAATATCTTTAGGATTCATAATACCTCCTTAATTTAATGGAATCATCTTCGGCAAGTCTACAATATAACCATCTCGTACTCGCAAGATTCTAGAGCCTTTCAGATTGTCCCAACCCCATTTATTGTCTGTAAAATCTCCTGCAACTCCAACGAGATCGTAATATTCGGCTAGAGATACGATTCCATAAGTCTCCCAATAATCGTACATTCTTGAAAGAACTTCCTCGGCTTCGGCTCTATCCTCAATCAAGACCTCGTCTGGTTTAGAAACTCTACGTTCATGACTTCTAGGCTCTCTTCGATCTCTATCCCTGCTAATCTGATCATAACTTACATAAGTTCCAGTCTGTCGATTTCGAACTCCATGATTCCGCACTTCTCCAAATATACGCATTTCAGCGCCATCACGGATCATATCAAACAACATATTCTTCGCAGCCGGAACCAAAATATCATTCCATAAATAAGAAAATACATTCTTAGAATCGTCACCAACAATAAAATCTACAAATTTATTCAAAGCTGTTTTTTGAATCTTTTTACCATGGGCTACCGCTTCGACTTTTTCCCGTTTTTCCCCCTGGGGAATTTTTGCTTTTTGATTTCGAGAATTGCTCGGAAACTCATCCATTCGTCATTCCTCCTAAAAATATAAGGTATCTGTTAAGATACCTTATAAAGTCGTTAGTCATGTCTTATACTTACATCGTCTGAATCAACATTACCAGAATCACTGATAAGTCCGAGTTTATTCATTGTCTTATACTGTCCTTCATCGAGTTTCTCAGCTCCGTACTTAAAAGCTTTTACTAGCATATAGAGAACACCTCCAACAGCCAATCCGCTTCCAATTACAGCGTCTTTCACCTTCAAAGGAAAACGAGCTTCAGCAATGCAATCCTCCTTCTTACCAGTCCGGTCATTGATAATCGAGTAAACACTATGTCGAATCATGATACCAACTCCTTTCTATTATAAGCCATGTAAAAGTTACGAGAAAAAAAGGAGAGGCTATTCAGCCTCGTCCTCATCAGTCGTAGAACTCTCTTCTTCGTCAGAAGATTCACCATCGAATTTTCCAATCAGCTTGTTCGTTCCATTAAGAACCAGGTCCGCAGCCAGAATAGATCCAACGAAACCAGCAGCCTTAATGCCAAACTTAACCATCTTGTTCATACCAAAATCCTCCTTAAAATTAATTGAGGTTCTACCTCTATTATAAACATTGTAATTTTTACGAATTAGCCAACTGACTTAGGAGTACCATACAAATATAGACTCCCATCTGCATTATAGATTGGACTGAAACCGCCTCTACAATTATACATATACATTACGTTTGTATATTGATCATAAAATATCTGCATATCACCCCCTCTAATTGACTCGACCAATCTCATTCTTGAAACGTTGTCCGGTTCTTTAATTTTTTCCATTTTAGTTAAAGAACAAGCAGAAAGAAACACAAAAACGAAGCAAAGAACGATGATCAGGATTGTCTTTTTCATAACCATTTCCTCCTTAGTTAAACATAATCATTATGAAATGAATCGTTCCAGAAACCATCAAAGCACTTACGCAGAGTAATGCCGTATTGTAAAATATAGTCTCACATCTGTCCCTGAAGACATTCCGTTTTCTTCTAGGATATTGATTGTAGTCTTGCCTTCGATGCTCCACAGTTAGCCTCCTTAATTCCGAGTTAGTTCGTACGTAATATGTTCAATATTCTTCCGCATAGGACGGTTGTTAAAGGTTTCGATTGGAATAAGGAAATGATGGTACATTCCGTCTTCTTCTTTAAAGAAATTTAACGCTAACCCATCTAATTCTATAAGAAATTCAATATCATTACTATTTGTAAAATCGATCAATTCAATAATATCATTTGCATCGAACATCTAAATCAACCTCCTTAAAATTAAATTCTCTCTTAATACGATTAATGTTAAGGATCATCTGATGAATATCAAATTCATAAACAGGAATCGAAATCCTCTTTGGAGACCCTTGAGTTTCAAACACAACATAAGAATTATTAAAGTCCATATAGCATTCAATCTTATAATCGTTAAGAAACTTCATGAAAGTCAAAATATCCTTAATATTAAACATCTTAAATTTTCCTCCTTAATTAAAGATCTGTGGCTTCGGTCGTGCATTATATTCCACAACAAGACAAGGTTCTCCATCCTCAGTCAACTGAGTACTGAAAGAGAAATGTATTAGTTCATTAATAGTCCACCCAATAACATCTCCCCCTTTAATTGGCTCCCTTCCAAGTTCATATCTTACTTCATTCAAGGATACCCATGAATCCATTCCACCAAGTAATTCATGATTCATGGCATTTTCGACTTTCTTGATCTTGTCGATTGTGCTCCTGAAATATCCTCCATACATTGCATCATAACAAAGGAAATCTCCAGTTCCTGTAAGAATAACTTCATTCTTTGAAACCGGATCACGATCAATTCGATCCTTGGCAATTTCGTCCTTAATAGCTTTTTCCTTCTTTTCACCAATCGTCTCAATTACCTTGTCCTGATATTCCTTCAGGCCCTTCTCGGCAATCGCGTACAAAGAGCTAATCGCCGCTACTCGATTCGAGGATATACGATTTGATCCAATTGCACAGACCATCGTAACTCCCCCCATCAAAGCTGTAGGAATATAGAATTTCCATGTGTAACGAATCTTGTCTTTCCATGATAGCTTTTCCTCAATCTTTTTCAATTCTTCACTTGCCTTGACCGATGCCTGTCCAGACATGATGCTTGTTCCAACCACGCCACAACATGTCAATCCTGTTAGAATCTCTGGAGAATTGTCCATTGCTCCATTGAGAACCTTCTTGCCGAATTCCTTGATTTTGTTAGCCATAGTATCAACCTCCTTAAAAATAAAAGGAGAGGCTATGCCTCTCCAAAGTTCCGAATCGCGGTAGATAGATCTGGAATATCGTTATCCAAGTTATGTAGTCCATCAGCAAGACATGCAAGAGCTACTATTGCATTTTTCCAAAGATCACATTTAACACTATCAGGAAGATCAACATTAGCAATAATGTCATTCATCTTCACGATGGCATCGCAGCAATCCCACATGGCTTTCAAAGCCCCTACAAAGTTCTTTTCCTTAACCAACTTGTAACCGAACATACCAATTACCTCCTTATCGTTTCTATAATAAGGACTGTAAAAATTACGAACTAAAAAAAAAGGAGAGGCTATGCCTCATCCTTAAGTTTGGTCTCCAAATGCTTCAAGCACTCTCGAACAAAAGAGATCTCACAGATCATGAAATCGATTTCGTCGATAGAAACGAAACAATCTTTTCCATCATCGACTTCAGTCGGATAACCTTTCGAAACGATTGCCTCGTTCATCATATCAAGAACCTGATCCATGGTTCTGATTGTCCTTATGTTCTTAGAGAGAACATCATTAATCATTTAAAGCACCTTCCTTTCTATTAAAGGAATTGTAAAAATTACGAATTACATAGAATCTTCCAAAAATTCCTTCTGAATCTTTCTAAGTCGCTTAAGATAATCAGAAATCTTCTTCATATCTATATCAGAAGCAAAATATTCAACAGTTCGATAGAATGGTTCCTCGGTCGTACCAGTTCCCTTCTTCTCTGAAAACTTGAATGGTTTGTTCAATTCCAAAAGAATCGATACAAACATTGAAGTTTCCTCTTCGTAAACATCCTTCTTCCTCTTGATTCCAGTCATACTAATTTCCCTCCTTATCAGTCGTAGAACTCTCTTCTTTTTCAGAAGTTTTTATAGTAACAAGTTTGTCAAACATGTTCGCAGCGCTCATAGCTCCTCCCATTGCAGCCAGAAACCTTCCACAGCCAACAAGAACCTTAGCAATCTTCTTATTCATGACCAAAATCCTCCTTAAAAAATAAAAAGAAAGAGCCTTTGTAGGCTCAATCTTGTTCACTAAAATCGCTTGGTAATCCTAGAAGAATTTTCACCTTTACTAAAGAATTGGTTATTAAACTCATACACGACGAAATGCATTCTGCGTCAACGAATGACACTTCTACTATTTTTGATACAGGATCTCCAATAGGAGTACATCTGTTCACCGTCAAAGCTGCTGATTGCGCCGCATCGAGTAAAACTGATACTTTAGTAATGGTTTCAAGATCGTAATCCATACTACCAACCTCCTTTATTATTCTATAATAAGAACTGTAAAAAATACGAATGGTGCCCCAGATGGGATTTGAACCCATAGCTTGACGGATTTTAAGTCCGTTGTGTCTGCCGATTGCACCACTGGGGCAAAAGAAAAGAAGACCTTATGAATAAGAATCTTCTAGGAACTTGCCTGCATAATTCAAATTCATTCATCATCTTCCTTTCTATTATAAACACTGTAAATTTTACGAGGTAAAAGGAAAGGCTATGCCTTCCTTTTTTTCCAGAGTTTTCTAATAAGTTTCACTAAAGCGATTACTATCAGCGCACCAACAACAATGTCGAGCAGTGGCAATGCCAATACCGGGAGTACGCAAAGCACTGCTCCGAAAGTAATCAGAACCGCCAATAAAATCGTAATCGTGATCATATAAATCACTCCTTTCTATTAAAGGAACTGTAAAAATTACGAAAAAAGAAGAGGCTATGCCTCTTCACCATTTTGATGGATTATGCCTCCTAATCTCTACAATATGATTGTAAGCCAATCTTATACAATCCTTTATAGAGTCAAAAGACTTATCATCTTCGGGTAAAGCAGCCATAGCCTCCCTTAAAAAAGCTTGTGCTGTTTCAGAATGCAAATCGATTTTGCAAAGATCATCTTCTTTAACCAACCTATGAAATCTTAGCATTTAAAAACACCTTCCTTTCTATTATAATAATTGTAAAATTTACGAATTAAAAAGGAGAGGCTATGCCTCATCCTTAGACTTGGGTATCCTCCTTTCAAGCAAGACCAATCCATTGAGCAAGAAACCAAGCTCATCGAGAATGAAGTCCGCATCGCTCCAAAGCATCGTCACTTTACTCTTGTCACTATAAGGTTGAATGGCCTCATTGCAAGATTTAGTAACGGGTTCCACAATGGAATAGATAACTTCCTTCATCATCTTGATAACCTGATTGCAGTCCAACTGAAGTTCTTCCTTCATTTAAGAACACCTTCCTTTCTATTAAAGGAACTGTAAAAATTACGAAAAAAAAAAAGAGAAAGGGCATTTTAAAAACGCCCTTTAGGAATCCAGTGAAATGCCTTTGATGTGATTACACGAGTTTGCTCGTAACCAAGAATCAATAATATACCTCCGATGGATACGACTGCACTTAGAACTGCATCGGGACTTACTTTCCTCGGCTTTTCATAACTTCTAGCCTTGCAAAGTGTCTCGACATTCTTAGCGGCTTGATCGTAGCTT
Source organism: uncultured Bacilli bacterium (assembly GCA_947632565.1). GTDB lineage: Bacteria > Bacillota_I > Bacilli_A > RF39 > UBA660 > Alloscybalousia. The sequence continues at coordinate 26,465 of CANRPT010000006.1, read as the reverse complement.
TCTGATGTGATACTAAGATTACTCAGCTCACCAAGACCCTCGTCAATCCTCTTATCAAGTTCAGTTCGCTTATCCCTTTTCAACCGTTTCAGATTCATACCACTTCCTCCTTTCTACTATAGAAGATGTAAAAAATACGAAAAGAAAGAGCCTTTGTAGGCTCAATCTTTTGGAATTATGAGTAAGTTAGCTTTTGCTAAGATATCATAATTAGTTCCACATACTTTAGCTTTATCCTCAGTTAAAGGATCGATATATCGTTCTTGTATAATTCGATAAGCCATCTCCATATTTCCATTATCAAGATAGTATTTAATGTTTGATAACTCAACATTAATTAAACCAGCTCGATTAGTCTTATTAAGATAGTCGTTACGAAGTTCTACAAGAGTCTTCCAATCCTTCTTAGAGAGAATTCTAAACTGTCCAATCTTAAACATCTTAGTTCAACCTCCTTTATTATTCTATAATAAAGCTTGTAATTTTTACGAGAAAAAAGGGGTAGCATATGTAAAATATACGACCCCCTTTTGTATAATTTATGCAACGTTCTCCTCAGTATTAGGAGTAACCTTCAGAGTAACGTACTTAGAAGTTCCAATCACCTTATCAGGATCGTCGTTAAGAACCAGAGAATAGAGAGTCTTGTCAGGGTCGCTATTGTCAACCACGATGTCACCGTCCCCCTGGTAACTAGCCTTACTAATACCGAGAATAACACCAAGAAAGGTATCAAGGGCAGTAATCGTACCCACAACTTCCTCACCATACGGGAAATTCCAAATGCCGGCAAGAGCAAAATATAGAGTGCCAAAAGCCGGTAACAGATACATAGCAATCCACTTCAGAATATCATAAACCTTCTTATTAAGACTCATAAATATCACTCCTTAATGATCACAAATTTCAAGCTTATTTACTTCCTGCATAACACGCTCTGCAGAACCATTTCCACCCATTTCTTTGTAAGGCAAATATAGATAATCATGCAAGTTCTCGTACTCATCCTTTGTGATGTAGCCACGTTTAATATAACTCATCCCAAGATAAATAATCCGATCATGAGCCAGGCCAATCAAAACCTTCGTCTTTACATCTTTTCGATCTGAAAGCTTCTGAAGCAATGCCCAGAAACCAGATGACGCAAGAACTGCACAAATAACAGTAACAAACATTTGTAGCACCTGCAATGGAAGTCACCTCCTTTACGCCGCTTTAATTACTCTTTCCATCTCATATGGCAGAATTTCCAAAGCTTTGCTTCCAAGGATTCCGTAGGCAATTTTAAAAATCTGCATCCCATAATCTGCGATAAAATTACAAATCCACTCTTCTGCTTCAATCCAATACTCTGGCTTAACCATTTTGTGAATCTCATACAAAAGATTAAAACTTACCATTACGCAGTGCCCGAGCTCGTGAATGAATACTGTATTGAGGAAATCCCCTCGGAGATCGTTGCTTAAATATACACAGAATACATTCGGATCTGTTGCAGCAACCCTTTGCTTCCCAGTACGATCCACGAGCTCCAGGCTAGTCGGGTCTACAAATTTTACATGCCATAGAATTCCGTTCATGATAAACGAATTCATGACTGTAAAATATAGCCTACTTTAGACTTTCATTTCATCTACAAGCTTGCTAAAATCATCCTTCAGCTTACGACGCATTGCCGGATCAGCATCCTTCCAAATCTCACGAATGGAAGTAATAGTGTCACCAACATGCTCACTTGCATAGGCATCCATGTCCTGCTTCGCCTCAGGAGAATGCGTCTCGGTATAGTAGCGACGAGAATCGCGATACTGACGATAGGGCATACCATAACGTCCATCACCAGCATCGTAACCATACCTACTACCAGACTGAGAACGATTCCCACTACGGCCACCACTGTAAGAACCGCTGCTCCTACCGCCCTGGCCAGAATAACCCATACGATCCTCAAAGCCCTCGGGATCATCAAGATAATCCATCATGTAAGGCATCTGCATCATCGTAGGATTATACCCCATCATCCGACCACGGCCCTTAGGAGCATAGCGTCCATTCGAGTAGCGACGATTGTTATATCCATAAACGTCCTCAGAAGTTTCATCCATGGCCTCGACAATCTTCGTATAGTAGCAGGCTTCCATGCAGCACTTCTCGGCTTCAGCAAGATCCTTGACCATGTCAATGACCTCGCCGGCTTCCTTGGTGTCTACACACTGAACACCCTTTGAGACTTCAAGCTTAACCGCATCAAGAAGAGTATTCTTAAGTTCACGAATCTCTTCCATTTTCGCCATCATATCATGCATAATTAACCCTCCCTCTTAACCTGAAGCGTAAAGCCGGGGTTAACCACAACATTAGAAGTACCATTGTTAATGATACTAACAGACGAGCTGGTGCAGTTAGGGACGCGAATGAGAGTACTACGACTCACATTGTTGAAATCAGTAATGGCAGCCGGGGTCTGAGAGCCAGTAGTCGTCGGGAGCGCGGATCCGTCAAGACCAATAGCAACCTGAACCGGAGTAGCTGCAACAGTTCCGCCAATATTACCGCTCATCGTAACTTCATAACAGCCAGGACGAAGCTGGATCAGGGGACTGTTCATGCGAAAATATTCATTCGGACGGCAATTACACCCACCCGACTGCCAAACAACGGTGTCAAACGTAAGGGCCTGCCCAGGAAGAAGCGTCTGAGCAGTAGAATTAGAAACAATAATCATCCACAAACACCTCCATAAAAATATAGGGGCTAAGAGATATCCCCTAGCCCCAAAATATGCTTAGAAGTTAAAGCCGTTACTATTGCAGCAGCCACCCTGATTACACCCACAACTATTGTAGCCATTGTACACAAACGGGTTCGGAACCGCGAAGGCCGGAACAGGCTGAGGACGGAGCTGGCTAATAAGATAAGCATTCTGCGCAGACTGAGACTGAGCCAGATCACACTTATCCAGAGCGCCACGCAGATTCGCAATGGTATCCTTGTAGCCCTGAATCTGGAGAGCGATCTGCTCGTCATGCAGCTGCCGATAATTGCAGTTATCATTCTGGATAATATCGCGAGCAGCATCACGGATGGCATTGGTCACAGCGCAGGTATCAGTCGCACGATTGTACTCGGCCTGAGCAAAGAGACTCTTCGCATCGCAGCAGCACTGAGCGATCTGAGCCTGGAGAGCATTCTGATTCTGCAGAGAAACAACGTTCGCAGCATTAAAGCCACCCTGAATCGTGTTCTCAAGACCATTGACCAGGCGAGCAGTGTCATACTGCTGATTACAAATCGTGCTGTTCAGATTGGCAAAGCTAGTCGGCAGGCTAGAAGCGATCGAACGGATGCCATTCTGGACTTCCTGGAAGTTCATGTCCTGGCACAGATCCGCACGAGTAAGAGCACCATTGTTCCAAACACCATTCATCAGATAAGGCACGTACGACATGTTGCCACCCCCGTTAGAACCATTGTCATTACCATAACCACCACGGCCCCAGCCGCCAAAGAGGGCGAACAAAATGATCAGTACCCACCAGCCATTATTACCACCGAAACCGTCATTGTTATTACCGTTACCAGTGACAGCAGCGATATCAGCCAGACTCGGCATAGAACCACCAAACATAAATTTAATCCTCCAAATAATAAAAATTTACATAACAGTAAAATATAAAAGACCGCGCGTATTCTCTTATACTCTACTGAAATGCACAAAACTTGTACTTACGGAAGACCGAAATATTTCTTTGCTTGAGCAATAGCCTGCTCTTTGGTTACTCCGTAAGTATTACACAGATTCATTGCGATCTGCTCACCCCTAGTAGCATCATTGTTCTGAATAATATTAATGTATTCCTGAGCCTGGGGGTTATTCTGAATAGCTGGATTCTTATTAATCATAGCGATTGCGAAGTTCATAAGCGGATTGTTCACTTAGACTCCTCCTTTACAGTTCTAGTAGGCTTAGAAGTTAAAAGTTTTTCAATCTTCTCAAGTCGAGTAGAAATATTCTCAATATCTGAAGCTAGACTTGTATTGAACTCTCGAATATCATTCAAAGAAGTTTCTTGAGGTTTATCGTTCTCTACAACGGGAACGAACTTAACAGTTTGAATTGTACCATCCGTATTCCACTTCTTTGCATAAATGCATGAGTAATCACTCTGCGGAAAGAAACTAACAGACCCATCCATAGGAACTTCGTTGGGAACAACTTCAGAAATATTGCCAATCATTCGACCAGAAATCTGGGGAGGCCTCTGATAATTGTTCGGATAAGGAAGATTCCAGTTTGCCGCCGTATTAACACCAGTTCCAGAAATATTCATATAAGGATTTGGGGATCCTGGCTGAAGGTTTACGTACGGCATGTTGGGGTTTTGAGGCATAGAAGCCCCTGGGTTCTGATAGGGATTATTCGGTTGATACATAGTTTAGTCCTCCTTTTTAATTAAATGTCATTGTAAACTTACAAAGTTTAAGGGCTAATAGATCATTATTGACGGCTTCCTGTGGAGCTTCGGAAAGAGTTAACTTTAGACGTAAACTATCATGATTTGCCCCAACTAAGTAGCCCTTTGGGGTCGATATTTTCTCTGTAGTTGTCGACTCACCAATAATATATTTCCCATTTTGTCGCCCAACAACTTCTGCCTCTGAAATTGTAACGCTCTTTACTGCTTTAGAAATCGGCTTTGAAAGGGGGAATGTGCAATTAATAACCGTGCTGCTACTTGTAATATATCCGATCAAAACAATATAATCTTCTCCTTCTCCAGTGATTTCAATTTTGTCGCCAGGCTGATATTGGGTATCTTCTTGGGCTAAAGAATAGCACGTTGGATAATTACCAAGTTCAACTTTAACATTACGAACATATACATTTCCAGTTTGGCCACTTGGCGCGGTTCTAGACACCCACCAAACTCTTTTTGTTCCAGCGGCAATAATACGAGTTACATATTGATAGCGTTTATACTCCGTTGTTAAGGGATGAAATAATTCAGAAGATCCTGGGGATGCCATATCGGATGTTCCAGTTCCAACTCTTAAATTAACAAGAATTTCTTGCCCTGCAACTTCAGCACGAGCATCATAGGAAATACATATTTTTCTCCCGACAACATTTAGGACTTCTTCTCCATATTTCGTTAAGTCCCAACTATGCCCCATAGACGATCCAGTTCCCGATGTAACCTTATTTTGTTCATTATCTGATTTAAGAACAAGATTTGTTGACCCTATTTCAATTTCCATATCTTCTGGAGCCAAACACCAATTTGTTGCTTTATCACCGACCTCTAATTTCATACCACAATACTGTAGTTTAGAACCAACATTAGTGGATGATACGGCTGATAATCCAAAATAAATAAAAGTCCCTGCTTCTTCTGTATCATTAACAGATGAGGGCGAATATACAAATGTCCACGAATAATGGTCCCATTCTTTTGAAGTTATAGTAAAATCGTGAGAAATATATTTATTACTACCATATTCCATTCTTAAATTTGGATTTCCGCTCATTGCACGAGCCCAACAACTCATTGTATAAGTTTCTCCATCTTTAAGAAAGATTCGATTTTCTCTATACCAACGAAGCATTTTACTTCCAGTAAGTTTTTCTTTAAGAGTGCCTTCAATTCCCCAAATAACTCCATTAACCGGTGGATCATTTAATTTTACAAATACATTTTCCAATTGTGCAGTTGTAATATTAGAAGAAGAAAAAAGTCTCTCTCCAGCACCATTTACTCCCCAAAGTGACCCAACGTTCGTATCAGGAAGAAGATTTATTCCACCACGATTGGACTCGTCCACATAGTCTTTTGTGGCAATCGACCCAAGATCAATATTTCCAACTTCCAAACTTTCAACAACACTTGCAGCTGAGTTAGCTCGATCGGCAGCTTTATTTGCATCATTCTTAGCAGTCGTTGCATCCGTGGTAGCTGTGTTGGCCTTCGCTACTGCATCATCGATTTTCTTATTAGCATTAGTTATGGCAGTATCAATCTTCTTATTAGCACTGGAAACATCAACTACATTCTGCTTAACAATGTCGTACATTCCCTGTAAAGAATCGTGAATGGATCCACGAACTTCTTCGCCATATCTAGCAGATAAAATTTTACTTAAATAGCTCTTAAATGTAGTTTCACTCATTGCCATTATAAGTTTACCTCCTTTTATTAAGTAATTTCTTCGTCTTTGTTAGAGTCATACTCAACTTCATAAGAAACAGAGTTCATATAATATATCCCTTTAGATTTATTAGAGTCATCATATTTATTTGAAAGCTTTTCACTATCAACGAAAGTTTTCCAAACACTTTTTGATGGATTAAGGAAATCAATTTCAACAGAATGACAAATTATATTATAAATGAAATTTCCACTTAGTTCATCGCCATATTTATAACATACTGAATTTCCAGGAATTGTAAAATGGCCATCATTTGATAGAATAGCATCATCAAAAAAAGAAATTTCTAGATTTATATTTTTAAATAGATTATTTTTTAAATAAGCAGATGCTGTGTCTTTAAGAAGAGTCTTATCTTTTATATCACTAAAATTTTGAATTTTAATAATCTGTCCTAAAACTTTTGCCGCTTCTTCGTCTATAACAACGTTTTCAGATATCGTTTGAAAAGGGAAATTCCAATCGAGAACATTCCTTCCATTTATAAGTATGCCATCTTCACCAATTGGAAAAACCCCAGTAAATATTTCTGAGATGTCAACACTTTTCTTAAAATCAATAATATTTTTTCCTTTTTCTAAAACCTTGACATGCCCTCTTCGGATTGCTTCTCTAAGTTCATCCAAAGTTTTAAAGAAACAACATTTATAACTATTATACCAACTTTTACCATCATCATAATATAAAGACTCATAATCATTAGAAGAGGATAGATAACCAATATGCCATGCTTCACTTGGAGGAATTGGATCTGGCTCCAAGATTACTCCAGGAGGGCTAAAATCATAAATAAGATATCCTCCATATTGGTCTGTTAATCGATGTCTTAAAAACTCGTCTAAAGTTGTGTATCTATTATCTTCTTCACCAAAAGGATTAACCCAAACTGAATCTTTATCGCCTACATAATCTTTATGAACATCTCCACAAAAGTAATTAATATCAAAAGGAGCAATTTTATTAGAATAATCATCTCCTTTAAAAATATGAGAAAACGCATATTTAATAAGATCTGTTACTCTATAATAGTCAAACATCAAGTCTGCGTTTTCTCCTCTGTATGTTATATACTCTGGATATTCTGTAATTATATTCTTTAAACAGGCTAAACATCCATCACATAAAATAATTTTATTTCCATAAAAATCTGTTTCTGTTTTTACAGGATATCCTCTCCAAATTTCATCTCCATTATTAAAAACTCTAACGACCCTTTTCTTTTTGTAGTCCATTTTATTAAAAGGATGCTCTTTAGCTAAGGTCATTTCCAAAGTTCCTGGTTGATCTATTTCCATTGTTAATTTTAAATAAAAAACCATTGAAGGCCTTATTTTAGTATCTGTGTCATAAATTACACATGAGTAATTGTCATTATAATCAGCATATTGGCCTGAAATATAAATACTCATAATTATAAAGAGCCCCCTCTAATTTTTATTTTTACTTTTTTATTAGTTAATTTTCCAGAAAAATTAATTCTACATAAAGAAATATTTTTAGGCGAATAAATATTATTTGTTCCCTGATTTTTTATGTAGCATTCAAAAATTGTTTCTCCATATTTTCTTATCGTCGTTTGTTCAAGATTTCCAAAAGGGTATGAATTATTTCCATTTTTAACAGTTAACATTTGAGATGAATCATTCCAATTGTCGTTATCTGCAGCTTTCTCTATATCTATAATTAATTCAGAGAAAGCATTTGCATATACATAAAAGTCTTTAGTAATACTAAAAGATCCATTTGGAGTAAAATCTTCTATATAATCTTGAATGACCCCATTTTCAAAACTAAAAGGATCCCATAACCATGGCTCGTTTGAAACTGATATAGTTTTTTTATAAGGATCTAATGAATAATCAATGACTATCGTCGAATAAAGTTTACTTGATTTAAAATCATTTACAGAAAAATATCCTTCGTAAAAGAAATCTTTTTCATCATCTAAAATAACATATAATTTTTTAGAATTTAGAAAATTCATCATTTCCGAATAGACATAATCCCATTTTTTATAATCTCTTTCTAAATCAAGATTTTTATTTACTAAAATAAATTCGATAGTTCCAGTTCGGTTCGAAAATACTGGATGGCCAAAATAATCTATAGAAATATCTCTCTGACCATTTATTCCAGGAATCTCAATTATTTCTGTTTTTCTAGATGGAGGGGATATAGATGGCCTATTTGACGGAATTAATCCCCAATCCACCCAAGTATTCTTTCTATACTTAGAATCTGATCCATAAATAGCCGTTTCCATATCAGGAGTATCTGGATCTATAAAGGTTAAAGAATACTTTCCATCATAATAGACCATCTTTTTATATCCTCCTATTCTTTATGCTTGCTATTCTCCCTAATTCAGAATCAACTTTATCTATAATTTCACCAACTAAAGCATCTCTATTCATAACAATCCTCATTTGAGCAATCGCGTTCTTAATAGTTTCAAACTCATCCCCAAGATCTCTAATAGCTTCAATAACATCAGAATTATCCACATACATAGTCCCCGTATCCTGATTGCCCATATTCGAGCTAATTTGAGAAATAATCCTAGGAATAAACGGATTCTGATATCCACCAAGACCTATCGTTTGATCCTGAGAAAATATAGAACTAATTTGATTCGCTCCATACTCGACATTAGAAAGATCTACAACTGGACGAATTGTCGGCTGGAAATCCACAGAGTTTTTGAGGATACCTTCAATAAGAGTCATTGCCGTTGTAAAGGAATCAATAGCAGAATATGCAACATCTCCAGAAGCATTTTCTACATCTTTACTCCTATTTTGAAGTCCGATGACAAAGCCCTGATCAAAGTACTCGCCACTTCTCATAGTAACTCGAGAAGGAGAACGAATCTGAAGTCTTCTGTTAAATGCATAATTTGCTACATCAGCAAGAGATCTAGCGGCGGCTACAACAGCGTTTGCTTTACTTCCTAATCCATATACAAACCCCTGAGCCAAATATGCACCAGAACTTTTAAAGTACTCACCATAACCATTGAGGGTGTCTAGTGCTTTTACAGCTAGATTTCCAGCAGCATTTGTGACATTAGTCTTATATTTGTTCATTCCATAGACAACATTACTTATTAAAGTTCCACCTCTAGTTTCGAATCTCTGATTATAATTTCCAATCGTTGTTAACATTCCATTTAGAATATGTTCTATAGATTCGATAGGGGTGGTAGCTTTAGAGATAGTATCCGTAATCTGCTTTACACAAGCCGTAGCAAGTGCCTTACCAGAATCTGCAAACTGAGTTTGCCATCCATTAATTGACTTTATAGTTTCCTCGAAGGTAAGATTTCCAGAATCAATAAGTGAAAGAGCTGTAATGAAATTTGAAACATTATCAATGACTCCGTTACTAAGGCTATTCAGAAAATTCCCCAAGCGCTCAAGAATAGTTGTAAGATTCGAAATTCGAACAACATTTACTTCTTTAACGTTTGTATTGAATGTTCCAAACCCTTTACCAAGCTTACCGATATTATCGCCAAATGTCCCAAGATCTTTCTCTCCAACAAGCATTTGGAAGAAACCGCCTTGCTTGGGAGGATCGAGATCCATAAGGTCCTGTAAAGTAGTTACAGCTGTTGGAATAATATCAAGATCGGCTTCGGTAACACCCTTCATAGCTTTTGCAAACCTTTGGAATCCAGCTCCAAATTGCTGAAGCTGCGTTCCAAACTTTCCCCAGTTTGTTGTTCCGGTGAATATCTGGATTAATCCCCAATCAGTTGTTGGAGGATTAATTGATAATAGAACACCAAGAGCTTCTGCTGCTCCAGCAAGGCCTTTTACTTCAACACCATTTACATCAGTTGCAAACTGAGCAAAGTTAGGGCCAAACGCTGCTAATTGCTCACCAAAGACTCCCCAGTCAGTTCTACCAACAATATAGTCAATAAATCCACCAGTTGTTGGGATCTCAACGGCTACTAAATCTGCAATTGCTCCTGCCGCATCTTTAATTTTATTAAAGTTTTCAATCCCTTGTACAGAAGTCATAAAATCGGAAAGACCGGTTCCTAAACTTCCAAGTTGTCTACCAAAATTACCATAATTCTTTTCACCAATCAATGCCTGAAGTAACCCTCCAGATTCTGGAACTTCAACATTCGTTATAGCTTGTAACGCGGCAGCGGCTGCTTCAACAGCTTTTTGATCAACCTTTTTTGCTTCATCTGAAAAACTAGATAAATTTCCTCCTAAAGTTTTCAGCTGTGCACCAAAAGTTTCAAGATTCTTTTCTCCTCCACCAATAAGACTTGTGACAGCATCAAGAAATTCGGAAGCAGTGAGCTTAAGAACCGCTTCTGATAAAGCTCCAATTCCGCCCATGTCCTCGGCTTTTATCGTTTTTGCTCCTTCTATAAAGACAGAGGCACTATTCCAAAAATCGGAAAGTCCTTGGCCTATCGCAGCTAAACCAGCTCCAACTCCAGCCATAATACCAGTGCCTATACTTCCTATAAATGCCCCGATCGCTCCTCCAACCAGGCTTAAAATATCTGCGGCTCCCTCTAAGAATTCTCTAGAGCCCTTGATTTTTGCAACCAGGCCGGCTACAACTTCTACTACTGTAATTATAATTCCAATAGTTCCGCTAATAGTCAGAAGAGCTCCAGAAGCGGATAAAGCACCAGCAATTCCTCCAACTTTACTTAATGCTTGTAGCCCAATTCCTATTCCTGCAATTCCAGCACCAAAACCAATTCCAACTTTTTCCATATTTGGAAGTTTACTAAGCTCTTTAAACAAAGGAATAAGAACTAATAAAGAAGCCATAGAAACAGCCGTTCCAATTCCAGAACTAATTCCCATATTAGATGAGGACTTTGTAAATATAGAAATCTCTAAAAGTGCTGCTCCCATGCCAACCAAACCCTTAATTATTGTTCCAAAATCAAGAGATCCAATCTGCTTCATTGCCTGGCCAAATATAAGCATAGAAGCTCCTATAGCAATTAAAGAAGCACCACTAGAAAATTTCAAATCCTTGCCCATCTTTTTTGTGAATAAACCAACCTCTGTTAATAAGACTCCTAAACCTAAAATACCTTTAACAGCATTTTCAGGTTTCATATGAGCAAGTTCAATCATAGCAAGGACAAAAGTTTGTAAAGAAATACCAATCATAAGAAGCGCTGCACCATTTCTAAACTTTAAATCCTTATTAACTAATCTCGTAAATCCTCCAACTTCAGCAAGAAGAAAACCAAGAGCTATCATACCGCCAATGGCTTTACCAGGATCCATATTAGATAATTCTACCATCGTAAGAACAAATCCCTGTAAAGAAATGGCGGTTAAAAGAAGCGCTGCACCATTTGAAGCTTTAAAAGTAGAATCAGTTAGATTTGTAAACTTAGAAAGAATTAATAAAAGAGCTCCGACTTCTCCCATTGACTTAATGACTTCTTTTATGTCCATTTTAGCAATGCTTTGCATCGTCTTAACTAAAACAAATACACCCATCGCTAAACCAAGGAAGCCAGATATCTTTACTTCTGTCTTACCGCCACTACCAAGACTCTTTGTGAATAAAAGAAGCCCACCCATTAACACAGCCAATATTGATATAGAATCGTAGACTGTATCTGGATCGATTTTACTTAATATCCAAAGAGCTCCAACTAAAATAACGATTGATTCCGCTACTTTAAGAACTGCATTCGCATTAAGTTCTCTAGATTTAGCGGACATCATTTTTTCTATTCCCTTAGCCCAATCTTTAAGAATCCCTCTAAAATCCTCTAAAATTTGGGATGCATTACTAATAATATCAGAAACACTTTCAAAAGTTTTCCCAAGTCCGCCAATGAACTTATTTATACTAGATAAAGTTTTCAATAACAAAATATCTTTGATCAAAGATAAAACAGGAGAAATCTTTTCTTTTATAAAAGATGTAACAGAATCAATGGCATCAGAAAGCCATCCAAATCCTCCAACAATAGAGTCTTTTGCAGAGCCAAATGCTCCCCCAATTCCTTTTCCGATTCCACCAAGAGCATCTTTTATGCCCTTTATAAAGGATATAACCCAATCGGTTACTGACTTTGTTCCTCCTCTTAAAGAGCCCCCAATTTTTAGATCTAGAGAACCAAAGAAGTCAAATATAGGCTTAAAAGCTCTTTCAATAAAATCTTTAAGACCAGAAACGCCTTTAAAATTATCTTTAATTCCTTTAATAAAATTAATTATACTCGTTCCAATTTTCAAAGCGTCTAATTTTGACACCCATTCATTAATAAGATTAAAGAAGGAGTCAATAAGGCCAACAATTCCTCCCTTAGAATTAATCCAATTCATAAAATCGGCCCATGTTGACTTTATAGGCTCAAGTAGACCACTTGCATTTAATTGGCCAATTATAACACCTTTTACAACTTTTAATTTTCTCCCCAAAGTTTGAAGAACTTTTAGAAGTCCGTCTGCTATATGATCAAAAACGCCAAGTTCTCTAAAATTTTTAGAAAGATCAAACCAGAAATCTCCTACTTTAGCTCCAGTGCTAAGAAGCCAATCTCCAGTAGGCTTAAGGATTTCCAAAAGTTTTCCAAAGAATCTAACAGTAGAAGATAAAGCTTGACCTAGAATGTCAAATACAGAGAATACTCCTCTAAAAACCCTTTTTAATTTGTCTGCCGTATCATTACTTACGATCAAACTTTGAGTAAAATCTCGTACTCTTTCGATAATAGAATATAATCTATCAGCCGTCATTGCCGGAAATACATCCGCCCAAGCATCTTTAACAGACTGGATTATTTTCATTAAAGCTTCAAATGCATTACTAGCAGATTCGATCATCAATTCTCTGCCAGTAGGCCTATTCATCGTATCAATAAGTTGATTTAAAGGAGTTCCGGTCTTCTCGGCGATTTCCTTTAATTGATTTAATTCTTTAATTTGTTCTTCAGTATAGCCAATCTGTTTTAACTCTGCTTCAGAAAGATCTTCTACTGTAATTGTCTGACCCTTTAAAAGCTTATTAACCACAGATTGAACTTGTTTATAATCATAACCGGCTTCGGTTAAAGCTTTAATTCGCTTATCTCCATTTCCAAAATCTCCTCGAATAACCTTCTTAGCAACTTTTTCAAGCTCCTCAAGCTGCTCGGTTGTTCCAGAAAGTCCAGAAGAAGCGTCTTTACCAGATCCGCCAACACGATTCAGAGCTTCTGTCAGTAAATCTGTCGTAATCTCGCCTTTTTCAAGAAGAGTGTAAAACGCAGCTTCATCCGTATACATATTTTCAAGAGCAATTCCATGATCTTTTGCAGTATCGAGGATTGCTTTTCTAAAAGTATCGACGAAAGGAATATCATCTGCAATCTTATCCCAATCTTCGGTACTAACAATGTTCTTAGCTTCTTGAAAAGTTTCACGAAGAAGATCATTTCTAGCTTCGGCCCCGCCAGCAAATACATCCCAAAGAGTATTTGCCAAATCGGTCCACATCACTTTGGCTTGTTCATAGTTACCAAATATAATTTCGAAACTCTGCATCCAGCCAGTAGAAACAGCATCCTTAGTAGCTTCTATAGCATCTGTAAAAGTACGAGCCTCCTGAGCTGCTTTGAACGCTCTCTCGCCAAGAGTTACAGTTCCACTAGAGAATCGCTCCATAGCCTCAGCAGCAGTAATTCCTTCGCTTTCAGTTATCTTATAGATCTCATCTGCATACTCACCGTACTTTTTAAAAGTATCCATCATTACTTCTGTAGTAATCCATCCTGCAGAAAGAGAATCTCTGAATCCTTCATTTGCATCGGTAAAAGAAGATATAGCTCCAGTTCCATCCTTAGTAGTCGTTACATACTTATTCCCTTGCTTAACGAGGGTCCCCATTGCCAAACCGCTCTCGATAAGACTGTTTTTAAAATCAATTGTAGCCATATTGGCTAATTCGATAGATTTCCAGTCTTGGAGAAGCAATTTACCAGTACCCATTGCCTGAGAGAAGTTATACATCGCTCGGCTAGCTTCTCCAACTCCACCGCCAGCAAGAGCCGCTGCATTGGCAATACCCTCCATAGCTGTTACAGCATCATCAAGATCAACACCAACAGAAGTAAACTTGCCAACATTGTTTACCATATCAGTAAAGTTATAACTTGTTTCATCAGTAAACCAGTTTAACTTTTCAAGAGACGTATTAACTTCATCAACTGATTTGCCAGTGGAACTCATAATTGTTCCAACGGATCTCGTTTTCTCTTCAAATTTAGACCATCCAACATTCACCTGATCGATGGTTAAAGAGGTTACTAACTGTTTGCCAACATAAATAGCTTTATTAGTAATGGCGTCTAATGTATGATCAATGGTTCGCCCAACCCAAGTAAAGTGTTGTGCAATACTATCAATCGACTTAGACATTCCAGACATGTCAAATCCACTAACAGCTTTTTCGATATTCTTAATTCCATCTGTGGCACCCTTTAAATCAAGGCCTTTCCTAAGGTTTTCCAAAGACTTTAAACTGGCCTGAATTCCAGCTTCAAACTCTTTGTTATCGAATTTCATTTCAACAATTCTTTTATCAATACTGCTCATTACTTAACTACCTCCTTCCAAACATTTTCGGCAATTTTATCAAAAACCGGTCTAATTGCTGGGTTTATATAATCACGACCCTGAACATATCCGCCGGTTCCTGTTGCATGGCCGTATTGAAGGATAATAGCTATTGGAACTCCGTTATTGACATTAGAATTGGTCCAAACTATTTCATAAAAATCCTTGGAGGTATGGATTTCATACCCCCAAGATTCTGCCGTTAATCCGGAGTCAATGGGAGTAGCTGACGATAGAGCGTCCACACCTTGTTTGGCATACTTTTCAAGGCCATTGAAGACGTCTCTTTTGGCCATTCTTTTTAAGAATTGTTCAGTCTTCTTAAGATCTCCTTTATGACTGAAAACTACTCCCATTTTGACCTTCTCCCTTTACTTCTTCTTAAGATAGCGACTGCAACTGAAACCAGTATACAGAACACCATCAATAGCAGCCTGAATGTAAAGCCACTTTACGGTATTTACAACATTGTAATACCCGTAACAACGAACTTCCGTACCATTCGGAATTACAACCATTGCCTTCTTGTTAGACCCAGCTCCATGCCTCATATAAAGATTAGCAGTTGTCTTATACACACCAGCAAGGTTCTTATTGAACCGACTAGCCTTAGAAGAAGCGGTTACCTTCTTTTCGGTAGGCTGGCCAAGACTCTGATCAGGATTCTCAGTCTTGTGAGCACCACCATTCAGAATCTCATTTACCTTATCCTGAACAGTTCGATAGTCATAGCCAGCTGCAGTAAGACGATTCTTACGATCTTCGCCATTACCCCAATCGCCATTAATAACTTCTTCCGCAACTTCCTCGGTAGACTTACCACCTACATTAGGCTGAGCTTCTGGCTGAGCAGTAGAATTGTACTTTGGGCAAATGAAACCACGAATGTTCTTACCATTTACAAGGATAGAACGACGCTTGACAGAATCACTGTAGTTACCTTCAATCGTCTTAATGTACCCATTCGAAACAGATTCAACAATACCGATATGATCGGGCCAACCAGTATCGTCGCCCTTACCAGAATCATCCCAGTCATAAAGAATCGCATCACCAGGCTGAGGAATGTATGCATCGTTCTCAACCCAGATCCCCATCTGCTTAGCAAGCGAGATCAAATTTCCACAAGAAATCTCAATCGGCATGATGGCAGTATACTTAAGAGCAATTGCTACTGCGGACCAGAAACAAGCACACCAAGCAGTAGTATAGTTCATCTTTACTCCTCTGGGGTGCGGAGTATAGGTGTTATATACATCAATAATCTCCTTAAAAGAACCGTCAGATTCCTTTCGGCCAAGCCAACTACGAGCCTTTTCAACTACAGCAGCTCTAGAATAGGTAGGACCAATCTCTTTAGGCTCAGACTTACTCCCATTTTGACTCTCGACATCAATGTAAAGATAATCAAGGTCAACATTTCCACTGATACCATCTACCTTACCAGTGGAAGTATACTGCTGAATTGAACAATCATAGTCTGGCTCCCCAGAATAGTCAGCAAGCCAGACATAATACTTAGAAAGGAGATCCTTCTTATACCAATTCTTGTAGTAATCGAGATTACAATAGATACCAGCCTTGTATCCCTGTTTCTCGACATACTCACAGAAAGCAGCCGTGTGAGCAACACAGTCGGAAGGCTTAAGAGTAACACCAGATTCCTTTGCCTTCTTAACAGTATCGTACTCAAAGTCATAGAAGATAATAGTATCTTCCTTAGAAAGACCAGCCGCTTCTACCTGTTCAATGCAAAACTTTGCTTCCGATGTTGCCTGTGCGACACTCAGTGCATAACTGAAGTGATAAACACCAATAACAGGAAGCCCAACCTCCTTACATCCCTTCATATAATCGAAGAACTTTGAATCGGTCGTATGCCTAAAACTAGAACGAGCGATTACAAAATCGACGCCATCATTCTTAACCTTATTAAAATCAATGTCGCCCTGCCACTTAGAAATATCAATACCCTTCATCTTAGTTACCATTAGTTTCTACCCCCTAGTTTTTAATTGAGCTTTTCTAGCATCATTAAGTGCTTTATTCCTAGCCATAATTTCGCCTTTTGTCATCTTTTTCTTAGGAGCATTCTTTTCGCTTGAAACTCGAATCATTGTCAATAATCTATTAAGATGCCATTTCTCACATTCTTTTGGAATTTTCAATTCAAACATCCAATAATAGATTATTTCAGAAGTTATGATCTCACGACCTCCTCCTTTAGAATTAAAAGAAAAGGTAGTTGCTGTCATCTTCTGTCCAATGTATTCGTCAACTTGTTTAATGATATCATTCGTTATCCCCAAATATACCATAGGATCAACGTTTTGAGTTATTGTCATACATTTAATGTATTCGATAGTTTCTCCAAAAGTCATTTGGCCAGTTGACAAGAACGGCTTCTGAGTCTTTTGCTCCCATTTTGACAGTGAGACGAGAGAATGCTCCAATTGCAATTTCTGTTCCTTAATCGAAATGAATGAGGACGTTCTCTCATCATAAAATTCTGATTTTGGAATCGTAATGTAGAGCATTCAAATACTTCCTTTAGCCTGTAATCGGAGTAATACTATTCCCCTCAACCAATTCCTTAATCTTAGCTTCCGTCTCTTCCTTAATGTCATCAGGGATATTAGGAATTACACCCTGAATAAATTCCGCGAAGGACTTTGCGTCAAATGCATACTCCATAAACAAATCAGAGTAAGCGTTCGTCTGAGAGAAAGCCTCTCGAAGTTCATCATTCTTAATAAACCGCTTACCATCCGAAGACTTAACACCATAAGCCTGAAGAATGAACTTCTTGATGATTTCGATGATCCTAGGAAGGTCCTTCTCCTCCAGAATCTTATTCAGCATCTCTGTCAAACCGCCCTTGACGCCGAATTCAAGCTCTGCACATTCTGCCTTCGTAAGATTGAAATAGAAATCCTCAGTCCTCATGTTCCCGTCAAAGTCTTCATACGTCATAGTCTTCTTAAGCATAATTCTTCCTCCTTTAAAATTTAAGGAGCCGCCAGCCTAACTGAATACGGCTCCTTTTTAAACTAGTTAGACAGCAGCAGTCATAGTAGAAATAACTTCCTCAATTTTCGGAAGAGTCGGATTGCTTTCAGATTCATCACCATAAAGCTTCTTCTCAAGCTCCTGAAGCTTGGCCTTAGTAGCAGTCCGGCTATCAATAATAATATGAGAAGTCGGCTTATGGCCAGCAACAGGAACCGGAGTAGTGTCAAACTCCCAGCTGAAAGTAATCGCCTCGGGGCTATCGTTAATCGTCGAATAAGCCTTCTCGGACGGGGAACAAGTCGCACCATAAACAATGTGCAGCTTATAATCCGTACCAGAAGAAGTATCACTATTAATCATAGTACGATAAGAGAAGCCAAAAGCCTTTCGATCCTGCTGACCAATGGTAACGCCAGTGGCAACCTCAGCAGAACCGTCACACTTCTCAAACTCCTTCGGATAAGTATAAGCTTCAATCGTACCGCCGAAAGTCTCGGCAGAACGAATCGAAGCATACTTAATATTATCCGCCCACAGATCAGTAACTTCAGCACCACTGGGGCTCTCAGTAACAGCAGTCAGACCATTCCAGGCGACGCCTTCTTCATAACCACCCTGACCATCCGAAACATAAAGAACACCACGGTCAGTACCAGTCTCGTAATATTTCTTACCACTTTCATCCCACTTCAAAGCAGACATTTCCTATACCTCCTAAAAATATAAATTAAACACCCAATGATGCAATCCATCCGAAACAAACGGTCGATCAAAGACACACATCGGAAGCATTGCAACACTATCCGGAATTTTAGAATCCGGATTCCGATCAATAACAGTAATCTGATATCTCTTTGTGTAAGTATAAGGGAGATTGTCCGCAAACTGAGTATCCGCCGAACTCATTGAATAAACAATACACGGATATTTCATTTGAGTATTATCAGGAGGTTGAAAATATACTTTTTTAACCTCATCAATCCCCTCAAGGATCGTCTGAAGCTCCAGCCTCTGGCCCATTGTATACACCCCCTAAAGTAAGAATAAGACGAGGCCGCTTAACTTCGACCTTTTTAATTTGCCATCGAACTCCCATCCACCAAATATACTTCATGGCAAAGAAATGATCAAAGGCAAAGGCATCGGCTACGATACTGATCATATTATTAACGGTAATATCACCATTAACTTGTTCGCCATCTTCTAAGTGTCTGTAATTACTAAGAACGTCTCCATAATATGGATACTCTTTTGGAGTATTATCATAAACACCAGGAGTCAGCTCTTCAGGATGTACGTAGCCGATTTTACCATAAAACTTTGCCATAAATATAGATCACTCAGTTTCTTCCTCGAGCTGCAGACCCCTCATAGAGTAGATCTTCTCCTCGACAGATTCATCAGTTCCAGTAATCTTAACCTTAATCTTGCAACCAGGATTAGTTACTCTAACAACAAGGAGGCCATCTTCGTCCAAAGTTACAGGGCCAGAATGCAGTCCGGGTCCAATTACTTCAGCAACAATCGAAGCAGAAGTACTGTCAGAGCCAGAGTTCGTAAACTTCATGGCCAGATAGTTGCCCTTCTTTTCCTCAGGCTTGCTGCTAAAAGCATCGAAGTCGGGGACCCACTTAAGATAGCCACTAATCGTGCCATCCGAATTCAGGACTACGTTCTTCTGAAGATCTTCGGGCTTCTTCCCGCCAAGATTCAAATCAGTCCCGTTAGGAGCGGGGGAACTAACGAGACTAATCAAGGGTTTGCCTTACCCTCCAGAATAACAGCCGAGTCAGACTTCGTCAAAGCGCCAGAGAGACGAGTCTCGTACAGATAACGATACTGGTTGTAATCAATATCGAAATCATCGAAGAAGGTCGTCTCACCGCCACGATTCATACCGATAGTATAGTCGCGCATATCGACAATGATGCCATACAGAGGCTTATTGGACTCCTTGTCCTTCATATCCTTCATGACCGGAACATCAACGATGCGAGTAACACCAATAGCATCGCAGAGCTCAGCATCAGAAGTATACAGCTTACGGCCAAGACGATCACGAATCATACGAAGACGAGTGTGAATCTCCTTAGTCGTATACAGAGCCGGGGAACCAGAACCATTGTAGTCAACCATCGCCAGCATAATGCTATCGATCAGAGCAACCCACTCGGCATAGTTCTCATCATTCGGAGTCTGCTCAGGCATAGTAACCTCAACATGATAAGCGTAGAACTCTTCCTCCTTGTAGATCGGGCGAATGCACTGATCATCGATCTTATCATCGGAACCAGCATCTCGACCATCACTAACAAGAATCTGACGAGCAAGTTCCTCGCGAAGCATGCTCTGCATCTCCCGCTTCAGGAAAGCGACAACATCGAAGCTAGTAATATCAATGATATCATCGCGATCCATACGCTGCTTCTTATAAATCGTGCAAGGACCAGTCGTACGCTTAGCCATCTTAATAACCTCTTCCTTCTTCAGATGGCCCTTCTTATAACCCCTCGCCCTCGCGATATCCTCGGTAATATCAACACTCATGGTCCGAATCTTAGAAAACGGAACCTTACGAGCACCACCGATAACACCCGCAACCCAAGCATCATCACGCTTAATAACCTCAGGGGTCTCACTAATGTTACGATACTCAGGGAAAAGCACCTCAAGATTATTAATACCATAATCAGTGCCAGCAGTACCATCGGCAACCTCAGGCATCGCATGAGCAATGTGATTATCAGCGATGTACCCCTCATAAGCCTGCTTAAGAGAACCACACTTCTTAGCGTCTTCAGAAATCTTAACGAAATCCGAATGAGTCAAAACATTACGAGACTGAGTAGTCTCCCTACCACCCTTGTCAAACACGTTCACTTTCATGACATTTCCACCTTCCTCTTCGAAATCTTCACCATAATCGTCCCCGTGTTCAGCTTCATCATCGTCATCAACAATGGTTCCAATAATAGCATAAACAGCATCCTTTTGCTTATCAGTAAGGCTATTAAAAATATCTTCAATAGTCTCATCAGAAGAATTGGACTCATCTGCATGCTCCAAATCTTCAGTAGAAATCTTTTCATCACTATAGATTACAGCTTCATCATCCACATCAGTAATAGAACCATCAGAATGTGCAATCGAAACATTTTCAATCAAAGCGCCGGGATTTGCCCCAGCAAGAACAAGACTAACCTCTTTAATTACACCATGAATCACATCAGAGCCAACCTGTTTAAGCTGATTCGCCCAAATAGACATAGCATTAATGTCTCGATGCTCAACAAGAAGCTTTGCCTGCTTTGCCTTCTGAGAATCATTGAACTTTCCATAAGCATAGACACCATCATCACGATTCTCAAGAACACAATGCCCAAGAACATTATCAGGATCATTGTGCATATGCTGCCACACCATAGGAACAATCTTAGGATTATCCAAGAAAGCATCCTTCATAATTCTACGACCATCTGAACAACGAGTATTGAATTTAGTAGCATAACCAGTAAAATCATACTTATCTGCCATTTTGACCTTCTTCTCCTTCCTCAACAACTGGAATGCTGGTTTGAGCATCTGTGTCCTGATTTAGATTTCTATTTCTAAGTTCATCTGCAGCAGGATCTTCAACAGGCCTATAACCAACAATAGCCCTTATCTCATTCGGGCTAAGAATTTCGTTTCTAGTAAATTTATCTGCAATTTCAGAAATCTGACTAACTGGAACAAGCTTAAAAGGATCTCTAAGATAGATAATCCTCTGACCTTGCGTCCTAGCAGTCTGAGTTAAGAATGCTCGATTCATAGCATCTGTAATAGCAGCCAAACATGGCTCGATGCTCCGATTAAAGTAATTCAAAGTTGTAGCCTCATCCGCAGTTCCATTAAAGATCTCTTCAGTCATACCCAACTGGTTAAATAACATGCTCGTAAGGTATTTGATCTGTTCGAGAAAATTATTCTCTGCAGGACGATTCAACTGAGTAATCCTTTCAGTTCCGTCAATGTATGCAATTCCATACTTAGAACCTACTAGCTGCATTTCAATCTGCTTACGACGTTGTTCAGCAGCATCTTCCTTAAGTTTGTTTCTAACAACATAAGGAAGCTGAATAATTAAATCAAGTTTACCAGAACTGATCTGATCATCGACAACATCAAGCTGATTCATCTTTCGAATCAATCTCTGTAGAATAGAATTCGGTTCGTTCATAATCGAATAGAAAGGATTCTCAACAATAGCACAAACTCTCTTAGGCATTAAGAGTTCTTCCTTTTCCCCAGTCTTTTCATTATAAACAGAAACACGAATGTACTTAGGGTACCATTCTACAATCTTACCAACTCGAAGTTTTTCAATCTGATATGAATCAGTTTTAGTAATGTCTACACTTGCTTCTACAGGAACTATCGCCACACAACCTTCATCGAACATTGAAGCCGCGACATCCTGAATGAATGCTCGACCACTCTGATCAAGATTTGCTTCGAGAGTTAGACACCTGTCAAGTCTAGATGGAATTTCTTCCAAAAATCTCCCATTTTGATCCTGACGAATGTGCATAATTTTTACAGAAGCTACATCCATTGCAAGCTTAGTATAGACGGAGGCGATTATTGACCGATCTACTCCAAGATTAAATCGTTGGCGATCTGGACGATATCCATAGCTCGTTCCGATATCCCTTCGGAAGTATTGGTGAGGGTCCCGTCCATTAAAGGCATTCCAAGCATGTTTAAGCCTATCACCAAAACTAATCGCCATTATATCACCTCCTTTAAATCTTAAATCTTACGATAAACCCTCTCATAAATTCGTTTATTCTTAAGATAATCTATATACTTATAACCGCCATTAGCTTTTAGAACTTCGTCTAAAATCTTTCGTCCAGTTTCATCTTTCGTCAGCTTATACCCTTTTTGAGACATCTTTCTAAGAGCTTTAGCTGCTTTATTAACGGCTCTATTTTCTCTAGCAGTAGAAAAAAAGATTTTATGCTTCTTTGCTCTTGCTAAATACTTCTCGCTCTTATTATAAAGCTTCTCGACCTTCATGCCTTTCCGCCCATACTTATTCATACGACGTTCGGCTTTTCTTCTATCACCTTTTTCAAGTCCTTCAAGCTGCTTATCACCAAAAATATGCTGATACCATTTCATACCTTTTCGGCCATAATGAGCGAGGTAGTCTTCTTCATTAATAACAAAACTCAAAATATATCACCACTCATTCAAACATATCTTTATTAACCTTATATGCGACTAAAGCATCCATCAATGCTGCAACAGCATCAATCTTACGATCATAGCGCATTTTCAAAAGCTTTCTATTACCGTTAGTATCTTCAACAATCATACAGTTCCCCATAGTAAAAGTTATCAATTCTTGATCAAATATCAAAAGACCATCCTCTGATAACTTTTTAATTTCGCCTAAGGGAACTGATTCTGTTTTAGATCCTTGAATAACTTTCTCAATCCCAATTGGGCCATTCTCTCTTTCCCAACGTTCAACGAAAGCTTTTGCATTATATGGATCATAGCCAAACGAACAAACATCATATTCACATTGAGTTATGTAGGAATCCAAATCATCATAAACATCCATCATATCAAGAATGGTTCCGTTCATAACAATAAGGCTACCCTCACCCATAAACTCTTCATACTTCCTTCTCATAGAAGCCGTTAGTCTCTTTAATGTTTGTTCAGAAATATAGCATCTAGTCTTAATCCCAAAAGATCCATCTCGTAATGGAAATAAGAATGTAAAAGCACAGAAATCGTCTCCTTGTGACAAGTCTGCACCCATAGAACATTTCATACTCCAAAATTCTCTTGATGGACCATGAAGAGTTTCATTATAAGAAAAGAAGTATGTGTAACCCTCCATTGGAAGCCCAAATCTCTTAGCTAAAATATCATTCCTTGCAGCAGGAGCTTGCTCAGCTCTTTCTACTTCAAGTTGATAAGTCTCATAGGTAACAGTCTTACCAAGATTTGGGTTTGCTTTAATCCACATTTCAGGATTTCCAACTTCTTTAATATCATCAAGTTTATACCACCATATAGATGTATGAGGAGCTATATACTCCCCCTTAAGAATCTTCATCAACTCAATTTTAATATCATCCCCAGCAGCATTTCGAATAGTTCCTTCAGAACTTGTTGCAATTATCATCCAATCCTTGATCTTAGAAGCACCCTGCTCAAGTGCACCAACAGGATCTTCACGAATATCACAAGAAAGCCACTCATCAATTGTGTTAACTTTAGATCTTAAACCTTGAAGTTTACCAATTGCCATAGGACGAATCTGTAAAATTGAATTTGTTATGAAATTTTTAATTCCTTCTTTTGTTGAAGCAAGCTTTTGACGCTCATATCTTTTACCAGTAGTATTCTGAAGAGACCCATAAGTCATCATCTTAAATAGAGGCCCTCTAGATCTAACAATCGCAGTTTCAAAAGGTCTAGTTACCTCTTCTGCTAACATCATAGTAGGAGCAGTTGTTATCTGCTGATTCGAAGAATCGTCCGTTGTTAGAAAAAATGCTTGAAGAGCTGTATCATACAATGACTTAGCAGCACCTCGACCAACTATTAAGTATTGCTTGTTTATAAGACGATACTTAATTCTCTTCCTAACATACTTTCCACCATGATTTCCAGGATTTGGAACGTAAACGCTCCTGTCTATAAAATAATACCATCCTAAAAGATCTTCCGCCCAGAGTTTAAAAGTTGGTAGCATGAAAAAATCACTACCATCTGTAAGAACAAGTTCTTCTTCACAAAAAAGAATAAACTTTTCTACAGGTTCTGGATCGTAGTAAATTCCAGGATTTCTAATTCTAGAATCAATAAGATTCATTTGCATAGAAATCTCTCTACATACAGGAATTTCTCCTCTTAAAACCGCATCTCTAAATTCCCCATAATATTTAGGAGTTGCCGTGTTAGATAGTGACATAAAATATCACCCTACTTATCTTTTTGTCCCTTTTTAGGATTTACAGCTTCATAACCAAGTTTAGTGTTTATCGCTGTTCCAAGCCAATATGTTACATACTGTTTTCCAATATTCTCAACAGAACCTTTTACAACATCAAACCCAACATCTTCTAACAAGTTAAGAGCCCGCTTTACCAATCTTTGACTATTTGTTCTCGTTTCTTTAGTAAGCTCCAAATATTCTTTTTCTAGCTTTTGTCTATCGATCCTTCTTCTTAATTCTTCATCGGAAAGTTTTTTATAACTGGCTCTTTTTTTCTTCTTTTCTTCTTTTTCTATTTGCTTGCTGGCTTTCTTTTGAGCAGACTTTTTCTTATTATACTTCGCATGTTCCTGAAGCTTGCCAAAAATATGCTCATACCACTTCATGCCTTTTCGGCCATAATGAGCGAGGTAGTCTTCAATATCAACAGGATCATACTCCTCTTCAAAAGTCAAATTTCTTCACCCCTTTCTGCCTGAACATTAAGCCTCCATTCTAATTCTTTCATTTGAGACTCTAACGCCGACAGAACATAAGAGCTAGACGGAGGATCAAATAGAATTCTAAGTTTAAGATAAATATAGTCTTTTACTGCAGAAAGATCGTCTTCCGTTCTAGAGTCAGAAAGAAAACTAGACCATGTTTCTGTGGATCCAGAAATCCTAAAAACATTTTTTGGCCCAACCCCCAATTGATGCAAAGTCATGAATACAGAATTGACATGAATGATTAGATCTTGATCAAACTCTTTGAATTCAGGCGACATCCCCAACATTTTCTTTAGATCGTTAAGGATACTATCATCCATTTCAATCACTCCTTCCACGGACAAGTATCATTAGGTTTTCTTTCAACATTTTCGAATGGCAGTAGATTCTCATTCCCAAAAGTTATTGCATTGTGTGTATCTTTTGTAACACAAATCAAATACTCTTCATTAAATATATCAGGATTCCTATTAATTATGTCTTCCTGAGTAATTGGATTCATATGATGAATAATAGGAGACTCACCAAGGATTTCATGACCAGGAATCCCAAGATCACAACCCTCATCTCTTCGAATAACTCGATCTCTAGCATGTCTCCATTCATCAGATTTGTAAAATGTCTGGTTCAAATATCGATCGAACCCAAATGTTGATTCTCCAACTTTACCATTCAGCTTCAAATAATCAAATCGTTCTTTGAAAGTCTTTAACTTCTTCAATTCTTTATAACATCTAATCTTCATAAGTATCATCCTCACTTTCAGTAAGGCGATAATTACCCAAAGCTTTCAAACCATCCTTAAGAATTTGCTCAATGTTTGTTGATGCAGCCAAGGACTTCGTCTTTTCACGAAGAAGTTTATTCTCTTCTTCAAGTTTAATCCTCTCGAGCTTCTCCTTTTCAGATCCCATCCTTAAAAAATGAATTATCTCTTGAGAAGAAGCCGTTCCATTCAAAATTCTTTTCTCAGCAAGATCATAAGCAGCTGAAATAATCTGATTTTCTCTTGCTCTAGGAGAAATTGCAATCTTATTCGTCTTCTTTTTAGATTCCGAATTAACTTCTTGACCACTATTAGACCTTCTAGGCAAGGTATCAGCTCCTTTCAAATATAGTTAAGACTCTTTTAGAGGGGAAATCAAGACT
>CANRPT010000005.1 GCA_947632565.1 uncultured Bacilli bacterium | reverse complement strand
TCTATGGGGTAAGGGGTTTTATTGCCTTTTTTTTAAAAACTTGTTTTTTATTATTGATTTTGGAAAGTAATATCATACTTTCCAATATAGGATTCCATAGATAAAAAACAAAAACAAAAAAATCATGATTTCATCCGTATATAGAAAATCAATATACATGATATAATAAAATCTAGAGGTGGTAATACTTGAAAAAAATTAAACTGATATGGATACTTTGTATTTTTTTATTCATCCCTAATCCTGTTTTAGCCCATCCGGGAAGAACGGATAGTAATGGATGTCATACTTGTAAATCTAATTGTTCCAGCTGGGGATTAGAGTATGGAGAATATCATTGTCACAATGGCAACACTTATACAAACTCCAAAAATCAAACTTTTTATAAGGATGGTACCTTAATAAGTGATACAACTCCACCAACTCCTAGTAATCAACCAAATATAAAACCAAATACACCAGAACCTCCCATCATAATAAAAAGTAATAATGCAAATTTAGGAACTTTAACGGTTGACAATAACAATCTAAATATTGAAGATACTATGAACTATACCATTACAAATACAAATCCTATCATTGAAGCAACCCCAGAAGATAAGAAAGCAACCGTAAAAATAAATAAACCAAATGAATGGATAAAAGGAAAAAATGAAATAACAATTCTAGTAACAGCAGAAGATTCTACTACGAAAAAATATAAATTATTACTCAATATCGGAAATAATGATGCCACTCTAAAAATTTTAACAGTGAATGCAGAAGAAATAGAAATCCAAGATGAAATGAATTTTGAAACAACAGAAAATATAGTAGAAATAATCGGTATAACAACCGATTACAATGCTACTATAATTGGTAATGGTGAATATCAATTAGAAACGGGAATCCATACTATATCAATTCAAGTAACTGCAGAAGATGGTATAACCCAAAAGGAATATATTTTAAAAATCAATAAAATATTAAGCAACAATGTTGGAGTTACTATCACAATAAATAATCAAGAAGTAGTATTTAACGATTATCAAAGTAATATCATATATTTTCCCTATACCACAGAGGAAATAGAAATAAAATATGAATTAGAAGATGAAAGATCTTCTATTAATTTACAATATGATAAAAAAATACCCGAAGGGAGAAGTAAAATTTGTTTTAAAGTAATTGCTGAAAACGGGAAAGAACAAGAATATACATTAAACTTATTTAGATATGGAAAAATAGAAGATACTCCTAGTAGTGATAACAGCGATAATAATGAAACCAGTTCCAGCAATTTAATACCATTAATTGCAATTGGTGGTAGCTATTATGCATATAGAAAATGGAAAAAAAATCATACCAAATAGTAAAAAAATCTCATCATTATTCAACCATTTTGTAAGATATATTCTTAATCCTTGTAATCAAAATCATTATGGGAAGCTTGTGGAATAATTAACTCCATTCCGGGTTCTATATCAGCAATACTTTCTAATTGATTCTCTTTTACTAAATCTACTACTTTTACTCCTAATTTATCAGCAATACTTTTCAAATTATCTCCTACTTCTACAATATAAGTTTCCATAAAATCCCTCCTACTACCCAATATATGAAAAAAAAAGAAAATCATTACGATTTTCGATAAACACTAATACGATTAAAAGTATTATAACGCAATTCATTATTTTTCAAAATAGGAATACTCCCTACTTCTTTTTCAAAATAATATAAAGTATCACCACTTACATAATAAATTGTATCTCCTACTAATACCACATTATTGATAGAAGATTGTTGGAATAATAAAATAGGATTTTCTAAATGATTTTTTATAACTCGATAGAAATTACCATTTTCTTGATAGAAATAATA
Source organism: uncultured Bacilli bacterium (assembly GCA_947632565.1). Lineage (GTDB taxonomy): Bacteria > Bacillota_I > Bacilli_A > RF39 > UBA660 > Alloscybalousia. Next base: position 44,992 of record CANRPT010000005.1, on the reverse strand, counting down.
ACTATTTTCACTTTCAAAAGCACTACTATAAGAATAATTTTGAATTGGACTAAAATCTACTTCTTCTGTAAATAGAATTTGATTATTTTGAAAATCATAAATATTAGCGTTTTCCCAACTACCATGATAAATTTGCCCTCCAATATCTACACTTCCAATTAACCTAGCATTCTTCTTTTCTAAATTTACTTCTATTTGTAGCAAATTAGAAGGGTCCGTAAAATATAGTTTTCCATCTACTACTCCATTTACATAAGTACTACTAGATAATGTATAACCTAAATCTATTTTCTCTATTTCGTTACTTTCTAAATCAATCCTATTAAGTTTCTTAAATTCTAGTAATTTACTATTTTGATATTCTGGTATAACATAATATTTTCCTACTAAAATTCCATGTTTATTTTCATAAATATCAAAACTATTTACGTTTTTACTAGTAGAATCCTGCTTTCGGGCAATATCAATACCTTTATAATTCCATAAAGTAACTGTATCACTATCTAATAAATCATTTGAATAAATGGTAGTAGCACCTACTACTTTCGTATTTTCTAAATCTAATGTTTTAGATACTGAGTATCCTTTTTCTGTTAAATCTGCAAGAAAACTAGCTACAAAATTAGAATCTGGATAAGAGAAACTAGTATATCTATTCCCATTTTCTAAACACTGTATATAGGAAGTTTTTTCATTTTCTAAGACTGGATACATACAACTTTTTTCATTTTCTACCTTGTATTCTACTTTTTCTACAATTTTCTTTTGTTTATTAAATTCATTTGGAAAAGTAAAATAAAAGATATTTTCCCCACTTTGAATTACTACATCATAATAATCTTTTTGATACTTTTCCTTTACTTCATATGCTTCACTATCTAAAAACACCTGATAAGTAATTTCATGTTCTTCTTTAAAATAATTCATTCCCCATTGAAAAGCGAAAAATAATAAAATTAATAAAATTAATATAGAAATTGATTTTTTCAAATTATTACCTCCATCTTTCTAAAAAGTTTTTTAGATTCCTCTTAATTTTTGTTTTTCCTTCATCATATAAGAAGTAATCATCGTTTCTATTTCTGGTAAAGCTCTCTTATCAATATTAGATAACGTAATAAATTCTTTTGCTGTATCAATATGAATTTTACCCCAAATTATGCCAGATAATACCTTTAAATCATTAAATAACTCTGGAGTAATAGAATCTAAGAAATAACCAAATACCACTCTTTTTCTGCCAATTAATAATCTTTTATCTGTTAAAGCAATGACTGCAGTTGAAAAGATATCAAAAGGATTATTATTCTTTTGTGCTGCAAAAATATATAAAATATTTTCATCTGGATTTAAATGCTTTTCAACAATTTCTGCATTTTTTTCTAATCGAAAGCAAACACTCATCGGATATTTTTGTTTAAATTCTAATACTTTTTCATAAACAGATTTTTTCTTTTTCATACAATCACTCATCCTTAGAAAAATTATAGCATATCTTCAATCATTTTTAATAATTTTTCTAATAAATCATCAATAAAATCCATAATAGATGCTAATAATTGATCAACTATTTTATCCAAAAAGCCTTTTTTCTCTGTATTAGTATCTTCTATTTTTACCTCTTCTTTTGTATTATTTTCTTCTTGGGATGAAGTTAATTCATCAGACCAAATCCCTATTTTACTTGCTTTGGCTACGGATTCTTTATCTTGCAACATTGGTGTATATTTATAATCTCCATAGAGATAGGTTACTTCTGCATATCCTAATTCCACTAGAGATTTCTGAAGTAATATATCATCTACAAATACCCACACTAATCTTCTTCCATATAAGTCTTCCTCATCACTATTGAAATCATATTCTAGACGTATTTCTGTTGCATTGGTTAAAGTAGTACAAGTATATTCACTTGCTTCTTTTCCAAAAGGTTCTACTTCTTTCGTTGGATGAACAGATTCTGGAGTATCTACTGCTAAAAATCTAGCAGTAAACTCTTTTCCTTCTTGATCTTTAAAATGGGCAGTATCTCCATCTACACATTTTGCTAAAGTAACAATTTCAGTTTTTGCTTCTTCTACTTCAGTTTGTTCCTCTGTTTCTTCCGCCATTACAACAATTGGATTAATTAATAATAATATCATGAAATAATTCATTATTTTTTTCATACGAATCACCACTACTTATATTTTTCTATTTCTAAAATCATTTTATCCTTTTTAGTAGAACCTACAATTTTTCCTATTTTAAATTTTCCCACTCTTCGAATCGATAAAATATCTCCTTCTTTTAAAAATACACTAGAGTTTTTTGCTTCTTCATAATTCCAAAAAATCATTTGTTCTGATAGCATCATAATAACTTGACTTCTACTTTTTCCTGTAATTTTACTAACGATATGATCTAATCTCATACTACTTACTAAAATGGTTTCTTTTTCAAAATGCTCTTCTTCTAAATGAATTTCTTCTACTTTTTCTAAGGTAAGAAGGCTACGATTTATAATTTTTAAATTTTCTTCTAAAAAAGAATTGAATTTACTCAAATTAGTATAATAAAAAGCGTCTTTTTCTACAATGATATCTCCTATGCAATCTTCATTTAATCCTAAGGAAAATAAGGTTCCTAAAATTTGAGAATGGGTAATAGGTTCTTGAAATTGTATGTGATAGATTGTTACAAAATCTTGATAAGTACCAAAATAAATCACCTTTTTTTCTAAGAAAGGGGATGGTTCATAGATGGAATATGGAATCTTCTCTTTTTTTAGATAAGATGTAACAAGCTTAATTTCTCTCGGATTCAAAAAATTGGTTGTAAAACTTTTCTTAGTAGTTTGATACTTCTCATAAAGTTCCACAACATGAGAAATTAAAATTTTATCTAATTTTGTATATTGACTATTATAACTATCCCTTATCATATAATCCCCATCATTATTATATAATAAATTCGAAATGAGTAAGTAAAAATTCAAATTAATTTACACATTTTGACAAGAATTAAAAAATGTTTTTCATTAGAATTACTATTTTATTGTCTATCTTCTCATCATAAATAAAAGGAAACTATTTTGTTGCTATAGTATTATCATTACTTGCTTCTTTTTTATAATTTATCAATTGCAGTAATCATTCATTAAAATACTAGATATTAATTTTCATCCTTTACATCTTCCTATTTTTTATCTTTTTCACTCAACATTTTTGTCAAAAGGAAGTATGATCATCTTGAGTGTAAAATCAACTGTAAACCTATATATAATTGTCAGTTTTTTTCAACTTTTTTTCGATTTTTTTAGTCATTTTCAATTTTTTTCAAATAATACTATAGGAGGATAAATAAAGATAGGGGGTGAAAAAGTATTTATCGTCTAAAAACGAAAGGAGTTATATGACTAAATTAAAAGAAAAAGTAAGATTTGTGAAACTCTGTAGTGATACTACCTTTAAGTACCTTTATAAGAATCCGAAGTTGAAACCCTGGTTCGATGAAATTATCTTAGAAAAATGTGGTCTTGATTTATCTGGTTTTGAACTTGTGGATAATGAAGTAAATACCGGAAATCAAATCAAAGATTATCGGATGGATTTAGTCTTAAAGAAAGATGATACGATCGTTATTATAGAAATGAATGATTCTTATTATCAACATTTAAGAATTAAAAATTATAGTTACTTATATCGTATCGCTGGTAACAGGTTTGAAACAGGAGAAAACTATCATCCAATGGAAACAAAACTCATTCTATTCAATAACTATTCTTATCAAAAAGTTCCAAAAGTAAAAGAAGTTCATTATTTATTCATGGAACCTCATCTTCAAGATGTCATAGAAGATATTGAAAGTTTTGAAATTTATTTACCAGAATTCAAAAATTTATGTTATGATAATAATGAAATTGATATCAGACTTTCTTTATTTCAAAAAGAAAGTTATGAAGAAATGAGAAAAGCTACGAAGAATTCCAGAGATTTAGAAATTATCGAAGAATTGGAGAGATTAGCGATGGATGAAGAGTTTATCTATGCCTATGATCATGAAGCAGTGAGAAAAAAAGAAGAAAATTCTATACGAAAAGATTCTTATGAAGAAGGATTAGAAAAAGGTATTACACAAGAAAAATTGGAAATTGCAAAACAAATGTTAAAAAAAGGACTAGATAGGAAAACAATTTCTGAATGTACAGGTTTAACACTACTAGAAATTCAAAATTTAAAAGAGAAAGAATGTTAGATAAAACTAGCATTCTTTTCTGTTTACTTGGCCTTTTAACAATATTCGTAATATTGATATCAATATTGGTGTCTAAAAAGTATTGGGATAAAATCCTTTTTTAAAGCCCTAACTTTACTAAAATGACATCTTCTCCAATTTTCGTAATACTATGCCATTTGATTTCTGTATCCGTTCCCCGATTAAAAAATTTAAAAAAATTTTTATTTGGTTCAATAATAAACGAAACAATATTTCCTGTCGATGCATCAATGTTAACATCAATGATATTACCTATATTTCTTCCATCATTCATATCAACTATATCTTTATTTTGCAAGTCTGATAACCTCATATAACCACCTACAGAAGTATATGAAGGAAAAAGATAAGAAATACATGTTCTATTTTAAAGTTTTCTTTAAGGTATGAATTGCATTTTTTTCAAGTCTTGAAATCTGGGCCTGACTAATTCCTAATTCACTGGCAATTTCCATCTGCGTTTTTCCAGTAATATAACGTTCTTCAATAATATAACGTTCTCTAGAATCTAAATCACGAATTGCATCTGTGATTGCTAAATCCACATCTAAATCCTTTTCTTTCAATCTTTTATCTTCGATTTGATCATAAAGATAAATGGTATCGCCACCATCGTTATAAATAGGTTCAAATATACTTACTGGACTCTTCATTGCATCTAGCGCAGTGATAGCATCTAAACTCGATACTCCTAATTCTTCTGAAACTTCTTCAATAGATGCTTCTCTTCCTAATTTTTTGGTTAATTCTTCTTTTTGTCTTAATACATGATAAGCCAAATCTTTTAAAGAGCGACTTACTCTTAAACTACCATTATCTCTTAAATATCGTTTTACCTCGCCTAAAATCATAGGAACTGCATAAGTAGATAATTTAACATCATAACTTAAATCAAAATGATCAATTGCTTTTACTAAACCAATACAACCTACTTGAAATAAATCATCTAAATTTTCATTTCGATGATTAAATTTTTTGATGATACTTAGCACTAGCTTTAAATTTCCTTGAATTAATTCTTCTCTAGCAAAGGAATTCCCATTTTTCATTTCCTGAAATAGTCTTTCATTCTCTTCACTAGATAATACTTTCATATCCGCAGTATTCACGCCACTAATTTCTACTTTATGACGTGCCATTTTTTTCTCCTTTCACCTTTATTTAGGGAGAAAAAATGCTTTTTTATACAAAAGAAAAAGAAGGAATTCCTTCTATAGTCCACTAACTTGTTGTTTAATGTCTTCTGACATATTTCCAGTATTGTTAATAGCTGCTCTATCTACAGCAACAATTAATAATAATACAACTACAACAACAGCAGCAATAGAATATAAAATAATAGATGCTGCAAACCCTTTATTATTTAACACTTTATCACATCCTAGATAATTTCATTATAAATAAAAATTGCTTAAAACTCAAGTCCTTTTATTCCGACATTTTTAATAATCTGTTTTTCTTCTTTAGAAACACGATTGGATTCTAAAATCTTTTGAATTGTTTTTTGATAAACAAAGGAAGAAAGATGACTTTCTTCTAAAAATAGAACAATTCTTTTTTTATTTTTAGTATAGAATATAGATAATAACCAAGCAATAGCCATATTAGTATAATAGTAATCACAAGAAATAGACGCAATGATGCTTAAAACTTGTTCTTGATATTCTTCTATTAAAAAGTAATCCATCATCATCACAATCAAGAAACGCAATTCAAATTCCTTTTTACTTTTTTGATATTGCTTTAAAAAATTCCATACTTTAGATAGTTCTTCTTTTTTGAAATGAAAACTAGAACATACTGTATCGCAGATAGCCCAATTATCAATTTTAGGAACAAATCTTTTTAAATCAGTGAATTTTTCTTCCAATGAAATTTTACTAGTAGCAATGATAAGTCCTTCTATCATCGTTTCTTCATAATAAATATTTTCTACTTGTTCTAAATAGATTCGGTAATCTTGCTTTAATAAATTTTGAGCTATTTTTCTTAGTTTCGGTATCCTAACACCGATAATATTGGTAATACCGGGACACAAATTACTATGAAATTTTTGATAAGATAAATCTTGTTCTAAAAATAGTTGATTTCTTACTTCTTCTACCATGAAAATCTCCTCAAAAAAGAAAAAACTTCACAAATGGAAGTTTCATTTCGATATGGCGGAGACAGAGGGATTTGAACCCTCGCGCCAGTTGCCCGGCCTACACCCTTAGCAGGGGCGCCTCTTCGGCCTCTTGAGTATGTCTCCAATTACGGTGATACTCCTCTTTCCGTAGTTATAATGATACCGTAATATCTGCTAATTGTCAATAAGTAGATTTTGTTTTTTAAGAAAGGGGATGCCCACAAAGAAAACAAGTACTAGCATCACTTTTTACTTTAGCACCACATTTTGGACAAGTAATATATCCAGCCGTTTCTTCCCTTTGAATTACTGGTTCTATTTTAGCAGGTTCTAGAACTGGTTGTTGGATTTCTACATTAGAAACTGGAGTGGGATTTTGATTTGCAACAATTGGTGCTGGTATAATGATGGTGGGTTGTTCTTTTTCTACTGATACCGGTTGTGGATTTTTATTTTCTAAAGAAGAAATGGAATTACTTTCATTAGAAATTGATTTAGATTCAGAAATAGAAATTGGTTCTGGAAATTGTAAAGCAGATTCATTACTTCTCATTGGTTCTGACTCAAGTGTTTCTTCTTCAGAAATTAAGAATGAATTTTTTACATTTTCTGGTTTATTGGGACTAGTAGGTTCCATAGAAATCGTTTGTTTTTTATCCACCTGCAATAAGGTGTTGGTGTAATCTTTTTGATAAACCCCTCCTCCAATCGAAATATTAATATTTCTACTTCCTTCATCCTGTTCTTCATGAACAACTGGACTTTCTTCCTCTTCTTCCACAACTTTTGGCACATCGATTGTTGTTGATTTTCCTTCCATAGCAGCCAAATTAATCCCTATATATTCACTGTCACTAAAAGCTAAGATTGGATAAAATATAAAGGGAAGGATAGTTAAACCAACAGCAAAATTCCTACTTTTACGAAATAATCTTGCAAGAGAAAACATGGTAAATAAATGAAATAATAAATTTATTCCTGGAATCAAATAAAAAATAAAATAATATTTTGGTTTATTGGTAATCTCCAATAAAACGACAATGTTATAAAAAGGAATCAATGCTGAAATCCCAGAGCGATTGGCTTTTTTAAAAATTTTTCCAAGAGAAAGAATAGTAATAATAAGTAAAATCAACAAAATAACTCCTAAAATAATCCAATAAATAAAATTCTCATTAATGGTTGTTTCATAAATGGTCGGATAATCATCAAACATATTACTTAACCCTCCTCTATTCTAAATATATTCTATCAAACTTTAAAGAAAAAGGATAGAAAAAATTAGAAAATCAAAAAAATAGTTAATAACTTATTTCTTGATAAGGAAACTAACTATTGATCTAATTTCATCATTTTAAATTCTTTTAATTTTAACTTACTTACTGGTTAGCTAATTTTATTGTATTTTTTCCAATACTTATTCATGAGATTTTATTTCAGTTTGAATTTGATTAACCAATTTCATAAAGTAAAGATGATTTCAGCATTCATTTTTTCCATCTTGTCTAAAAAAAGATATCTTTTAATTTACTATAGATGCTATTATTTTTTAAATCAACAATCATCTATTTTCTCCTATCAATAAAGATTGTATCATAAAATTCCAACCAATTAAATTTCACCTTAAAAAAATAAAAACCCTTACAAAATAAGGGAAATTCACATCATGGTGACCAGTACGGGATTCGGACCCGTGTATGCTGCCGTGAAAGGGCAGTGTGTTAAGCCACTTCACCAACTGGCCAACTGGCGCCTGATGTAGGACTCGGACCTACGACCTATCGGTTAACAGCCGAGTGCTCTACCAACTGAGCTAATCAGGCATTACCTTACTACTAAATAAATGGCGCCTGATGTAGGACTCGGACCTACGACCTATCGGTTAACAGCCGAGTGCTCTACCAGCTGAGCTAATCAGGCATCAATTACATAAAGCTATTTCATTATATAATATATTTTTAGCTTTTGCAATACTTTTTTGAATTTTTTTCTTTTCTCTACGAGCGCTTAATTACTTGATTTCTAGTTTTTAAAATGTGGTAGAAATCCCCAAATCCACTGTTTGAGGATTTCTTTCATTTTTGTTAGAAATCACAGTTTCCCGGAGTTCTTGGATAAGGAATTACATCACGAATATTTTCAACACCCGTTAAATAGATTAAAAGTCTTTCAAATCCCATACCAAATCCACTATGTACACATCCACCAAACCTTCTTAAGTTTAAATACCATTCCATCCCTTCAATTGGAACCCCCATTTCTTTCATTCTGGTTACCAATTTATCATAATCTTCTTCTCTTTGAGAACCACCCATTAATTCTCCAGCCTCAGGTACTTCTAAATCTACTGCTGCCACTGTTTTTCCATCTTCATTCTGCTTCATATAAAAAGCTTTAATATCTTTTGGCCAATTGGTAATAAATACGGGACCATCAAAATATTCTGTAATATATTTTTCGTGTTCTTTGGCAATATCTTGTCCATACTCTGGTGGAAATTCCCACTTTACATCTGCTTTCTTTAAAATCGTAATCACTTCTTCATGAGTAATTCTAGTAAACTTACTCGTTACTAGTTTTTTTAATTTTGCTAACAAACCGTTTTCCACATATTTGTCAAAAAATTCCATTTCAGATTTAGCATGTTCTAACACATAATTGACAATATATTTTAACATATCTTCTTCAATATCTATTAATCCTTCTAAATCACAGAAAGCGATTTCTGGTTCAATCATCCAAAATTCACTGGCATGGGTTTTAGTATTAGAGTTTTCTGCGCGAAATGTTGGTCCAAACGTATAAATTTTTTTAAATGCCATCGCAAAAGTTTCTCCCTGTAATTGTCCTGAAACTGTTAGAGCAGCATGTTTTCCAAAGAAATCTTTCTTATAATCTACTTTTCCACTACTAGCAATGCGATCTAAATCAAGAGTTGTCACTTGAAACATTTCTCCTGCTCCCTCACAATCACTTGCAGTAATTAATGGAGCATGCAAATAAACGTATCCTCTTTCTTGAAAATAAGTATGAATTGCCATTGCAGCAATACTTCTTACACGAAATACGGCTTGAAATAAGTTTGCTCTTGGTCTTAAATATCCAATTTCTCTTAAAAATTCACGAGAATGCTGTTTTGGTTGAAGTGGATAGTCCTCACTACAATCACCCTCTAGAGTAATTTCTTTGGCTTTCACTTCATATTCCTGACCTGCACCTTCTGATTTTACAAGTGTTCCAACAACACAAATAGCACTTCCATGCTTTAAGACATCAATCTTTTCAAAATCTTTGGTAGATAAATCATATACAACTTGAATATGTTCAAAACAAGTTCCATCGGAAAAATCAATAAATCCAAATTCTTTCTGTTTACGATGTCTTCTAATCCATCCTTTTATTGTTACTTCTTTTTCTAAATATTTTTCTGCATTTTCTAATAATTCTCTTACATCCACAATAATCCCTTCCTTACTATCTATATTTTATTCTATTTCTTGAAAACGATACTCCTGTTTTACTTCTGGATATTTTTCATGATCTACCTTGGAATTAAACATCTGATAAGGTCTTACCCAACAATCATTCTTATCATTCCTATTTTGATAGACAACCATTTTTGCCTCTTCTTTATGATTCTCATCATATTTTTCAGAATCATAAGCAATCGCAATTACTTGATAAATATGTCCTTTAAAATGACGATAAATTTTTCCAACTTCTATTTTTCTTTCCATTTTCTTTTCCTCTTTTATTAGTATACCATATTATAATACTTTTTTTAAAACATATTGTTTTTCCGGAATAGAAATCATTTTTTTCTGACAACCAATGATTTTTAAATATTTTAAAATGTATTTTGGTTCTATAAAAACACTCATTCCATTATATAGAGGATGAAAAGCCAATAATTTTTTGTGAAGCAAATCTTGATCCATTACTAATTTAATTTGATGATTAATATCATACTTTAAATGAAAAATGGAAATGTTTCCAGAATAGGTATGAAGCAAACTCTCCAATTTTTCTTTGGAAACAAACTCTAACTTTGAGCAATTTAACACTTCTTGCATCTGATGTAAATCCACTTCTTTTTCATCTTCTACCACAATCAAAAAGATTCTTTTTTCTCCTTTTCTTTCTTGTACCAATAAATGTTTGCAAATACTATAATCTGTTTGAAAATATTCTTGGTATCTCTGATAATAATGTCTCGATTCTATACAACTTACTACTTCAGGATGCCTAATACACCAAGTATAAAAAATACCATTTTGTTCTAATTCTTGACAAAAATCTTGTCCCATTTTCATTTTTTTTAGTTTTTCTTTTCCTTCTTCTACATTACATAAGGTTATCTTCCCCAACCAAGAAAGATAATCGTTTTGTTTTAACGGGATAGAAACCGCACTCATTTTTTCTTCTCCTTTCTCATTCAAAAAGACTAGTTCGCATCATACGTAAAGATACGTATGGGACGAAACTAGTCTTCCGCGGTGCCACCCAATTTATCATAAATTTTATTTTATTTTTATGATCCCTTTCGATTTCTAACAAAATCTAGTAATACGATAACGGTTACCACCGGCTTACACTACTATCATTTCGCATAAGCAACTCCAAAGCGTTTTTCTAATCTATTTTTTATGTTAGCTTCCACCATTCCTAACTCGCTATTTAAAAAGGTTAGATTATACTCCTCTTTTTCAAAGTCATTACTGAAAATATATCATTTTTAATAGGATATGTCAAGATAGCATTTTTATGCATTTTTCTTTCTTTTTTTTCTTTTCCAACAATAAATTAGAAAAAGAATCCAACTCATAAGGGAAATCAAGTAAGAGACTTTTTGAATCATCGTTCCTTGATAAGATATCTGAAATTCTCCAGCTTCTTGGTCCACACCAACACGAATCAAATTATGATTTCCTTTGGTCAAATGATAGTTTGGTTCTATTTGATATCCTAAATAATAAAGTAATGGAACTTCCACATAAGTATCCTCTTTTTGATCATTTGAATGATTTTGATATTGTACAGAAATAGAAGTTCCTACTTTTTCATAACTGATTTCTAAATTAGGGTTATTAGATGTTACTTCTGGTTTCAAGTTTCGTAGTAATACTTGATCGGTTCCTGATGGCAGATATTCTCCATTTCCAATTTCGTTTTCTGGAAAAGATTCATAATGCTCTTTTCGAACTCCATATTGAAAAGAATATAAAGCATTTCCGAAAAAGCAAGTAAGAAGAATAAAAATAGCAAGTCTTTTGACTAATTTTTGCTTTCCATTTTTCCATAATAAGAATAAGTTAATTCCTATCGCAAAAGAACAAAATAAAGTGGAAAATAGGAGAAGTCTCCATGGAAATTGTAGAAAAGATAACATATGATCAACAATCTTCCAAGGAAATAAATCGCTAGTAGAAAGCCATATCAAAACTCCTAAAATCAATAAACAAGTACTAAAGGATAATAAATTTCGATCTTCTTTTTCGACCTTTTTAGCAGAAAGAAGAAAACGAATTGGAAGCAATAATAGGATGGATAATCCTAAATAGCAAGAGAAAAACCATCCTGGCAAAAATAAATAACGAATTGGGGTTGCAGCACCAGATGGTAAATAGATACTTCCTTGTGTAAAAATACTGATACTAGAACAGAAATATTGTTCTAACATTGGAAAAAGGAAAAAAGCAGCTAAACAAACTCCTACTATTCCAGAAAGAACCAAATGATAAAACCTTTTTTTCTCTTTTACAAAACGAGGAATATGAAAAAGAAACAGAATACTAGCAAATATGGCCATCACAATTGTTGTAATCAAATGAGAAACTAATAAAAACACAAATCCTAAGGTAAAGTAATACCATTTTTTACTATCTCCATAGATGATTTCATATAATCCTAATAAAACTAGAGGAACTACCATAAAAGATAATGTTTCTCCTATTGCCCCACGTACAAATACATCATATAATCGATATTCAGAAAAGGTATATAAAAAAGTTAATAGTAAAGCTATTTTTTGACTGGGAATAATTTTTCTACTAACATAATAAGCAATTAGTAAGGTACCAATATTAATAAATAGATATAAAATTTTATAAGATAGCATAGCTGGTAATCCCAAAATAGTAAATAGTGCAGGAAAATAAAAGAAAAAGTTTCCATAAAAAATTCCTAAGGCATAACCATATCCGTAAAAAGCATCATGAATAAGAGCTAAAAAGTCCCCATTTTTAATAGTTTGAATCAAAGATAGCATTCTAGCATAATGAAATCCAATATCGTGTTGATATGGTAATCCTTTGATAATCAACCAACCATTTCCTAGTAAAATCATTCCTAAAAAAGCAAGTAAAATCCCATGTTTCTTTACAAAATTTTTCATAACTACACCTACTATATTCTAATTAAGTATAACATATTGGTAAAGAAAAAAGAAGACTATTCAGCTTTCTTTTCTTTGACATGATTACTAATTCCATAGTACTCTCGAATTTGTTTTTCTAAGTCATCGCGAATCTCTGTATGATCTTTTAAGAATAATTTAGCATTTTCTTTCCCTTGTCCAATTTTTTCTCCTTTATAAGCATACCAAGCACCAGATTTTTCTAAAATATTACATTCGGAAGCTAAATCAAGAATTTCTCCTTCTCTACTGATTCCTTCTCCATACATGATGTCCACAACAGCTGTTCTAAATGGAGGAGCTACTTTGTTTTTTACAACTTTTACAGTTGTTTTATTTCCAACAATACTATCTCCTATTTTTAAAGATTCACTACGTCTAACATCAAGACGAATAGTAGAATAAAATTTTAAAGCTCTACCACCTGGAGTAGTTTCTGGATTACCAAACATGACTCCTACCTTTTCTCTTAATTGATTAATGAAAATAGCAGTAGTTTTCGTTTTACTAATCGTTCCAGAAAGTTTACGAAGAGCTTGACTCATTAATCTTGCCTGAAGTCCAACATGGCTATCTCCCATTTCTCCATCAATTTCTGCTTGTGGTACTAACGCAGCAACAGAATCAATTACGATGATATTAACTGCCTCACTACGAACTAGTGCTTCGCAAATTTCTAATGCTTGTTCTCCAGTATCCGGTTGAGCAAGTAATAATTCATTAATATCAACGCCCAAGTTTTTCGCATAAACAGGATCAAGTGCATGTTCTGCATCAATAAAAGCAGCACGCCCTCCATTTTTTTGTACTTCTGCGATAGCATGTAATGCGAAAGTTGTTTTACCACTCGATTCTGGTCCATAAATTTCAATAATTCTACCCTTTGGATAGCCACCAACTCCCATAGCTATATCCAAATTTAAACTTCCACTAGAAGTAACATCCAATTCCATATGTTTGTTATCTCCTAGTTTCATAATTGCACCTTTCCCAAATTGTTTTTCAATGTCATTTAGTACTTTTTGTAGTGCTTCATCTTTATCTGTAGTTTTTGTCATATAAATCCTCCTATTTTGGCTTACAAATACATCATATCTTATTTTAAAAAAAAAAGCAATACTTTTTACAAACAAATGTTTTATTGTAAATTTTACCAATTTTCCCTAGAAAAAAAGAAAATTCCCTAAGTGGAATTCTCAAAATTTACGAAAAAGAAAAACTGAAATATTAATTTTTAGATTCACTAAAAATAATTTTTTTATTCAATTGATAATACTGTACCATAGAAACCAAAGACATAATTGTTGCAAAATAGATAAATAATAAATCAAGATGGATATTCAAATAAACGAATGGAAAATTTGCAAAGAATACTAACACAATTCCAATCATTAAACTAGCTGTTTTCATTTTTCCAGAAGAAATTGCTGCCACTACTTTTCCTTTACTAGCTGCTTCCATTTTAATTGCATTTACTACAATATCACGAACTACTATAACAACAGGAACAATGGGACTAATTAATCCTTCGGATGCAAAGATAATTAAAATAGGATTGACTAATACTTTATCCGCAATTGCATCTAACATTTTACCTAAATCTGTTACTTGATTATTTTTCCTAGCCAAATATCCATCTAAAAAATCTGTTACACTTGCAACAATAAATAAAATACCAGCAATCACATATTTTAAATCTAAATCAATTCCTGAACGAATCACAGGAAAATAAATTCCTACAGCCTGAAATGGAAAAATTAATAATAAAATAATGAAAATAGATAAAATAATACGTGAAATAGTTAATTTAGTAGGTAAATTCATAAATACTTTCCTCACTTCCCATTAATTCTCTAGAAATTTGCTCTTTTGGATGACCAAATTGAAGCCATAAAAATAGAATAATTATGATTCCTAACAAAATTCCTATGGTAATAAAAATAGGCTTCCATTTTATTTGATCGAAAGAAATTTTAGAAGTTTTGATTTTAGTATAAGGAGAGGATATTTTTTTAGTATCTTCTTTTGCTAATTTTCTTGCTTCCTTTAAATCATCTAATGAAATCTTAGAAGTATGATCAAACATAAAATCATTAAATTCATTCACAACACTATCTGTTTCTACTCCTAAATATTTTGCATAATCTTTTACTAATTCTCTTAATTGATAAAGATCCTTAAATGCTCTAACATTTCCATCTTCTATATTTTCTAACTCTTCAACAGTTAAATTCAAATCTTCACAGGCTTCTTCTAAACTAACCCCATTTTCAATTCGTGAAGACTTCAGAAATTCACCAATTTCTTTCAAGTTTAACACCTCTAATCAATAATTAATACTTTATAAGCCATGTTCTGTACCTATTACTAGGCGACAAACATTTATCTACTGAATATCAGTCCTTGACTTCGTTTGATTCCGTTATCAAAGCTCCCCTACCAAAATTTGGGTTTCTCACTCGTGGGGTTTACCGCGTTTCACTTTTTTCTTTCGAAAAAATATCGTCACTGTGGCACTTTACTACTACTACTTTCTTATTAAAAAACTTAGAAAGATTCGCATCCGTTAGCCTAAGCTACCTAAGGTTATTTTTTCCCTTAGCACGATCACTACAATCCTCTCAGATTGTGTGAGCATGGACTTTCCTCTATATTACTAGAATATAGCGTTTGTCAAAGTATCAATTATTCTTCTTCCTCTTTTGCTTCTTTTTCTTCTTTGCTAAAAACAATTTTCTCTAAATTAGAGACTCTACGAAGAAGATCCATATTCGTAAATTCTTTTTCTCCAGTTTTTGCAATATCAATACTCATTTTTACATTATGAAGTTCTTGTTTCAAATTCATAATTTCTTTTAAAAGTTCTTCTTTCTCTTTTTCTAAATTTTGAATCATTGCATAAAACTGCTCATAATCTCCAATGATTTCATCTAGAAATTGATCTACTTCTTTTAGACGATAACCTCTTGTATCAATCTTAAATTCCTTTTCTAGAATATCCTGCGGAGTTAAAGATATTTTCCCTTGCATAATATCACCAATCCCTTATGCTTATATTATCACAAAATTTATCAAAAAAGTCAATGGGATGAACGGGGCTCAAAACGAAAATATTTTATTTTTTGAGAAAAACTTTTCCAGAAGATTGATGCCAATTTTCATATAAATTACCACTAGGATCCATAGATAAATCAAAAGTTTTTTTGGGAGATTGATACCACATACTTTCTAATTCTTCCTTCATAATATATTGTTTCAAAGAAATATGAATGTCATCTTTTTTCGCAATTATCAATTTATAATCTCCTGTTGAATAGATAGGTATGCTAATTTCATATCCATTTTCTTTTAGTTGATTAATTACCAAATCAAAAATATGATTACTAATAGGAAGTACTGTGTTACTACTAAATGGTGTATTTAAATCTTGATGAAGAGTTTGAAATAAAAAGTTATGGATTTTTATTTCTTTACTATAATACTTGATATAATCTAAAATTTTATCTTGTGAATCTAATCCATTTTCAAAACAAGTAGCACATAAGGTAATTGGTTTTAAGTGAGATGCACATAAAAATCTAAGATTCAAATTTGTCAAAGCCTCTACCCCAAGAATCTTATTATTTTCATCATCATCCATGCTATGTCTACTAATATCCAAAGGTACCATTGCATTTAATTTCCTTAATTCGTCATAATGTAGAGAAGCATTCGTAAAAATAGTTATTTTATCATTCATATCACTATGACATAAATTTTTTAAATCTTCTGTTAATAAAGTGGGTTCTCCTCCACCAACCACAATATTATCTAAATATGGATACATTTTATGAAGATTCTCAAGAATTTTTTCAAAATGATATTGACATGGTTCTAAGTATTGATTTCTACAAAATTTACATTTTCCATTACAGAATCTTCCAAGTTCTACATATAAATTTTTATAAAAAGTTACATTACTAAATAATCTTTTTCTATTAATTTTATTCCAAGAACTAGGGGTCATAGTTGGAAAAATAACCTCTTCTGCTTTTGAGTATATACTATTTATAATATCTATTTTTAAATTTGGAAATATTATTTTTTGAAATCTACAGTTTGCAAATACAAAATGATTTAAAAAATCATAATCAAATTCACTGAAATCCAAAGTAGTAAAATTTTTACTTTGAATTTGTCCACCACAAAAAAAGGATACTTTTTCTTCAATTGAGAATTTTGCATTGGTGGAAATTAAATCCCAAAACTTCCACAATTTTCCATCTTGCCTTTTATCAATATCTAGCACTCTATCAATATCATCTAATATTTTAGCAATACTGATATCAGTAGAATGATCTGAATTGCGTAACATAGTTAATAGACTAGTAGAAGAAAAAGAAAGATTTGGATTTAGAAATAAAGTTTCAATATCCATTTTAGATGCATACTTATCAAGTTCTCTTCCATGATAAGCATCCCCAAAAGTTACTCCAAAAAGGCCATAAACTGAATCGAAAGAATTAATATGAAAATTTGTATTCGTAAAATTACTTCCTTGGATTGAAAGTATTTCTAAATCTTCCGCTTTTAAATAGGATAAATCACAATTGGTAAAGTTACAATATTCTAAACCCCAAAAAAAGCCATTATATTTTAATTCATGTGGATAAAATTTAATATTTGTATTTGTAAAATCTGTTTTATAAAATTTAAAACCTTCCCATGTACTAGTTGGAAAACTAGATAAATCTAAATTAGATAAGTCACAATCAGATAGGTCTTTACTAGAAAATGCATCAGAATGCACAAATTCTTCCAAAGTTTGAAATGTTGCCATTTGCTATCACCACCAAAGTAGTGTTTATTCTATCATACTTTATTTTCCTTTTCAACAAAATTACTTTTTAAAGTAAAAATCTCCAACAAAATAACTGTCTGCAAATGGTTTTACTTTTTCTAATTGACTTTTATCTTGAATAGTCCAAACGAAAACAGGCCCTCTTTTTCGAAAGCTTTGCACTGCTTTACTAGATAAAATACGATAGTTTACACTAATAAAATGAGGTTTTAAGATAGAAAGAATAAGATTGGTATTCATGAGTTTACTATAAAGGGTAATCCAATTTCTTCCAAAAGGATGAGAAATTAATAACCCAGTAGGAATATCTGTATGCTTTAAAAACCAATGTACAATTTTGATATCAAAAGATTGAATGACAAAGTCATAAGGATACGTTTCTAATACATCTACTATCTTCTGACAATACTTTCGATAATTTAGAATTTTAGTGCGTTTAATTTCAATTACTAAGAAAACTTTTCCTTTTACTAAATCTAAAACATCAGAAAATAAAGGAATATGACTATTGGTATGGGGAAAGGTTAATTTTTTTAATTCTGAATAGGTATAACTATTAATTTCTCGATTGATTCCAAATAATCGTTTTAAATTAGAATCATGATAAACAACAAGATTCCCATCTTTTAAAAGATGAATATCAAACTCAATGGGTACTTTCTTTTGTAATGCCAAAATAAAAGCAGGAATTGTATTTTCCATGATTTCATCTTTTTGTATTCCCCTATGTGCAATTATTAAATTTTTAAAATTGGAAACTCCCACATAACATCACCAAAACAATTATACCATCTCTTGAAACTTTTTCGTATAGGTCATTAACTTTGCTTGAATGATTTTACTTTCCATTCGATTGAATATTTCAATAATAGATAAATAGTTCATAAGACCCTCCTATTTTTCATTATAAATCAAAAAAACAAAAAAGAAAGAAACTCGACAAAACTAGTCAAAAACTGCCAGAAAAAAAACAAATAAAAAGTTGGAAAAAAAATCTATCTATAGTATAATATGATATAGGTGATGAAATGGAATATTTAAACAATATCACTCTAAAGGAAGCGCTAAATAAAAAACAGGTATTTCATAATAATCGTGGAATGAATTTAGAAAATGATATTAATTTATCAAATCAATATTATCTAGATACGAAGCAAGCTTTTATTTATAAAAAACCAACCCCAATTAAAATTCTAAAAGTTAACTATCCTAGTAAAACTAATAAAACGGGAAAGATTACAATTAAAGAAGCTTACTTTGAAGCTCCCTCTACTACCGATTATAATGGATTATATCAGGGAAAATATATCGACTTTGAGGCAAAAGAAACGAATAATAAAAGTTACTTTCCTTTAGAAAATATACATGAACATCAATTAAATCACTTAAGAAATATCATGGAAAATGGTGGAATCGGATTTGTGATTATCAGATTTATGGAATATAATAAAACATTTTTACTATTTGCAAAAGATCTATTTGCTTATTTAGATCATACAACTAGAAAATCGATTCCCTATGACTATTTTTTAGAAAAAGGATATGAAATACAAGAAAAATATGCACCTAGATTAGACTATTTAGAAATTGTAAAAAAGAATATGGAGGTATTACAGTGGCAAAAATAAAAAGAAAAAAAATAGAAGAAAAAAAAGACAGAAAGGAAAGAAAAGAAAAAGAACCAAGAACTAGAAAAAAAATGAAAGTTACTCCTGATATGATAGGAATTGGTACTGTTTTATTGATACTAGCAATCTTATTTTATTTTTTATTTGATATTTGGTTTGCTATCATCTTCTTAATTGGAGAACTTTTCATTTTAGGTTTTTCTCACCTTTTACATAAATTTAGAAAAAATAAAATCAGAAGAAGAATTTTAAATATCATTTTGATTCTATTCTTCTCTATTGCGATTTTGGTTTGTTTAGGAGCTAGTGCGTTTATTATTAAAATTGTACAAGATGCCCCAGAATTTGATATCTCAAGATTAACCAAAAAAGAAGCCACAATTTTACTAGATTGTAATGATGAGGAATATGATAGAATCGGAGAACTAAGAGAAAATGTTACGTATGATGATTTACCGGAAGTATTTATTGATGCTTTGATTGCAACAGAAGATTCTAGATACTTCCAGCATAATGGATTTGATGCGCCTCGTTTTATTGTAGCAAGTATCAAGCAATTATTAGGAGATAAAAAAGCAGGTGGAGCTTCTACTCTATCTATGCAATTAATTACCAATACCTACACGGATAGAAATGTTAATGAGGGTATAGAAGGAATTATGCGTAAATTTACAGATATTTATCTAGCAGTATTTAAATTAGAAAAGAATTACACAAAAGAGCAAATTATTGAATACTATGTCAACAATTATGATTTAAGTAATAATTCCTATGGAGTAGAACAAGCTTCTCAAACTTATTTTGGAAAAAGTGTTAGTGATTTAAATTTATCAGAAGCTGCGTTATTAGTAGGAATCTTTAATGCTCCTACTTACTATAATCCATTTTTAAATCCTTATCGAGCTTATGTTAGAAGAGGAGAAGTATTAGATTTAATGGTAAGACATGGTTATATCACCCAAGAAGAATGTAATATGGCACAATCTATTCCAATTACTTCCCTATTAGCTGATAAACAAGAAGCAAAACAATATGAAGCATATACAAATACAGTAATAAATGAATTAAAAGATAAATATGGAATTAACCCTTACACAACTCCACTCGTTGTTCATACCAATTTAATCAGAGAAAAGCAACAAGGATTAGATGAAATATTTAACGGAAATACCAAATATAAATGGATTAATGATAAAGTACAAAGTGGTGTTGCTGTTATCGATGTAAAAACTGGAAAAATTGTAGCAATTGGTGCAGGGCGTAACAGAAAAGCAACTGATTTAAACTTAGCAACTAGTGAACCAAATCAAATTGGATCAACCGCAAAACCAATCTTTGATTATGGTCCAGCAATTGAATATTTAGGTTGGGATACTTATACAAGAATTGTAGATGAGCCATGGCAATATTCCTCTGGTCAAAGTGTCAATAACTCTAGTAGAGATTTCTGGGGAGTAATGAGTATTCGAACTGCTTTAGCACAGTCCAGAAATATACCTGCCCTAAAAGCTTTCCAACAAGTGCAGTCAACCGTTGGAAACAAAAAGATTTTAGAGTTTGCCAATAATTTAGGATTAACCCCATCGACAGAAAATGGACAACTTTACGAATCTGCTGCTTTAGGAGCCATTGATGGAGTTACCGTATTACAGATGGCTGCTGCCTATGCTGCTTTTGCTAACGGAGGTACTTATATCGAACCATTAGCAGTAAATAAAATTGTCTATCGAGAAAATAATGATGTAAGAACATTTAAAGGAAAAGAAACCAAAGCAATGAGTGAAGCAACTGCTTTTATGATTACAGATATGTTACTTACTGCTGTTAACAATGGACTTAGTAGTGGTGCTAAAATCAATGGTGTCAATTTAGCTGCTAAAACGGGTACTACAAATTTCTCAGAACAAACCATTAATAAATATAATATGAAAGGAATTCCTATTAACGATGCTTGGATTGTTGGATATGATCCTGAATATTCTGTAGCAATGTGGTATGGATATACTTCCATCGATGATGGTTATCTAGAACAAAATTCAGCTGTGCTACAAAGAGGAAAATTATATCAGGCAATTGGAAATGCAATCTTTGAAAAAGATGGAAAAATATTTACAGAACCTAGCAGTGTGAAAAAGGTTTGTGTAGAAGCTGGAAGTTGGCCTGCTTCTCTACCAAGTGCTGGAACCCCACAAGATCAGATTACTTGTGAATATTTCCATAATGGTAGTGAACCAACAGAAGTATCTTCTAAATACAATAAATTAAGTACAGTTAAAAATTTAAATGTAAGTTATGATGAGGCTAATTCCCAAATTACACTTACATGGTCTAGTTTAAATGCCCCAACAACAAATGAAAGTTTTGGTAGATTTGGATATCATGTTTATTATGGTGATGTTCTATTAGGATTTACTGATACAAACTCTTATACAATTCAAGCAAACACCAATATTTCTGGGACATATAAAGTTGTAACAACCTTTGAAAATTATTCAGGAAATCAAAGTGATCCTGCAATATTTAATTTTACCTATCATGTTCCAACTCCTACCCCTACCACGACACCTAATACTTCTCCTTCCCCATCACCAACCACTACTCCAAAACCAAGTAGTTCCCCAGAAACAACCAATCCAACACCATAAAAAATCCCCATTGGGGATTTTTTTAATGCAATAATATTCCACTAATCAGCATAAAAATGGTTCCTACAAGAAAAAATAAAATGGTTCGAAAATAATCCTGATATCGTAAACTAGAAGGTAAAAGTTCATAAAGAGAAATATGTAACATAATCCCAGCAATAATAGCATAAAGACAACCCATAAATAAACAATTACTAAATCCTACTAAGAAAATAGAAGCAATAACCGCACCTAAAAATTCACTCATTCCTGACACAAAAGTATAAAGAAAGGCTTTTTTCTTACTTCCTGTGCTATAATAAATTGGTACTGCTACGCTAATCCCCTCTGGAATGTTATGCAAAGCTAAAGCAATTGCTAAAGTAATTCCTAGTTTTAAATCATGATTTGATGTTAAAAAAGTGGCAATTCCTTCTGGAATATTATGAAACATAATCGCAATCATGGATATCATTCCAACTCGATAAAGTTTTTGATCTTGATAAGCATTATCTGGTAAGTATTTATCTATCATCATAGAAAAAATAATTCCAACCACTAAAAATAAACCACACATTAATAATGCAGGAATAGCATAATATGTTTTCTGAATTTCTGAAAACGAAGAAGGAAGTAAATCTGATAAAGAAATAAAAAACATAACACCACTGGCAAACGCTAAAGAAGATACTAAAACCTTTTTAGCATCTTTTTTTAAATAAACAAATAAAAATCCTATCAAGGTAGAACATCCCGCTAAAAAAGTAATCAAAAATGGAATCAAAAAAATCACCTCTTTCTACACTATATGAGAAAGATGATGATTTTATTAGATTTTTACGACTGTACTTCTACAATTACTAACTTGTTTTCTTCATGAATCATACTTAAAGTTACTTTGTTAGGATAATCATAATCATGTACATAACCTATACTTACTTCTACTTGATATCCACTATTATCTTCATAACCTTTTTTTTGATATTGAATTGGTTGAATCGAAGAAATTTGAACATCATTTACTTCTGGTAATTTTTGCTTTCGATTTCCATACAAATTATTTTCTACATATTTATAGATGGTAGCTGATGCACTACTGATAAAACTATCTTTTAAATTAGAATGAATAAATTCTACTCCTCCAATATTTTTGTTGGTTACCTTATTATTTAATGTATAATAATCAATCACAAACAATTGAGCAATTAAAGAAGCATAGTTTTCTTCATCTATTTTATTATCTTTTAACTCTCTTTCTAATTCTTTAAAATACTTCTTATATAATCTAGTTGCATTACTAGCAAGCGTATAATGATATCCTCCAATTTCTTCCACTACAGTAATCACTTGAAGCTTCTTTCGATTATAAAACAAAATCATTCCTACTATAACAACAATAACCCCGAATAAAACGAAAACTCTACCTGCCTTAATCCTATATTTCTTTTTCTTTTTTTTCAAAATATAAGCCTCCAGTTCTATTTTTGATTTCTCTCTGGTACTACACTTTCTTCAATGTAATCGGATTCTAATTCTGCCGCTTCTATCTCCTTTGACTTTTTAATTAAGTCAAACACAATTGTTGCATTCGATGCTTCTAATAAATTTTCGGCATAAGTATTACAAGCATCCATGTATTCTTCTGTAATTTCTGTTTCTTTTAAAGATAAGAAAGAATTATTTTGTGCATTATAATAAATTTTATTGGTAACCCAATTTCCATTTGGAAAAACCACAATATTATCATCTGTAACATTAAAGATATCATGTCCTAATTGATACTTATTATAAAATCCAAACATATTTCCTAGAGTCGGCATTACATCATACATTCCCATTACATTGGTAATTTTTTGGTGTAAGCTTTCTTTTGTCTCCTTACTATATATTAATAATGGTACTTTTCTTAACAATTCATACGTATTTGCATCAATTTTGACGCAATCTTCATCTGTATCGTCACAACTTCTAATGCTATTGGTTTCCTTATCATAATTATAAAGTCTACGATAATCCGTTTTAGGAAGTCTAGCATCATGATCTCCATAGATAATTAAAACAGTATTATCTAAGATTCCTTCTTTTTCTAAAGCATCGATAAACTCTCCTAATGCTACATCAGCATAATGGGCTGACTTAAAGTAATTTCCCATTTTAGTATCTTCCATATAAGGATAAGAGACTTCTTCATATTGTCCCGTTTCTTCATTGTAAACGTTTTCCTTGATATCGACATCGAATTCTCCATATTTTTCAACATCATCAAATGGAGTATGATTCGTTAAAGTAATTAAAGTTCCATAGAATGGTTGATCTTGTTTCGCAATTTCTTTAATTTTTTCTAGAGATTGACGATAGAAAGATCGATCAGACAATCCCAAACCAATCACTTCATCAATATCATAATCATTTTTACTATAGAATCTTTGATATCCTAAAGTCTGATGCATTGCATTACGATTCCAAAAAGAACCATTATTCGCATGCATACTAAAAGTATAATATCCTTTTTCTCTTAATAAAGCAGGTGTAGCAACATATTCACGATTAAAATAACTAACAAAAGCAGTACCATTATTAGTTGGCATTAAAGAAGTATTAAACGTAAACTCCGTATCACTAGAAGTACCACCACTTACTTGAGAATAAAAATTACTAAAATAAAGAGAATCCTTTACTAAACGATTCAAAGTAGGAGTTACCTCTACTCCATTAAAAGTTAACCCAATATTAGAGTTTTGCATACTTTCATAGTGAATGACTAAAATATTTTTTTCCTCAAAAATACCCGTATATTCATTAATCGTTTGTTGCTCATCTGGTCGATCCTGAAAATATTCATTAAAAATCTGCATTGCTTGATCATATCCAAATAAACTAGTTAGTTGTGTTCCAATACTTTTCACAATATCATTTAATTGATAAGCATATACCCCAAAACGCATCACAATATATTCACGATTCCATTGATTGGCATATCTTCCTATTTCTAATGGAGTTAAAGAAATTAAAAATAGAAATAAAACAACTCCTCCTCCAATAAAAGTATTAATCATTTTAGAAAAACTACGCTTTTCTTTTTCTTCTTTTGTTAACTTCCTATTATGATTGATTTTGAAATAAGTAATAGTTAATAAAATAGGAGAAATAATATAGAAAAAATCCTGTATTTTTAAAATATTCGTAATAGAATCTCCTACTTCTACCGCATATCTTGCTGTAACAATTAATGATACGGAAATAAAAGAAGTATAGAAAGTATAATAGACAGAGTTCATAATACAGATAGTAGTTAAAACAATACTCACTCCTAATAAATAAGGAAAACGATATTTCTCTTTTAAAATAAAGTTAATTCCTCCTAAGAATAAAACAATCACTAAATCACCTAATAGTGCTTTAATTAATAAAAGATTTTCTAAGGTATGAATCGTAAAATATCTCAATAAAATTCCAATAAAGACATTACTAATTACAAACACAAAAAACAAAGTATTATTCTTTATACACTCCACAATATGATTGAAAAGAGTAATAAGGATTACTTTTTTTGACTCATGGGTTAAATAATAGGTCAAATCTTTTATTCTTTTTTTTAATTTTTGATAACTTTTTTCTATCTTCTTTTTCATATTCTATCCTCTCTTATCCATTATAACACTACTTTTTTTGTTTAGCAATTATTCTTCCTGGATACTTGCATTTAGTGCCATTCCCAACACAAATACATAAGACAAAAGGTAAATCCATAAAAATAATACTAAGAGGTTAGCTACACTTCCATATAATAGACTATATGTCGAAAACTCAGTTACATAAAAGGAATAGATTTCTGTTGATAAAATCCATGAAATTGTTGTAAAGATAGCTCCAGTCGTAGTATCTTTACTTTTAATTTTGCAGTCTGGTGCTATGGTATATAACAGTTTAATAAAAAAATAGATAATGAATAAGGAGGTTGGATATTTTAAGATATGATATCCTAATAGAATTGTTTTTTGAAGACCATTATTAGAAATAAAACTAATAATCAAGGATACAATTTTATCCCCGAAAGCAGGTACTACTAAAATGAATAAGAATAATAAGACTAAAATAATTGTCATAATAATTGCTTTTAATCTTCTTGTTAGAAAATCTTTATCCTTGACTTGATATAAAATATTAGAAGTAATAATCATAGAATGTGGACCATTAGAAGCTAAAATAAATCCAGAAATACAAAATACAATAATATTGATATTTAAGCTTTTTCCGCGAATGATTTCAAAAAGAAAATCAGATACTTCTTTTGGTACATTATGATTCAATAAATTAGTTAAGGTTTCTGTTGATAAAGAAAGTCTACTAGCAACTACTCCAATCACAGCAAACAAAGGAATAATAGATAGCAACAGAAAAAAAGCCAGTTGTCCGGGAAGGATCCTCATTTCTGGCTTAAGTATCGTTTGAAATACTTGTTTCATGAAGTTTTTTAAATTTTCTTTCAAAACAATCACTTCCTATCAACTAACTTTTTTAATTTGCTTTTTCCTTTTCTGTTTTCATTTCTAATGTTGCTTCATTAATTGCATCATCAATCGTTTTAATATCATCTATAATCATACTAAATCCAATAGCTGCTCCAAATCCATATGGTAAAGATTTCAATTCTTTTCCCAATTTTTTACAGTAAGTATCAACTTGTTTTTCGGTATATCCAACTAAGTATACTAAGAATTCATTTCCATCCGTACGAATAATTTCACTATTTTCTAGTTGTGTATTTACTAAAGTAGAGGCTGTTGCAATAATTAAATTATCTCCTGCTTCATGTCCATAGTTATCATTTACATATTTAACATTATTTAAGTCAAGAATAACAACAGCTTGTGGATAAATCTTACTATCTTCCCAAATTGGCATATTTACATTCAAATAGTTTCTATTTTTCAAAGAAGTCATCATATCTGTATATTTGCGACGATCTTCTTTTTTTACCTTTGTTTGTTTCTTTTTATTTTTATAGAATAAATAGAAAGCAATGAAAACTAAAATTGGTAATAATACAATTCCTAAAACAATAAAGTAAAATTCTTCAAAGCTAGCACGATCTACTAAAGATAAGCTTAAATTATTTAATCCACTCATACGATAATTTTCATACGAATTGGTAGAAACAAGAAAATTAAATAATTGATATAAATCACTACTGTTATTAGATACTGCAAAAGTATAATCATTACTCATAATATTCTGATAAATAGGTTCATAACTACTAAATTTAGAATTACGATAGTATAAATAAATTTCTTTATCAACAACTACTAAACGATGATCTTTTGTTAATTCACTTAGATTTTTCTTTTCAATAATATTTGCTCTAGAATTTGCTTGGAAATATTTTAATAAACTACTATTTCCTAACATATTAATATTTTTCCCTTTTAATTCTTCAAAACTAGTTACTTGTTCTTCATTCTTATCATCCCTTAATACTACATATTCTTCTACAAAAGGAGAAATCGTATTGGTATAAGAATTAGCAACAATCTCTGCCGAATTAAAATAAATATCTATTTCTTGATGGTTAATTGCTGTTAGTAGCTCTTCCATTGTTTTATATTTTTGATAAGTAATATCAATTCCAGTTAATCTTTGTAGTCTAGCAATGTATTCTGAGGCGATTCCACTTGGAATACCATCTATGGCTACTTCATAAGGAGCAGTCTCAACGTATCCATAAACATAATTTTTAGAGAGCATTTCTGCTTTTGTTTTATCGTTTATCTTTTTCATTTTAATATAGTATTTTAAATACTCTTCATTATAAACGGTAACATAGTTTTCTCTTTTCCATTTTTCATAGTATTTCTTTACAATATTATTTAATTGAGAATTATCATCGCTTAAAGTTAAAACAATTTTTTTAGACATTTCTGTAAAATAATAATTAATATAATAATTTTCATTTTCTAAAACTTGATCAAAATACATCATTTGAGGCATAATTACCATAGAAATAGTTCCATTTTCTAAATCCGTTATCATGGTAGTAATATCATCATAAGATTTATAAGTCATATTAGAAGCTGTTTTTAAGAAATAACTGATTTCCCCCATATCAGAGGTAAATGCCCCAACTACTTGACTATTCATCTCGGATACTTGATTATACCTTTTGTTCTCTTTGCTAAGAGCAATATAACCATCTTCCGCCATCAACAAATCTTGATCTGTCATAGATGCATCATTATTTAAAATACGAATTCTTAACCCACGAGTCGTTGGATTGGTTTCTTTTAAATAAGAAATTTTATTAAATTCTAAATCTGTATCAATTTCAAAATTATTAATAAAATCAAAGATTACCCCACTTCCATCTATTGAATAAACGGGATAGTTATTGACAATCTCAAAATCATATTTTTGAGTGGAATTTTGGGAAATCCATTTTCTTTCCATAACCGTTAAACTGGTTTTACTATCCTCATGATTAAAATATACATAAACTCCTATAAAAACGGCAAAAGCTATTAAAATAGGAATGATGATGATTAACTTCTTTTTCATTCTGATTCTTCCTCTTTTATTATTTCTCTATCTCTAGTCCATAAAAAACTAGAACTGTTATGGTGTTTATAACCAATGATTGGAAAGTCATTTAATTCTGTTTCTTCCTTTTTCACAAAAACTTGAAAATCATAATAGCCAATTTGACTTTCTGTAAACGGTTCTAAAATGTTATCAACAAGTTTTTTGGCATCCTCTTGACTTACTTCGGCAATAACAGTTATCGTAATATCAATTCTTCTCCCACTTTCTTCAACCGTTACTCCTTGTACTTGTTGATTTTCACTTATTTTTTGTTTCATCGTTTCATAAGTTTCTTTTTCTATTGCTACTTTTCCTTCTAAACGATCACCATAAATAGCAGTTCTTTCATCAGGAAAAAACATTTCTACTACTTTGTAACCTAAAATAGCCACTAATAGGAATAAAATCATTACACAAACGGTTAACTTATTTTTTTTGATCCATTTCACTTTATCAACACCTTCTTATTTTAAATTATACAATAGTTTTGAAATAAGTCAATCAAACTATTGTTTCTGTAGTACCTCCAATAAGGTTTGATTTGCTTCCTGTGGATTTACTTTTCCTTTCGTTTCTTTCATAATTTGTCCCATTAAAAATTTCACAGCACGATCTTTTCCTTGTTTAAAATCCTCGATGCTTGTTGGATTAGCAAGAACAATTGTTTCGATTAATTTAGTTAATTCTTCACTGGAAAGAGTATCCACCTTTTTACTTTCTATTATTTTTTCAATATCATGATCTGTTTCCATTAATTCTATTAATATTTCTTTAAAAATTTGATTATTAATTTCTTTTTGATCTAATTTAGTTACCAAAGTTTTAAATTTTTCTCGATCTAAGCAAGTTTCTTCTAACTTTTTTCCTGTTTTATTTAAATAAGCAGATATTTCTCCTAATAAAAGATTACTAGCAATCACTAAATTGATATCTTCCATTCCTAATAAGTAATCACTAATGGGTTTATTAGCAATGATTTTTTCTATATTCACAGGACTAATTCCTGCTTTACGATATATTTCTCGACGTTCCTCTGGTAAAACTTCCATTTCCTTTTTTACTTCTTCAATGACTTCATCTGTTAAATGATAAGGTGGAAGATCTGGTTCTGGAAAATAACGATAATCATTTCCTGTTTCCTTTACACGCATTAAAATCGTACGATTCTGCTTTTCATCAAAACGTCTCGTTTCTTCTTGAATGATATTTCCTTGTTCTATTTCTTGCATTTGTCTTGCTGACTCTGCCAATATTGCTCTTCCTACACTACTAATAGAGCCAATATTTTTAGTTTCCGTACGAGTACCTAAGTTTTCGGTTTGAGATACCGAAACATTGACATCACATCTCATACTACCTTCTTCCATTTTACAGTCAGATACATTCGTATAAAGAAGAAGTTCTCTTAATTTTTCTAAGTAGGCCATCGCTTCTTTTTCACTTTTCATATCTGGTTCTGTTACGATTTCTAGAAGGGGTACCCCACTACGATTAAAATCTAGATAAGATTTCTGTTCTGCATGAGTACTCTTACAAGTATCCTCTTCTAAATGAATGTCATGAATACGGATTGGTTTCTTTTTTCCATCTACTTCGATCTCTACATAACCATTTACACCAATCGGATTTCTAGCTTGAGTAATTTGATATCCTTTTGGTAAATCAGGATAAAAATAGTTTTTACGATCAAAAACTACTTTTTTATTGATGGTACAGTTTAACGCTAACGCAGCTTTGATTCCTAACCTTAATCCTTCTTCATTGATACAAGGAAGAGTACCAGGTAAAGCAAAATCAATTTCACTAATATTCACATTGGCTACTCCACCATAATTATTGATGGAATCTGAAAACATTTTCGTTTTTGTTTTTAATTCACAGTGTACTTCAATTCCTACCGTTGTTTGATAATTTGACATGATTATCACCTACTTTACTTTATTTTCCAAGAAGGAAGCAAGTTGATACATTTTGGCTTCTTCTAGTTTATTTCCAATAATATGAAGGCCAATTGGCATATCATCTTTTCCTTTTCCCATAGGAATAGAAAGACCAGGAAGCCCTGCCATATTGACAGGAATTACCAAAACATCATCCATAAAAGATTTTCTAGAATCATCTAGATTTTCTTCTAAACCATAAGCAGTAGTCGTGGTAACTGGTCCTAAGACAAAATCATATTTTTCAAAAACTTTATCAAATTCTTGCTTCATAGCATTTCGAATCATCAAAGCTTTATCATAATAAATTTTGGCATTTTCTCCACTTAGCAAATAACTTCCTACCATAATTCTTCTTTTTACTTCACGACCAAAGCCTTCACTTCTAGAATTTAGATACATTTCTTCTACAGAATCCGCTTTGGGACTTCTATATCCAAATTTTACCCCATCAAAACGAGCTAAATTACTACTTGCTTCCCCCATCGCAATAATTTGATAAAGGGTAACTGCTTGATCTAAATATTGCATATCAATATAATCGACTTCGACTTCATTTTGTCTTAAAATGTCTACTACTTGATGAAGTTTTTCAATAATCTCGAAAGAAACAATCTCACTTACAAAGTAGTTAGGGATTGCTACCTTCATACCTTTGATTTCTTTTCCAATGAGTCTTGTAAAATCTTCTATACTACTATCTCTACTAGTTAAGTCTTTAGAATCTTTTCCGACTAAACAGTTTAGCAATAAAGCATTTTCATAAACCGTTCTAGTCATCGGACCAATTTGATCAAGGCTAGATGCAAAAGCAATTAAGCCATAACGAGAAACTCTTCCGTACGTTGGTTTCATCCCAACAATTCCTGTATAACTAGCTGGTTGACGAATCGAACCACCCGTATCACTACCAAGAGCAAGTGGTACTAAGCCTCCACTGACACAAGCAGCACTTCCTCCGCTGGAACCTCCTGTAATTTTATTTTCATTGATAGGATTTTTAGGAGCCCCAAAATAACTAGTACGACTAGTAGATCCCATAGCAAATTCATCCATATTAGTTTTTCCAATCACAATCATCTTTTTTTCTTTGATTTTTTCAATAACGGTAGCATCATAAATCGGAACATAATTTTCTAACATTTTAGATGCACAAGTAGTTCGAATCCCTTTAGTAGAAATATTATCTTTAATTGCAATTGGAATTCCCCATAATAAATTGTCTTTTTCGACTTCTTCTTCTCCTAATTGTTTGGCATAGGAGATAGCTTCGCTTTGATTTAACGTAATAAAACTATTGAGACTTGCTTTTTCCTCTATTCTTTGATAAGCTTCTTCTACTAAATCAAGAGGAGTAATCTTTTTTTCTAATAATAATTTGTGAATTTCTTGGATACTAAGATCTAAATATTTATTCATTTACCATCACCGGAACCTCTACAAAATTACCAACAGTTGCTGGAATATTCTTTTTTACTTCTTCAAACTCTATTTGATTAGAATCAGAATCATTTCTTAAAATAGCTTCATGTTCTACAGGAGTTACTAATAATTCTCCTTGATTTACTGAAATATCTTTAATTTTATCTACATCATCTAATAACTGTTTTAAAGTAATTTGATAATTTTCAATTTCTTCATCCGTTACTCCAATTCTAGCTAAATGACTAACATGTAGTACTTCTTCTTTTGATAATTTATTCATACTTTCCTCCACTTAAAAATAATACATAGTATTATACCAAATAACTATGTATTATTATAACACATTTTTTTATTTTGTTTATTTGAAGTTCTCTTTTTTATTTTTTTACATTCTTTTCTTTTTGCGTCAAGTAATTTCGAATCATTTCCTCTGGTGTTTCATGACAAACGGATTGATAACTATTAGAATCTAGTAAACCATTTTCAATTTTTAAGCCATAACTAATTAAAATTTGAAAATCTGAAATATTTTGAGAAAATTGGATTAAGGCAGCTTGTTGCTTTTCGGTTAAAACATCTGGTAACATAAGTAGTCCCAGTTTCCCATACCTTTTAAAATTTTTCTCATCATATTTGGTCGTATTAAAAAACACAATATGCCCCATCCTTACTAAAAAATAAGCAACGATTTCTTTGGGATGTCTTGGATTAAGACTTTGAAAAATCGGAGTATCTGGATAATATTCTTTTGTATAGTTTAATAAATAGACATTATGAAAATAATCATCACAAACCTTCCCATAATAATGGATCATGCCATCTTTGGTATGATTTTTCTCATCATCTTTTCCATAAATAATCACTATTTTATAATCATCCATTTCTACTCCTCAAATTTTTCTTCTAGTTCCTCCTCACTCCAAATAGGAATATGAAGTTGGATTGCTTTTTCATACTTACTTCCTGGATTTTCTCCTACAATAACAGCCGTTGTTTTTTTACTAACAGAAGAAGAAGTTTTTCCACCTAATAATTCAATCTTTTCCTCTACTTCCTCCCTCGTATATTTCGTAAGAGTTCCCGTAATCACAAATGTTTTTTGATAGAAATTCTCATTGTCTTGTACTTTAGGACCCGTATAAGTCATATTGACTCCTAAATTCTTTAACTGTTCAATCATCTTTTGGTTTTTTTCCTTGGCAAAAAAATCGACAATACTTTTCGCAATAATTTCTCCAATATCGGAAATTTGATTCAGTTCATCAAAACTAGCATTTCTTAAATTCTCTAAAGTTTCATAATGCATCGCCAATACTTTAGAAGTTTTTTCTCCAACATTGGGAATTCCTAGTCCAAACAAAAGTCTTTCCAAAGAATTCTTTTTACTATTTTCAATAGCCGTTAATAAATGATCAATGGACTTTTGTCCATATCCCTCTAAAGAAGTTAATTTATCTTTATAATGATCTAAATGATAGATATCTGGAATTTCTTGAATATATTTTAAATTATAAAAATCTTCAATAATTTTATCTCCTAACCCATCAATATTCATTGCTTTTCTAGAAACAAAGTGACACAATCCTTCCATATTTCTAGCAGGACAATGAGGATTCATACAAAAATAATCAACTTGTCCTTCTTTTTTATAAATAAATTCTCCACACATCGGACAAGTATGAATCATTTCAAAATCTTTTTCTTTTCCCGTTCTTCTTTCTTTTTTGACTTCTCCAATTTCCGGAATTACATCACCTGCTTTATGAATGGATACAATATCCCCAATTTTTAAATCTTTCGCTCTTACATAATCCTCATTATGTAAGGTAGCACGAGAGATAGTACTTCCTGCCACAATCACTGGCTCTAAAACAGCATTCGGAGTAATTTGACCGGTTCTTCCTACGGTAAAAATAATATCTTTCAATTTCGTTAATACTTCTTCTGCTGGAAATTTATAAGCAGTTGCCCATTTCGGATGATGGGCGGTAAATCCTAATTTCTGTTGTTCTTCAATACGATTAACTTTTACAACAACACCATCGATATCATAAGCTAGACTAGCCCTTTCTTTTCCCTTATTAGAAATATATGTTAAAATTCCTTCTACATCGGTGACTAATAGATTATTCGGATTGGTTTTAAATCCCAATTTTTTCATAAATTGTAGTGCTTCCCAATGAGTTTTAATTCCATAATCTTCTGGATTTGGCAAATGATAAATCCAACAATCTAAGTTTCTGGAGGCAGCAATTTTAGAATCTAATTGACGAATCGAACCAGCTGCTGCATTCCTACAATTCTGTAAAAGAGGTTGATTTTGAGCTGCTCTTTCTTGATTAATTTTCTTTAAGGTTTCTTTACTCATGTAAATTTCCCCACGAACTTCTATATCAATTGGCTCTTGAATCGTAAGAGGAACGGTTTTAATGGTTTTTACATTATTCGTAATATCTTCTCCCGTAATTCCATCCCCACGAGTAGCTGCTGTAATTAATTTTCCCTTTTCATAATGAAGAGAAACACTTAAGCCATCAATTTTTAACTCACAAACATATTGAGGATGAATTCCTTCTTTTTGGATTCTACTATCAAATTGTCTAATTTCTTCCTCATTAAAAACATTTCCCAAAGACATCATCGGAATTTTATGAGTTACCTTTTGAAATTCTTTTAAAACCGTTCCTCCTACACGATGAGTGGGAGAATCACTTCGCACGAACTCTGGATATTTTTCTTCTAAAATAAATAATTCCCTTAATAATTTATCAAATTCTTGATCGGTAATCGTTGGCTGATCTAAGACATGATAACGATAGTTTGCTTCATTTAATATTTCTACTAACTCATCCATTCTTTCTTTCATAGGAATCCTCTTTTCTTTCTTGTTCTAATATTTTTTCAATTTCGTGTTGATGATTTTCAAATGCTACCAAATAATAATTTTTCCAATCATTTGGAATTTCATAGTCCATTTCTTTTTGCATTCTATCAAAAATAGAAAGAATATTTTGACGACTAATAATCCATAACTTATCCTGTAATAGTTTCGTATACTCTTGACTACTCACATTTTGGAAATCTTGAATGGCTTGCCAAATATTTTGCTGTCCTTCTTTTGTTTCCCAAGTCGTTAGTTGCACATAATATCCCAAAGAATCACTTTCTTTGGATAACATTCTTTCATTATCAAAAACGGGTCCTATATTGATATCCTCTTTTCCCACTTCTAAAAACCAATTTTCAGAAAAACGATCATTATTTCGAATTAAGATATCAAATAAAAAAATATGAATCAGTTGCTGCATCAATTTTTTTACCAATTCCCTTCGATTAGGATAATGGCTACAATAATTTTCCAAAGCAGCCCAAATTCCTTCTAAATAATTTTTCTGAAAAGTATCCAAATAATCGGTCTTCCAAAAATTCATCAAAATATCAGTTCCCATTATTATCGTAGTATCTGGTTTTCTAAAATCTTGAGAAAGTACTCCTAATTGATGATGGTATTGAGCTAGTTGATACTCTACAAAAGGAAGTTGAAAATCTTTTGCTAAATAGGAAGCAATGACTTCATTGACAGCTAAAAGAGGATGATCCGTACTATCTTTATAAAAATAAAGTTTATTTTGATAGGGAAAAGAAAAAGAAGTTCCTCCAATTCTAGATATTTTCTGTATCGAATCCTGTAACGATGAAACATCTATTTCTTGCAATACAAAATCTAATTGAATTACTCCATTTTCTGATTTCATAATAACACTCCCTCGAAAACTAGAATGTGGCAAAAGAAAAAATTCAACAGGAATCTTTTCTTTTTTTTATTTTATCCACAAATCTTGTGGATAAACATGTTCATCCACTAATTTTTGAATAGCTTTGACAACTCCCTCTTTATCTTCTAAATACGTAACCCCTTCCCATTTCGCAGTGGTAGGTAAAACTTTCGTTTTGGCAACTCCTTCTAACTGTGCTTCTGTTAAAACATCTGGAATTAAATATTCACACTTTAATAAGTTTTCTTTGTTTTTTTCTAAAAAGACTGGAAATTTCTGTTCAATATAAGCAAACAGACTTGGGAAAAATCCTAGCATATTCATAGAGACACAAGTATCTTCGGTAACTGGAAAAGAACTACTACCATCCAAAGGAGAGGCTGTAATTACTCCATTTTCCTCGATAACACTACTTTCCACCATTTCTTCCAAAAATTCTCCCTTTAACTTACAGATTCCTCTTTTAACAGAACCATTCTGTGTTAATGTATTTTTTACTTGGTAACCAACCATTCCATAAATATGATCATCCTGATTTTCTTGTAAGAACTTGCGGATCACAAAATAAGCATCTCTTCCATAAAAATCATCTGCATTAATAACTGCAAATGGTTCATGAATTTTATCCTTAGCGGATAAAATAGCATGTGCGGTTCCCCAAGGTTTTACTCTTTCTTTTGGTTTTTCATATCCAGCTGGTAAATCCTCTAGCTTTTGAAATACATATTCTACCGAAATTTTATCTTCTACACGCTTTCCGATAGTTTCTCGAAAAATGTCATAATTTTCTTCCTTAATAATAAAAACTACTTTATCAAATCCAGCTTGAATCGCATCATAGATAGAATAATCAATAATAAATTCCCCATTTGGTCCAATTGGTTCAATCTGTTTTAATCCTCCAAATCTACTTCCCATTCCTGCTGCCATAATTAATAATGTAAAATGATTATTTTTCATATTTTTCCTCTTTTCTATTTTTGAAACGGATTCTTTTCTTCCTCATAAGTTAAGAATGCATCTTCTAAATCTAATAAACCTTCTGCGAAATGAAAATGATAATTCGTTAAAGATGAAATTTCTTCCCAAATGATTTTTCCCGTTTCCTCTTGTTTTTTTCGCATGATTCCGATTTGAAATAATTCTAAATTAGAATCAAATTTTACCCGACAAGCATAATCTGGATTTTCAATCATATGTGAAATATTCGGATAATCTTCTTCAAAAAAGAAAATCTCAACATCTTCACCATGAGAAAAATCCAAATCACTATCAGATAATAATTTTCCAATCTTTTCTTCTTCCTGGATAATCCATAATTGGTATCCTTGTTTTAAATCTTCTGTAACACTATAAATTGTTTTCATAAAATCCTTTCCTACTAAGAAGCTATTTTTACTTTTTGAAGTTCCTTCTTTGGACTCATAGTACGAGCAATCTTCTCTTCTAATTCTATCATACTATCTAAAAATTTAGATTCCATAATAGATAAATTGTTAATAATTTCATTCGTATATTCTTTTTGACAACCATAATGTTTCAACCTCATGATAGAACTTTGATATTTATCGATATGTTTAATATAACTAATTTGATAAAAATATCCTTGATCTAACTGTTGCTTAATAAAAGGAATTGCTTCTAAAAAATTTCCTAATTCGATAGCAGTAGCCTCTTTACAAATTTTTCCATCATAATGCAATAAACAACTGCTATAAGAAGTGACTTGGGGAGAAATAAAATCTCTACTCACTACCAATTTGTTTCCATATGATAAATCTCTGATAGCATCTTCCATCATTTTCATTTTACTATACCACCTTTTTTATACTAATTTTATATTTTATGGATTGTTATGAAATCCTAAGAAGTCACTTTTTTTAAACTTTTATGATTTTTCATCAGTTTTTTGATACCATGAGGACTTTTAAAGGCAATACTAACAAAAGTATTGTTTACTTCTACTACTCTTCCTGCCCCAAATATATCATGATATGCATAATCTCCTACTTGCCAATCTATTTCTTCCGTATAATAATTTTCCTTTTTCTCTATCGTTATTTCTTTCTCCACTGGTTTTTGATTCATATCCATTAAATCAGGACTGATTTCACTAATAAATCGACTAGGTGGATTAATCTGATCTTTTCCATATAACATTCTTCTTCTAGCATTTACCAAATAGAGTTTTTCTTTTGCTCTCGTAATCGCAACATAAGCAAGCCTTCTTTCTTCTTCTAACTCTTGATTATCCATTAAAGAGTTCATATGGGGAAAGATTCCTTCTTCTAATCCAATCACAAATACCGTATCATACTCTAAACCTTTCACCGAATGTACAGTCATTAAACTTACTTTATCTTTACTATCTTGATATTCTTCTCGATCACTTACTAAACTGACTTCAAACAAGAAATCTTCTAAGGAAATCACTCCATCTCGATCTTCAAAAGCCTTCGTAATGGATTTAAATTCTTCCAAGTTTTCTAAACGAATATCTGCTTCTAGTGTTTTTTCACTTTCTAATTCCTGTCTCATTCCCGTTGTATCTAATATTTTATCTACTAACTCTGTTAAAGTAATCTTCTCAGAAACCCGTTTTAAATCTTCGATGGTCTTTTTAAATTCTAATTCTTTTCCTGATGTAATGACTTCATAAATACTTTTTCCTTCCATATCTGCCAAAGTGGTTAAATTAGAAATGGTTTTTAAACCAATCCCACGTTTCGGTGTATTAATCACTCTTAAGAGAGAAACATTATCTTTTTCATTATGAATTAATCGAAGATAAGACATTAAATCTTTAATTTCTTTTCTGGCATAGAAGTAAAAGCTTCCCACTACTCGATAAGGAATATTAACTTTTAGCATTTCTTCTTCTACATTACGAGATTGTGCATTCGTACGATATAAAACCGCTATATCATCTGGATTCTTTCCTGCCTGGATTAATTCTTGAATCGTGGTTGCTACATAACGAGCTTCTTCTTTCTCATCATTACTGCGATAATAAGTAATTTTTTCTCCATTTCCTCTATCGCTCCATAAATTCTTATCTTTCCTACTTTGATTATTCTGAATCACTTGATTAGCAGCATTTAAAATATTTTGAGTGGAACGATAATTTTGTTCTAATTTAATGGTTTTCGCTTCTGGATAATCTTTTTCAAAATTTAAAATATTGCGATAGTTTGCTCCTCGAAAAGAATAAATCGATTGATTTTCATCTCCTACCACACAAACATTACGATATTTAGAAGCAAGTAATTTGCTTAACACATATTGAGCTTCATTGGTATCTTGATATTCATCAATTAAAATATAACGAAATCTTTCTTGATAATGATCTAATACCTCTTCATGTTCTTTAAACAAACGAATGGGTAAAATCATCAAATCATCAAAATCAACGGAATTATTCGTCTTTAATTTCTGTTCATACTTTTCATAAACTTCTAATACTACTTTTTCAAATTGGGTGGTTGCATAAATTTCATATTGTTTCGGCATCATTAATTCATTCTTACAATTACTAATTTGATTGCGAATTGCATGAGGATTATATTGTTTAGGATCTAGCCCCATATCTTTTAAAATTTTCTTCACAACCGTAAGGGAATCATCACTATCCATAATGACAAAATTTCTTTCATATCCTAGTAAATCGTAATTTTCTCTCAACACTTTTAACCCAAAGGAATGAAATGTAGATACTTGAATATTTTTAGCTTGTTCTCCAATCAATCGAATGACCCTTTCTTGCATTTCTTTTGCTGCTTTATTGGTAAAAGTAATAGCTAAAATATGATAAGGACTGATATTTTTTTCTTGAATTAAGTAAGCAATTCTAGTCGTTAATACTTTGGTTTTTCCACTTCCTGCTCCTGCTAATACCAACAGAGGTCCTTCCGTAGTAAACACAGCTTCTTTTTGATTTTCATTAAAATTAGTAAGATCTATCATGTTATCTACTCCCTATATTTATTATACAATAGGTCTTAATTTTTTGAAAAGAGAGAAAACAGATTTTTACAAAAATAAAAGGACTTTTGAAGCCCTATCCAGTTACGATTGTTAAATACAAAGCAGTTCCTACTACAAACATAGCTACAGTAGCTACTGCACTTACTAAGGTAAGGTTGTAAGTCATTGAAAAACCTTTTTCATTATTGACATTAGATGCTTCTTCTTCTTCACTTAGTAAAACTTCTTTTTCTTCCATATCGATTCTTCCTTTCTTACTCTATCCTGAGTTTATTATACTATAGATAATAAACGATTGTACAGTCGAAAAATGTCGTTTTACATATTTTTACGTTTTAAATTTTTCAAAACATTCCCTATTTTTTCTCAATAACACTTCCAAACATTCTTCATATAATAAATTAGTAAAGGAGGATATATGAAAAAAATTATTTATTCAGTTGTTTGTATTGCTGTAATCATTTTGATATTTCTAATCTTTATATTAGATCTCAATAAAAATAATCAAGATGATAAAAAAGATTTAACGAAAGTTCGAGTTGCAGAAGTAGCTCATACGGTTTTTTATGCCCCACAATATGCTGCAATCAGTCAAGGATTCTTTGAAGAAGAAGGACTTGATGTGGAACTGATTCTAGCATCGGGAGCAGACAAAGTAACAGCTAGTGTACTATCTGGTGATGTAGATATTGGTTTTTCTGGTAGTGAAGCTTGTATCTATGTTTATAATCAAGGAGAAAAAGATTACTTAAAAACTTTTGCTCAACTAACGCAAAAAGATGGAAGTTTCTTAGTATCACGTCAAAAAATAGAGAACTTTACCTTAGAAAATTTAAAAGGAAAGAGTGTCATTGGTGGTAGACAAGGTGGAATGCCAGAAATGACTTTTGAATGGGCACTTCGTCAAAATGGAATTGATCCCGTTAATGATTTAGAGATTGATACTAGTGTTGCTTTTGCAGCAATGGGTGGTGCCTTTATTGGAGGTCAAGGAGACTTTGT
Source organism: uncultured Bacilli bacterium (assembly GCA_947632565.1). Taxonomy (GTDB): domain Bacteria; phylum Bacillota_I; class Bacilli_A; order RF39; family UBA660; genus Alloscybalousia. Next base: position 4,397 of record CANRPT010000005.1, on the reverse strand, counting down.
AACACTATTTGAACCAAATGCTCTACAAATAGAACAGCAAGGATTTGGCTATGTTGTTGCTTCTATTGGAGAATTAGGAGGAGTTGTTCCTTATACTTCTTATAGTGCTAGAATTAGTTATCTTGAAAAACATCCCGATATTATTGACAAATTTACAAGAGCGATTCAAAAAGGACTTGACTTTGTACATAATAATTCTGATGAAAAAGTGGCAAGTGCTATCTTAGATTTCTTCCCAGATACTTCGTTAAATGATTTAAAGGGTGTTGTGAATCGTTATCGAAGTGTAGATGCTTGGCCTACTACAACTACTTTCAGTAAGGAATCATTTTATCACTTACAAGAAATCATGCAAGCTGCTAATGAATTAGATCAAACAGTCAAATATGAAGATTTAATTTATATCAAGGATTAAATGATGAAACCTATTTTAAGGATTCAAAACTTAAAGAAAATCTATCATGATATAGATGGTGAAGTATGTGCAATTGAAGATATTCATTTAGATATTTATGAAAAAGAATTAGTGGCTATCGTAGGACCTTCTGGATGTGGAAAAACCAGTTTGCTTTCTATCCTATCCAATTTGGAAAGTAAATCAGATGGAACCATTTCTTTTCAAAAAGAAAATGTAACACTGGGTTATATGCTACAAAAAGATGCATTATTTCCTTGGAAGACTATTCTTGAAAATTGTTTAATCGGCTTAGAAATTAATCATACTTTAAATGAAGAAACCAAAAATCGAGTAATTAGACTATTAAATACCTATGGATTAGGAGAGTTTATGAATAAATATCCAGACTCCCTATCAGGAGGAATGAGACAAAGAGTTGCTTTAATCCGTACTCTTGCCATCAATCCTGATATTCTTCTTTTAGATGAACCTTTTTCTGCTTTGGATTACCAAACTAGATTAGCTTTATCGGATGATGTTTATCAAATTATTAAAAAAGAAGGAAAAACAGCTATTTTAGTCACTCATGATTTAGCAGAAGCGATTTCTTTATCAGATCGAGTAGTAGTTTTAACCAAAAGACCTGCTACAGTGAAAAAAATTTACGAAATTCATTTTGCCAATAAATCCACTCCTATGAAAAATAGAAGATGTAAAGAATTTAATATTTATTATGACCAGATTTGGAGGGATTTAGATGTCCACTTATAGTTTAGAACACAAAGAGTTTTTAAAAAAAAGAAAAAGAAATCGTCTTCTAGTAATGACTTGTCAAATTTTAATCATCGTTATTTTTCTCATTTTCTGGGAATTTGCTTCTAGATGTGGAATGATTAATACGTTTTTATCGAGTAGTCCTACCAAAGTATTTCAAACTTTTCTTTCTTTAGCAAAACAAAATCAATTATGGAGTCATGTAGGAATTACTGTCTATGAAACGCTTCTTAGTTTCATCTTAGCTTCTGTCATTGGTTTTCTAATCGCTACCATTCTTTGGTGGAATAAAACAATAGCTAAAATTATAGATCCTTATCTTACTGTTTTAAATTCTTTACCCAAAGTAGCACTTGGTCCTTTAATCATTATCTGGGTTGGTGCTAACATGAATTCGATTATCTTTATGGCACTCATGATTTCTACTTTTATTACCATTATCAATATTTATCAAGGTTTCATTTCTACCGATCATTATTTGATTACACTTCTTCGTTCTTTTAATGCAAAGAAGTACCAAATTTTCCTAAAATTAATTGTTCCTAGTAATAAAAATAATCTGATAAATTGTCTAAAAGTAAATATTAGTATGTCTTTAATCGGAGTAATCATGGGTGAATTATTAGTATCTAAAAAGGGATTAGGATATTTAATTATGTATGGTTCCCAGGTATTTAATATCAATTTAGTGATTACTTCAGTGGTATTACTTGGTATTGTTTCTTATTTCATGTATGAAATCATTATCTTTATTGAAAAAAAAGCAGATAGAAATTAATAATCTATCTGCCTTTTATTTTTTACTACTTGTGTATCAATTTTTGTGTTTTTCCATCAACTAAATTTCAAGAAATCTTATGATCAAGCATTATTTTCTTTTCCATATTCTTTATTAGATACAAATTCTAACCAAACATTCTTAGTTTCCTCACCTGGTACTTCTACAACAATATGACTAAACCAAATTTTCTTGGTCAAATGACACAATAAAGTTTTCTTCCTTTTTCTTGATTTCCTATCATCTATTTCAAATTATAATTCATTAAATTACTTTTTTCCAATGTATATTGCATGACCACACATTTCTATAATTTCTGGCTTTGTAGATGTTTCTTCTATTAAATCCATTATTTTATGAAACATTTTATCATCTTTTATATTATATATATTATTTTCTTTTTCATATCCAATGCCCCTTATAGATCTAATTTCTAAAGTATTAAAATTACACTTTTCAAATAAATTTTCTATTTCATTAACAGTTGGATAATATCCTTCTTGAAAACCTTCACGAGACAAATTATTAAATTCTCCCGTTTTAAACACTTTATCAAGATTATTTATATCGACTTGTTCGGGATGTCTAAAGTATCTATCTATAATTGCGATACTTCCTGATAAATATGGAATAAAACTTGCAAAAATCATGCCATCACTTTTTAAAACTCTATTTACTTCACTTAAGCATTGCAATCTTTCTTCTTTTTTTAAAAGATGATAAAGTGGTCCAAATAATAACACAACATCAAATTGCTCATTGTTATATATAGATAAGTCTAAAGCATTAACTACATCACAAGATATTATTTTCTTTTCTTTCCTAGAATTTTGTGCTATAGCTTGTTGTATTAAATTTTCCGATAAATCAGCAAGATAAACATCATATCCTAATTCTGCTAAAAAGAAGCTATATACTCCAGCACCTCCTCCTAAATCTAAGATTTTAGCCTTTTTAGGTAAATGCTTTTGTAATATACTTTTTGTCATTTCATATTCTAATTTTCCACTATTATCATTAAATAATCTATCTGTCTCATTAAATTTAGAATAATAATCTTTAATTTTTTGAAAATCTGTCATTTCTTATCCTCCAAACATTTTTCAATATTATTATATCAAAGAAAAATCAGGTTTTCTATATGAATTGTTCGCTTACAATTTACTTTATTAATTTTCTATATTCTTCATTAGATACAGATTCTAACCAAACATTCTTAGTTTCTTCACCTGGTATTTCTACTGCAATATGACTAAACCAAGAATCAGGTCTTGCTCCATGCCAATGTTTTACATTTGCAGGGATTACTACAATATCACCTGGAGATAGTTTTTGTACTTCTTTTCCATCTTCTTGATAATATCCATATCCTGCTGTGCAAATTAAAACTTGTCCTCCACCTGATTTAGATTTATGAATATGCCAATTATTTCTGCATCCAGGTTCAAAAGTTACATTCATAAAACCTATACCATTATCTGTTTTAGCTAACATATTAATATAACTTTGTCCACTAAAATATTTAGCAAAAGCATCATTTGGTTGTCCTAGTCCAAATACATTTAATTTATCAAATTCTTGCTTTTCCATAAATTTTCCTTCTTTCTTTTAAAATACTAAGTATTACTAATACTATAATTCTCTTGATAATATTCTGTAAGTTCAATCGTATCTTCGGCAGACTGTTTTTGCCAATCATCTAATTGGGGAGCAAGTATTATCATATTAGGATTTAACTCTTTGGCTGTATAAGCAAAATCTTCATATCTTAAATTAATTCCTACACCTTGAAAGTACAATCCTTCATAGCCAGGTAGGGTTATATATAAAGGTACTTCTTCTAAACTATCAATGTTAGTTGGAATATATGCACTATAATGAATTTCTCTATTACTAGGGGAGTGATATACTAAATCAATTTGAAAGCCATTTTCATTTTTATCTGTTGCATCAATATATCCACCTTCTGTATTAGAATCATTTTCATTTGGTTTTTGATTTGTATCTTGTTCCTTGTTTTTTATTACAACGGTCGTTCCTATAACAAGAACAATGATTACTACTAAAAACAAAGATATAATTTTTTTCTTCATGAGTAACACCTTATTTCAACAATGTCATTTTATGATACAAAAAAGTATAAATACACCACATCAAAAAAATACGAGAAATAATTCTCATATTTTTAAAATTGTGAATTTTATATAAAGAGACAAATTTATTTTTTCATCATTACATTATCCGTTTTTATTCTGACGATTCAATACTGTGTGTTTCAATTAATAGTTCATCAAAATCAGATATATATTTTTGATCTTGTACAACTCTGTATTTTTCATATTCGTCAAGTGCTAATTTATCTGCTATTTCTCTTGTAATTTTACCATTATCTTTCAAAATGTTATATTCATTTAATTTTAAGAACAATTCTAATTTTTCTTTCCATTC
>CANRPT010000004.1 GCA_947632565.1 uncultured Bacilli bacterium | reverse complement strand
GCACAAAAAAATGAATTTGTGGATAAAACAAATTCATTTTTTTCTTTTGTTCCTATTTTTTACCGGAACTCAAAAAATATGCTATTTTTTTATTGGGTAAACTCTTCGAGATTAAAATCATAACAGTTAACTTTCTCATTATTTATCAACAGAATAAAATTTTGATCTTCTACATTGTATGTTAGTTCCTTTAAAGATATTTGAAATAATAATTCATAATCTGGTAATACCTGAACACCGCGTCCTCTTAAAGCACTTCCTCGATTCCTATCATAAAAAACTAGTAAGTTTTTTTCTGTTAAAACAAAATTAACTTGATAATATTCTTTCTCAATTTTAACATTCACATTAGTTGCTTCTTTGATTAAGGATTCCTCATTCTCTTTAAAATTATAGTGGTACATATCTATTCTCTCCTAACATATTTATATATGTTATACTGTTTCAATTTCAGACATTCCTACTTCAACAGAAGTCTCTTGTCCAAATAAATCTACGAGTAACATAATCTTCTGACTTGCTACATCAACGGAATCAATCACACCAAGCATACCTGAGAATGGTCCAGAAATAATCTTTACCTTACTTCCTACTTCTAATTCTTTATTCACATCAATTCTACTCATTCCCATACTATTTAAAATGTTATCTACCTCATAAGGTTGTAGTGGAGTCGGTTTTGCTCCTTTTCCACTTGAACCAATAAATCCTGTTACACCTGGAGTATTACGAACCACATACCAGGCCTCATCACTCATAACCATTTCAACCAAAATATAACCAGGGAATAATTTCTTAATTTTTTCTTTCGTTACTCCATCTTTTTCTTCAATTACTTTTTGTTCTGGAACAATGACGCGAAAGATATTATCTTTCATATCCATACTTTCGGCACGCATTTCTAACTTTTCTTTTACTTTATTTTCGTGTCCTGAATAGGTATTCACAACATACCATTGTTTATCCATTCTTTACAGCCTCCTTAATAATTGCAATTACTAAATCAATACAGTAGAAAAATATTGCAAAGAATATAATAAATACAATGGTTGCAATAGAATATTTAATCATATCTTTTTTAGAAGGCCATTTTACTTTTGAAATCTCACTTTTTATACTTTTAAAATAATTAAAAATTCCTGATTTCTTCTTTTCCTTTTTCTTATTTTTTTTGTTTGTTTTTTTAGATTCCTTCTTTTTTGATTTTTCTTCTTTCTTTTCTTGTCTTTTCTTAGAATCTTTTTTTGTAGTTTCTAACTTTTTTAACTCCTCTTCAACATTCATAACTTCTCTTGTGTCTTTCACAATTTTAGCCATATTCCCACCTAACCTTTTTGTCAAAATAAAAACACCCTTTCGTGTTTAATATTAAACTAACACAAAAAGGATTGAAAGTCAACTATTTATGAGAAATTTATCCAAAAATAAACGACCACACCAAATAGTAATATCGTAAGAGAAGCAACAACACTTAAGAAAAAGAAAGTATTACCAAATGCAGCTTCTTCCTTATCTGTAAATGCTTTCCCTGCTTCGGTTGCTTTTACATAGGCCAAATTAGTTGCTTTGGAAGAACCAGTTTGATTTAATTTAGCCATGTATTCATAGTAATATGGTACTTCTGGTAATTTCCTTTTCTGGTAACCATCTACTAGGATTGATTGATAGTATCGTTTATCTTCTTCTGGAAAAATATTAGAAAAATCTTGAAAATGATTACTAATCACTTCTAAACTTAAAAGACCATTTTGTAAAGAATAATTTGGTAAATAAGAACAAAAAGCTAATCGAGAAAGTCCTAATAAATCACGTAGAATTGCTTCTTCTTTATTACTAGCATAATAATTCGTAATTGGAACAACACTTTCAAAAAAATAGACGCCATCTTGATAATATACCTTACTTGGTTCAAAACTAGTTACCATCATATTCTTATCATGCAATTTCTTCAAAGTAATATCCATCAAAGCAAAGGCTACTCTTTTTTCAAAATAAGGTAAATTTTGAAAATTCATATCGATTAATGATAATTGATTCCTCATAGCATCACCCTATTATCATTATAACATCAAAATTCTTTTTTACAATCTCCTAAAAGATAAGTTTTGAATTCTTTTCGCATATGATATAAATTGTTGGAAACTGTTTTATAGGATAAATCTAACAAACAAACAATATCATTCATAGCAAAGCCGTTTAGTTTTAATTCAAAAATTAGTGATCCAGGAAATTCTAAGGAAAGCATAAATTCTTTTATTTGATTAGATAAATCATTTTCTTCTATTACTAAATGTGGTAACAATGCATTTTTATCCTCTAAAACATCCATTAGAGATATATCATTCTCAGTAGAAATTGTTTCTGATAAACTGAGTGGTGATAAAATATTTCTTTTTTCAATGCTCTTTCTTAGCACACAATTTAAAATTTTGCTTCGAATAGAAACATTAGCATAAGTGTAAAAGGTAGTTCCTTCTTCCGTCTTATAATTCTTGATTGCTCCATAAAGTCCTAAATAACCTTCTTGTATTAAATCATCCAACTCTAATCCGTATTTCTTTGCAGTCTCTAAATTCTTTTTCGCAAATGCAACTATAATAGGGCGATATTTTTGAAACAAAATGTCTTTTGCTTCCTCATCATTTTCTTGAATCATATACATTACTTCATAATCGTTTAAATCTTTATATTTTCCCATTTTTTACCTTCTTTTCTGTCTAACCACCTCATAAATCATAATACCACTAGCAACGGATGCGTTTAGACTATTTATTTTTCCATACATGGGAATTTTAGCTACAAAGTCACAAGAAGAACGTACAATTTTAGAAATACCTTTTCCTTCATTACCAATTACCAAAGCTATTTTTCCAGAATAGTCAATTTCACGATAATCGATGCTATCTTCTAAAGCTGTTCCAACAATCCAAAAACCATTTTTCTTTAAATCTTCTATGGTTTGACTTAGGTTTGTTACCATCGCAATGGGAATATTGGTAATTGCTCCTGCACTCGTTTTTATTACCGTTGCATTGATACTAACACTTCTATCCTTCGGAAGAATAATCCCTGATACTCCTGCTGCTTCACTCGTACGAATAATTGCTCCTAGATTATGAGGATCTTCTAGATGATCTAATATTAGTACAAAACTATCTTCTTCTTGGATAAATTCGTGATAATCTGTATAACTAAAATCCGCCACATCTAAAATTATACCTTGGTGGTTTCCATTTGCAAGTTGGTCTAATTCAATTTTGTCCTGATAAACAACTGGGATTTTTAATTTTCCAATAAGAGAAATTAAATTTTGATCATGAAAACCTTTCTGTAAATAGATTTTTCGTACTTTTTCATTTTTTTTCAAATATTCTAAACTTACATTTCTACCATAAATCAACATAATGTTTTTCCCTCTAATATTACAGACATGATTTCTGCAATTCTTTCTTTCTTTTCCGATAACTCTAATGCTCCAATCAAAGCTTCTAAACCTGTTGCATATTTATAAGTCATAATATCACAGTTTTTAGGGTGAGCATTACTTTTATAATTTCTAGCTCGCATAATGATATGCAGTTCTTCTTCTGTGAAAAAAGATGCCTCCATCATATTCATTAAAAATTTAGCTTGGGCTTTTGCGCTTACATAAGAAATAGAGGCTATTTGTAAGTCCTTTACATTTCCAATACCGGATAAAATGAGATGTTTTCTTACATAATCCTCATAAATGGTATCCCCTAGATAAGCTAGAACTAACACATTCATTTCTAATATATTCATCTTTCCACCTCTTGTTTCTATCATAACACAATTTTGATAAACAAAAAATAGGAACCTTAGTCCCTATCATCTCTCGCAATAATTAATAAAACAAACCTTAGTATTTCTAAAATCGTTGTAGCAAGTCCTGCCACATAAGTGAGTGCTGCTGCTATTAACATTTTTTTACTTCCTTCTAGTTCCTCACTGGTTACGATTTTTTCTTCTTGAATTTCTTTTAATGCTCTTTTGGAAGCATCAAATTCTACTGGCAGGGTTACTAATTGAAACAGTAAAATGACTAATAGTAATCCAACTCCTGCCCAAGCAAAATCCATTGCTCCAAAAAGAAAACCAATCATAATTGCTAAATAACCAAACCTAGAAGCAAAACTAACAAAAGGAAAGATAAAACCACGGATTTTAATAAATACATAACCCTCTTTATGTTGCACAGCATGGCCACATTCATGAGCAGCAACAGAAATAGAAGCAATACTATCTCCATGAAAAACAGCAGTCGATAATCTAACTACTCTTCGATTCGGATCATAGTGATCTGTTAAATTTCCTTGTACTTCGGTAACATAGACGTCATTTAATCCATGCTTATCTAAGATGATTCTAGCAACTTCCTGTCCTGTTAATTTCTTTTTGATACTTCCTTTTTGATAAGTTTGATATCGACTTTGTACCAAATACTCTGCTGCAATCGTAATTACTCCAGCAATGATTACTAACAAATACCCAAAGGTATTATATAATTGATATTCCAAATAACCATCTCCTATAATATTTCATAAGTAGTTTTCTCTTTCGAATCTACTAAACGAATTCCTTTTTTTAATAATTCTTCTCTAATAGCATCTGCTAAAGCATAATTTTTATCCTTTTTTGCTTGATTTCTTTCTTCTATTTTTTCTAAAATATAACTTTCTAATTCTTGATCTACTTCAATCTCTTCTTCTATTAAATTTAAAGATAATACTTTATCAAAGTCTTCTATTAAATAAAGTTTGGTAAAGTCGGTTAATTCTTCATCTTTTAAAACATCATAAACAAGAGTTAGCATACTAGAAGTATTGAGATCATTAGAGATTGCTTCTTTCATTTTATCTTGGTAATAATCAATTTTTTCTTCATGTAAATCTGGTGTTCGATCTAATTTACGAATTCGATTCTTTAATTTTTGATAAGCATTTTCTGCTTGATCTAATGCTTCATAAGAAAAAACTAATACTTTACGGTAATGACTTCCTAAACAAAAATAACGATAACTTAATGGATTATAACCTTTTTCCTGCAATAAAGAAAGTGTTAAAAATTCACCTTTGGATTTACTCATCTTTCCCGTTTGATCGTTTAAATGTTCCCCATGAACCCAATAGTTACACCATTTATGTCCGAAGTAAGCTTCACTTTGTGCTATCTCATTCGTATGATGTGGAAAAATATTATCTACACCACCACAGTGAATATCTAAATACTCTCCTAAATATTTTCCACTAATCCCACTACATTCAATATGCCATCCAGGATATCCTAATCCCCAAGGAGAATCCCATCTCATATCTTGATTTTTAAACTTGCTATCTGTAAACCATAACACAAAATCAGCAGGATTTCTTTTTGCTTTATCTTCTTCTACCGTATCACGAACTCCAACCATTAAATCTTCCGGATTTTTTCCAGATAACTGATAATAATCTTTTGCTTTACTTACATCAAAATAAACATTACCATTGGATAAATAAGCATAACCATCTTCTAACATTTTAGAAATCATTTCAATATAGGTATCAATATGATGACTAGCAGGTTCTACAACATCTGGTTTTCTAATATTTAATTTCTTACAATCTTCAAAGAAGGCATTTGTATAAAATTGAGCAATCTCATAAACAGTTTTTCCTTCTCGTTCTGCTCCTTGTAACATTTTATCTTCACCCGTATCACTATCGCTAGTTAAATGCCCCACATCTGTAATATTCATCACTCTTTTTACTTGATATCCTAGGTATTGGAATCCCTTTTCTAAGATATCTTCAAAAATATAAGTTCTTAAATTTCCAATATGGGCAAAATGATAAACAGTAGGGCCACAAGTATATAAACGAACTATTCCTTCTTCATGTGGAATAAATTCTTCTACTTGTTTGGTTAAAGTATTGTATAATTTCATTTTATCACCTTTCCTATTATATTCAAACTGTGTCTGAAAAGATAAGTATATTATAGCATAAAACAGAAAGAAAAGGCATGGAAATACTATTTTTACATACTTTCTCCTTTTTTCTTCCTACTGAATCAAAATTTTCCAAAAATTTATCATTTTACCAATTCCAATATCAATTTACTAACAGATAAAAATGTTTTTTTACTTTTCCTCTTATTTTTGAATAAAAAATCGATAATGTCCTACTACTTTTCCATCATATCGCTTGAGGACATCTTCTTCATAAACCGGTTGCCCTCCATGATGAATCAGATAAGGAATTCCCTCTTTATTTCTCTTATCCGAAACAATCGCAATATGACTAGGAAAAACAACGATATCTCCACCCTGCCACTTGTCAATTTCATATATATTCGTTGTGAAAGAGATTGCATTTCTTTCTAAAAAAATCTTTAAATTTCTAACTCTTCGATAATCGATGTTTTTATCTACCACTTCAATATTAGGATAACTTTCTCTATTTTCACGAATATCTTGATCGACCAATTCTCTTAAATCATAACCTGCTTCTAAAAATGCCTGTGCTACTACATCGGTACAAACTCCAACACCTTCTGGAGGATAACCACCATCATAATATTCACTTTTATATCTAGGCTTTTGGCTAACAAACCTTCTAGCACCATTTAACATTTCAATATAATCATCAATTCCATCCTGATCATAATCATTACCACTTTTCTGATAAGAGATTCCAAAATCTTCTCCCGTATAAGATTTTCTTGGTAACAAGTTATAATAATTCAGATAGAAAAAAGTGACTCCAAGTAAAGCAAGAAAAACTACGATTCCAAAGAAAATAATAAACTTCTTTTTCATACTTCTCCCCTAAATAATCATTCGAGTAGAAAACTATCTTTCATTTAAAATTAATTTTTCAATTGCTTTGATTGCTACTTTTATTTCTTTTTCGGTATCAAAATTAGTATTCACTTCTAATCCTCTTTTTTTCTGTTCTTGATTCCAAATTACTGATAAAATAGCTGCTGCTTTTACTCTTAAATAACTTGATACAATATATAACGAAGCAGTTTCCATTTCACTACATAAAGCTCCAGCCTTCATCCAAGCATTCCATTTTTCCTCTAGCTCATACCCAATAGGCATTTTTTCTGGATGGTGTTGTCCGTAAAAGGAATCTTTACAATGTACAACCCCGGTATGAAATTGATATCCTAATTCATTAGCTGCTTCTCTTAAGGCATTTACCAAATCAATATCTGCTACGGCTGGATATTCAACTGGTACATATTCTTTACTAGTTCCTTCTTGTCTAATCGCAGCTTGTGCGATGACTAAATCTCCGGCATTTACCTCTAATTGCATTCCACCACTTGTTCCTATGCGAATAAAGTTTTGGATTCCAATTTGAGCTAGTTCCTCTACACAAATAGCAGTAGATGGTCCACCCATACCAGTTGAAATCACCAACACATTTTCTTCTTTGATTTTTCCTAAATAACTCGTGTACTCTCTATTTGCTATTAAAAATGTAGCTTCTTCTAACTGTTCCGCTATTTTCTGAACACGTCCAGGATCTCCTGGTAATATGGCATATTTCGCACCTTTTATATCTTCTTTTTTTAATCCAATATGATACATAACTTCATTATTTTCCATCATAATCCTCCTAGTTTCTAAGAAAATTATAACATGAAAGAGAAAAGAAATCTATCAACAATCTAGATAGATTTCACTTTTTCCTTCTAAAATACTATCAATCACAGCATCATCCACTTTTTCTTCAATTACTTGCTCTACTTTTCTAGCACCAAACTCTAAATACCTGGTTAATTCTACCATTTTATCAACCATAGATTCTGGAATATGGACAGAAATGTTTCTCTCTTTAAATTTCTTTTTCACTTCTATTAATTGACTTTTGATAATGAAACGGATATCAGATTCTTCTAATTTTCTAAAATATATTACTTTTTGAATACGATTTAATAACTCTAAAGATAAAACTTCCTTTAATTTACTATCATCTTTATTTACTTCTTCTAGAAATCCAACTGCTTCTTGGTGAAAACCAACATTAGATGTCATAATGATAATATGATGATGAAAATGAATAACATTTCCTTTACTATCTGTAATCTTTCCTTCATCTAAGATTTGTAAGAACAAGTTTAAAACACTAGGATGGGCTTTTTCTATTTCATCTAAAAGAATTACGGCATGAGGATTTTTTCTTATTTCTTCTAACTTATTTTTTCCATCATCATAACCTACATATCCAGGGTTAGAACCAATAATTTTTGTTATCGAACTACTATCTCGATATTCACTCATATCAAAACGAATCAGTTTTTCTTTTCCAAATAAAAAGTTAGCATATTCTAAGGCAAGTTTTGTTTTTCCTACTCCAGTAGGACCCACAAATAAATAAGAATAAGGTTTGTTATCCTCTTTATATCCTAATTTCATTCGTTTGGTTACTCTCACTAGATTATCGATTGCTTCTTCTTGTCCAATAATTTTTCTTTTTAAAGTTTTCTCTAAATCTTTCATATATTTCTCATTACTACTATTGATTTCATATACAGGAATTCCCGTTTTCTCACTAATTACGGAAGCAATATCTTCTATTCGAATCATCTGTGGATTTTTCTTTTTTCCTTGTCTTAATTCTAAATGATTCATTTTAGAAAGTAATTCTTTTTCTTTTTGTTTTATCTTCATAGCACCTTCAAAATCTTGATTGATTAAAAGATTATTTTTCTTTTCTCTTATTTCTATTAATTCTTCTTTATAGGATTCCAATTTTGATAAAGATTTATGAGATATCAAAGATACTTTCGAACAAACTTCATCTAATAAATCAATGACTTTATCTGGTTGTTTTCGATCATACATATACTTATTAGATAACCGAATCATTTCTTTTAACTCGTTATCTTTTATTTTTACTTCATGGTAACTTTCATAAATTGGTCTTAATTTTTCTAATATTTGGTATACTTCTTCTTCCTTGGGTTCATAGATAAAGATGGTTTGAAATCTTCGTTCCATAGCTCTATCTTTTTCTATTGTTTGTTGATATTCTTCGGTAGTTGTTGCACCAATTAAACGAATCTTTCCTCGAGCTAAAGCTGGTTTAAAAATATTAGCTGCATCGATTGCTCCTTCAGCTCCTCCTGCTCCCATAATGGTATGTACTTCATCAATAAAGAGTAAAATATTATCACTATTTTCTAATTCTTTTAACATTTTGGTAACTCTTTCTTCAAACTCTCCTCGATACTTCGTTCCTGCTACTAATGACGCAATGGATAAAGAAATAATTCGTTTATTTTTTAATTTTTCCGGTACTTTATCTTGTATGATTAATCTAGCTAATTCTTCTACCAAGGCTGTTTTTCCAACCCCAGCATCTCCTATCAATAATGGATTATTTTTTCCTCTTCTACAAAGAATTTCCATCATTCTTTTGATTTCTTTTTCACGACCTACAACAGGATCTAATTCATTTAAAATAGCTTTTTTGGTTAAATCAATTCCAAACTCTTCTACTAATAATTTCTTTTTCCCACTTTTCTTTTTGTTACTTAATCGCAAAGAAAAATAATCTTGTAAGTCATTTACATCAATTCCCAGTTTATTCAAAACTCTTATCGCTACTCCTTCTCCTTCTTCTAGAATAGAGAAAAGTAAATGTTCTACAGTTACTTCTCCTCCTGGAGATTCTTTGCTTACTAAAAGAGCTGTTTCTAACACTCTTTTCAATAACGGTGTATATAAAAACCAAGGATTTTCTTCTTTTCCAATTCCTACTAATTCAATTAATTTATCTTTAAATTTAGAATACGTTATTCCAAATTCATTTAACTTTTTACTACAATCATCATTTCCTTTTAATAATGCAAGGAATAAATGTTCACTACCAACATAAGGATGCTTTAATTCTTGCATTTCTTTTTTGGAACTAACAAGTACTTTTTGTGCTTCTTCACTAAATTTAGAAAACATATCAATTCCTCCTTTATATTCTATGAACATTATGAGAAAAATAGAAGATTTTTATACAAGGAATCATAGTTGAAAGAGAAAACTGCATATAGTGTAATAGGAGGATTATCATGTATAGAATCTTATTAAAAGGATATATCGAAAAATTAAAGAAAGAGGATATTATCAAGTTTATTAGTAATAATAATTATGAAGTAACGGGAAAAGAAATTGAAACCATTTATTTTTATATCAAAAATTATTGGGAAGATTTCTTTGATAATAAAAAAGAGATTTGGGAGAAATTAGAAAAAGATGTTAGTAAAAATACCTATCTAGAAATTCAAAATCTCTTTCAGAAATATCGTAAATTTATCAATTAAAGAAAAAATACAGAAAATTATCTCTGTATTAAATTCTACGATTTTAAAAATTACTTGACATATATATTGTTGATTTAAAATGTGCAAACAGAAGATGTACCGTTATTATTGGATCCATTTGTACCAGTATTTCCTGTTTGATTACATTGGTAAGTTAAATATTGATTTTCTGTTTTTGTACAAGAGTTAGCAACATTACATCCAAACTTTGGTAGTTGGCAGGATGGATAATGCTCTACTGGACATACACTACCAGTTCCCCAATTATCCGTACAACTTTTATTTCTTATTGTTCCACTATCGCATGAAGATCCTGAGGCACTATTCCAATAATAATCTAGGCATAAACTATAATCATACTTTATTCTTCTACAAACTTGTTTCTTCATTTCAGTCCAACACTCACATTTGTCCCATCCATAACACCATGCATTTTTTTCTGTTTCAAAGGATGCACTTTGATCAAATGTATTTTGTCCCTCTTGCTTTATTGCCCATTGTTTACAAGAACCTCGTTTTTCACAGGTACAAGTTTGTCCAAAACTAGCATGTTGACAACTTTGATAAGTAGGAGTTCCTGGACAAGAGGGATCTTCGCTTGAATTATAGCTATTACATCCACATTGAGCTTCATTATTGGCATAATATTGGGTACAATTTCCATTTGTAAGTGTTCTACCATCAGTACATGCTAAGCTAGCATTATACTGATGTCTAAAGGTAATCGTGGTACTTGCCGTTCTGTTATTTCCACTTGTTACAACACAAGTCAAGGTATTTACTCCTAAATTTAATTGATTGATGTTTGTGATAACTTGATTTCCTAGTTTACACTCTACACTTCCTCCACTAACACTATATCCTACATTGAAATAATCTGTTACTGCTTTACTTACATTTTGTTGAATATAACTTGGATTACTTTTTGCACTAATCGTTGGATTCGTTTCATCCAATTTTGATTGATAGGTGACAGTATCGCTACATACCATTGCTTCATTACATACTTTGAAATAATGATTTTGTCCTGCTGTATTATCCTTTATACTTCCTTTATCTCCTGGTTTCATATTGTTTGGATCTGTTCCATAATAACATTTTAAATTACTGGTACTTGTTCCATTGACACTACAAGTTACATCAAAGTCATTTTGATGCCAATTTCCGCTTTCAATATTATCACTTGCTTTTACTGTTGGGGAAGTTGGTTTCGTTTTATCAAACTTCACAGTATAACTACTATTTTCACTACATAATCCTGCTGTACTACATACTTTTGCATAATACGTTACTCCTGTTGTATTACTACTATGATTTATTTGAGTTCCTACTGTTATTGGATTATCGGTTGTTCCATAATAATAGATATTTCCACTAATATTACTCGCTCCTGATAAACTTAAATAAAAGTCTGCTCCATGCCATTTTCCACTTTCTATCCTATCACTTGGAGTTATGATTGGGGCACTTGGTGTTGTTTCATCTAATTTTACGTTAATACTACAAGTGTTTTTATTTCCTGCTAAATCTACTATTGTTCCTGTTATTTTTGTTCCTGTTGTATTCTCCGTAATATTTGGTTTATCTATCTCTTTATTAAATATTTCACTTACGTTTTCAGTAATATTTTCAAAATCTATTTCTATATCACTTGTATACCATTCTTCTTTTCCTAGCGTTCCCGTTTTTACTTTTAAACTACAGCTTGGAACTTCTGTATCTATTTTAATCTTATATTGTCTTGCTTCTCCTGTATTTCCTTTTTTATCTACACTTCTTACATAGTAGGTATGTTCTCCATCTTCTTTGGTAGTTTGATGATTTCCTTCTATTCTTTGATAATGTTCTCCATCTGTACTAATTTCATAATAGGCGATTCCACTTCCCATTACCCCTGGTTTACTATAATCTAATGATTGAAATTCTTGATAAATATCTCCACTATACCAATTATCTCGATATAAATTTCCTTTTTCATTCTCATATCGAAGTACTACTTCTGGAATACTTGGAGCTACTTGATCTACTACTTCTACCGTAATTTCTTGATAGGCTCCTTTATAAGCATACCTTACTTTTGTTTTTCCTAATTTATTGGTATTTATTATTCTTGGATTTCCTACTACTTTTTCTTCTACTAATTCTTTCTTTCCATCTTTGGTATAATAGGCTTGTCCATAAGGTAATTCAAATGGTTCCCCTTGTCCTACTTCATAGGTATCTCTCTCTACTTCTACTTGATAATATTTTGTTTCTTCTGTTACATTATTATTCTCATCATAACTGCATGCTTCTCCTTCTGTTTGATAATCTTCACAAATTAAACAAGTATAATATTCATATTTATTATTCTCTAGTCTTTTTGCTACTACTCTAGCACTACATTCCTTCCCATTTTCATCTTTGGTGGAAGGTATTTAATATCTTCTGCTTCTATTTTAAATACCCTTCAATATATATATATATATATATATATATATTCAAAGAAGGGAGGTTGCAAACTAAACAATGCAACAATCTTAACCTTACCAGAAAGGGGGCAATTGGCTTAACAACTAATTCCCCTTTTTGTATGGGGGTGTATAGTTTATGAAATTAAACATCGATTTTATATACCCAGTTGGAAGCATTTATATGTCAACCAACTCTACCAATCCAAACGTATTATTTGGTGGCAGTTGGGAACAAATCAAAGATACATTCTTACTGGCTTGTGGAAACACATATGCAAACGGTTCAACAGGTGGTTCAAGAACTGCAACCATAAATTATCCTATTGGTTGGACAAGTGACGGTCGATTAAGTATTAACCAATCACGATTCTCTGGTGCAACAAGTAGTAGTAATACTTGGACACGAAGAACGACTGCCGAGAATTATGCAACTGGAATGACAGGTAGCAGCATATCTGAACAACTAAAGAGTGACACTATATCAATAATGCCACCTTACCTAGCCGTATATGTTTGGAAGAGGACTGCTTGACCGTTCTTGACCGAGATACCGCAAGGTGTCTTGGAAACGTATTTCATAAACTAACATAAGCCGAAACATATGAAACTAAACATAGATTTTATATACCCTATAGGGTCAATATATGCAACAACGAACACCACAAGTCCCAATGTGTTATTTGGTGGCACATGGGAAAGATATGCTGAGGGACGATGCCTTGTTGGTTATCAATCCAGTGATAGTGACTTTGGCACCATTGGTAAAACCGGTGGTGAAAAGACACACACTTTAACTGTTAGTGAGATGCCAGCACATAACCACTCAGACAATTTATATGCACAAGGTTCATGGCAAACTGTGGGTGCAAGCAGCCCTAAAGGAGCCGGAAACAATGCTGACTGGAGTCATGGAACTAGCAACACTGGTGGTGGACAGGCTCATAATAACCTACAGCCCTACATTGTTGTATATTATTGGCGACGCACGGCTTAATACCGTCTTGAGATTTTTGCAATATATTTAGTTAGAAAATTATGAAAATAAATGTAGATTTAATTTTAGATGCAGTATATCCTGTAGGCTCAATATACATGAGTGTAAGTGCAACCAGCCCTGCCACCCTATTCGGTGGTAAGTGGGAACAACTAAAAGATAGGTTCCTATTAGGTTGTGGTACACACACAAATGGCTCTACTGGTGGCGAAGAAACACACACATTAACCATTGAAGAGATGCCAAGTCATACTCACACACAAAATACAACTATATATGATGGAGCGGCTGGTTATTTTAGAACTGGTAACTGGGATAACCATGGTACTATCAATACTGGTGCTACTGGTGGAAACGCTGCTCATAATAATATGCCACCGTATTTGGCTGTGTATATTTGGAAACGAATTTCATAATACAACCTTTAAAATAATAGAAGATATAAAATACTGAATTACTATGAAAAAATTATTAGAAAACCTTCAATATATATATATATATATCAAGAAAGGAGGATTGTACTTACTAAATTTAAGCAATCCTTCTTTAACGGAAAGGGGGGTAATGGCTCAATAGTCTACTACCCTCTTTTCAATGGAGGTAATGTTTATGAAAATTAATGTTGATTTAGTTTATCCAGTCGGCTCAATTTACATGAACCTAAACCCTACCAATCCAGGCACTCTATTTGGGGGAACATGGACACAAATTAGTGGCAGATTCATATTAGGAGCCGGTGGTGGATATAGTGCCGGACAAACCGGTGGTGAGGCTTCACATACGCTTACTCAAAACGAAATGCCTGCCCATAAACACACAATGGAAAAGGCACCTGTAGTAGTAGGAAAACATGAGATAGACGGTCTTTCAGGTGGTGCTGCTTGGTCAGACTTAGGTATTGGTCTTGGAACAGATACATCAACTAACGGTGGAGGCCAATCCCATAACAATATGCCACCATATTATGTAGTATATATTTGGCGTAGGACAGCCTAAAGGCCATCCATAATGGGGACAGCCTAACATTTTCATAAACATAGACTAAGCCGAATGACATGAAATTAAATATCGATTTTATATATCCAGTTGGCTCAATATATATGAGCACCAACGATGTTAGTCCACAAACACTATTTGGTGGAAGTTGGTCTAAAATTGAGGGTCGCTTTTTATTGGGTTCAAGTTCATCATATCCACTTGGTAGCACTGGTGGTGAGGCAACGCATAAACTTACTACAAATGAGATACCTAAACACGCACACAGTAGTATGTTAATTACGAATGGTACTGCTGGTGGAGGGAATTTCTTTTGTATAAATCCAAATAATATTATTGTAACAAATACTGGAAACCAAGGAAATTTCGGTGGCACTTCATCCGTTGGTAGCGATGGTGCACACAACAATATGCCACCATACCAAGTGGTGAACATCTGGAAGAGAACGGCATAACGGCTTGAAAATTTAGTAATACAGACATTTTATGAAAATAAATATAGATTTTGTGTACCCTGTTGGGTCAATATATTTTAGTGTTAACAATGTGAATCCATCAACATATTTCGGTGGAACATGGGTTTCTTGGGGCTCTGGACGAGTTCCTGTAGGCGTAGATGCTGCACAAAGTGAGTTCGGTACTGTTGAAAAGACAGGTGGCGAAAAGACACATCAACTAACTATATCAGAGATGGCTTCCCATAAGCATGGTAGTTATGGAGACATTTTTATGAACGTAGAAATGTGGAAAGAAATTAGTGGTGTGCAAGAAGGAGGAGCCTTTTCTCCTGCCGGAATAGCAAGACACCCTTTGCAAGATTTGATTGAATCTATAGGTGGAGACCAACCACATAATAACTTACAACCATACATCACCTGCTATATGTTTAAGAGAACAGCCTAACATGACACTAAAAATAGAGAGTTGAAAACATTATATTCTGTAAAAGAGATATGTTAAAACAACTTAAAAATAACTTAACGAATATATATATATATATATATATTCACATCTTCAATCAAGGAAGGAGGGGTTGGTTTACTAAAATCAACTGCTCTAAAAAGATTGGAGGTGACTGGTATTTAGTATCAGCCACTGGAGGTGCGGTTCTATGAAACTAAACATAGACTTTATATATCCAGTTGGTAGCATATATATGAGCGTTAATGCAACTAATCCTGGTACCCTTTTTGGTGGTACATGGACGCAGTTAAAAGACAGATTTCTGTTGGGTGCTGGTTCAACATACACTAATGGTGCAACAGGAGGAGAAGCCACACATAAGTTAACCACAGATGAAATGCCAAGCCATAGTCATAATTTAAGTGGATGGTATCATACCTTTGGCACAAGAGCAGGACATCAAAGTGGAGGAGATTTTGTATTTAACGATGAGGCTAGTACAATATCTTCAGCAGGAGGAAACCAAGCTCATAATAATATGCCTCCCTACTTGGTAGTTTATATGTGGAAACGCACGGCATAATCCAGATACTAAATACTAACAATATGAAATTAAACATTGATTTTATATATCCAATCGGTTCTATATACATGACTGTAAGTTCAACAAATCCCCAAGTCCTATTTGGTGGAACTTGGACACGTGTTGCAAATGGACGTTGTTTGGTTGGTGTAGATACATCACAATCAGAATTTGACAGAGTTGAGAAAACTGGCGGTGAAAAGACTCATCAATTAGTGATGAACGAAATGCCAAGTCATACTCATAATATCAATAGATGTTCTGGTGGTTCTACATCACCGGGCAATGATAAAATCCAAGCAGCATTTGGTGATGCTGGATGGTTGAGAGATGCCACTACAACATCATCTGGTGGTAACCAAGCACACAACAATCTACAACCATATTATTGTGTATACATTTGGAAAAGGACGGCTTAACAGCCATCCATGATATTAGGACAGCCTGACGGCCATCCATGATATTAGAACAGCCTAATATAGAACGCAGACTTTAGTAAACAAATTATATGAAATTAAACATAGACTTCATTTATCCTGTAGGCTCACTTTATATGACAACGAGTTCTGTTTCACCAGAGACTTTATTTGGTGGAAAATGGACACAAATAACGAGTGATGCCTACTTAAAAATAGTAACTACTAATGCTGGTAGTTTAGGTGGTACATCAAGTAGCCATAGGATACCAATTTCTAGTATGCCAAGCCATACGCATAACTATACATGGTTCGATGGGAATATCACAACCACAGACCAAGTTGCTGGTGGAGGAATTATTTATACTAGCAATCCAGTCATACATATTACAGGTTCAGCAGGAGGAAATCAACCATACTATCCATATTATTATGGTATTTATCTTTGGAAAAGAACTGCATAGTCTTTATCGTCAAACAATTCTTTTATATCTATTTCTAAGGCATCTGCAATTCTAGTTAAAGATACAATGGTAAAGCCCCTTTGCATCTTTTTGCTCTCTATTTTAGAGATGAAATTCATTGTTAATCCAGCCCTATCGGCTAATTGTTGTTGAGTGAAATTCCTATCTTTTCTATATTTCTTTATATTATATCTTATAACATCAAAATAATAATTATCACTATGTTTCATATTAGTACCACCTGTCCATAGTATTATTATCTTAAAAGTTTCTATACGAATATATGGACACATTGTCCGTATTATGTTATAATCAGGGTGTGGAAAAAAGAAGTAATAGTGAGGTGAAAGAGGTATGATGAATATGATATTATCTATATTAGTAGTGGTTATTATAGCCATTGTTGCTATTGTATTTGCTGTTAAAAAGACGATACTTTATGTTGATAAAGAATACCGTAGTGCTGCTATAATATCGTTCATATTCCCTATTGTAGGGCTAATAATCTATGCTGTTAATATAGGTTCTAACAAGAAATTAGCAAGAAGTTGTATAGCACCAGTTATAGCAGGCATAGTAATTAGTGCAATAATAATCATAATGGTATTACTGATTCTTGGTGGCGTATATACCGGCGGTTCAGTACATACCAAAAATATTCCAATGAAATAAAAAAAAGGCAAGAAATTGTCTTTTTTGTTGCAAAAAATGTGAACTATTGAAGCAGTCGTATGCTACAATTTGTCATGTCAACGGGGAATTTAATACCCAGACAAAGATGAATGTGAGGTGAAAAATATGGCTGCTACAGCATTAAGCAGACCCGTTCCAACAGATTTTTGGATTAGGCCTGATGTGAATGAGGAATACACGCTAGATGACAAGTTATTATATGTATATTTAATTACCAATCAGCACTTCCAACAACTAGGTATTTACAAACTTACCAAGAGGATGATGTCGGTTGAATTAGGTATGGATTTAGACCGTTTAAACGCATCTTTTGAGCGTCTACAAAACAAATTTAAGGCGGTTAAATACTCTGACAAAACTAGCGAGGTGGCAATCCTAGATTACTACAAATTTGGCATTTTAAAGGGCGGTAAACCGTTCGAAAGTTGCTTTGATAATCTAGGTAAAAAGGTTGAGGATTTATCGCTCTTAAAGGACATTTATATGGCCTCTAAAAGCATAATTGATGACCGTGATGCCTTTGATTTTGCTATAGGAAAAATAGAGAAATTCCTTGATTCCAAAGATATGTTTGTTGCGAATGAGGGCAATGGTGATGAGGCTCAAACTGTAAATGATGAAAAGCCGGTTTGTGAGGATGACGAAGATGATGAGGATGATGATGAATTGCCCTTTTGATGAATAGCAATAGCAATAAGTAATAAGTAATAGCAATAAAGAATAAGAAATAAGAAAATAAGGAATACCAATAAAGAATAAAGAATAAGAAATAAAGAATAATAAAAAAAATAAAAATAAAGAATAGAAATAAAAAGAAAAATAAGTAATAAGGAATAACAGTAATAATAAGAAATAAGGAATAAGTAATAGGTAATAAGGAATAAAAAAATAAGGAATATCAATAGCAATAACAATAAGTGAAACGCCCACAGAATAAGTGAGTCGCCCACATAATAACAATAAGCGATACGTGCACGATACGTGCGTGTAACGTGTCCGTAACGTGTCCGTAACGTGAGCGTAACGTAGACGTAACGTGCGTGTAACGTGTCCGTAACGTGTCCGTAACGTGAGCGTATCGTGGACGTAACGTAAGCGTATCGTAATTACTTTCATCGCAGGTATACGCTTATGCCCTTTTTGGATGGGCAACGCTACCTGCTAAGCAACCGAGTGGCACATTTTTTTTGTTAGTGGCGGACGACAGTCCATACCCCTTTCAGGGGGCTCACGGCGACCACCTCTGTATTGTCAAAATTATTGGTTAGTGATATAATTATTTTGGGTGTGATATTATGGCATTTGACAAGTCAAAATATGATGTTGAATATAGAAAAAAACATAAAGTACAATTTAATGTAGACCTCAACAAAGATGAGATGGTTGAACTCGAAAAATTACTGGCAAAACATAAGTTATCTAAGGTTCAATTCGTACGTTGGTCTATCGATAAATTAAAACAAGAAAAGGCTGAAAACTAAAAATTTTCAACTTTTTTTAATTTTTCTCTTGACAACTACCTAGGTAGTGTGTTATTGTAACTTCCCGAAAGCGGAACTACCCTTTGGTTTTTCCGTTAAGGGAGATGTAAAAAATGGAAGAAGTAAAATCAAAAACGCCTACAGTGCAAGAATTAATGAAACGATTTAATACGGATAAAAAAGCACTAGAATTTATCATTTCACACTTTTATCCTTGTGGTAAAATGGTATGTCCACATTGTGGCTGCAGTGAATTTATTTATGATAATAAACGTCTCTTGGCGTATAATTGTGGACATTGTAAAGAAGTAATTACGCCATTTAATGGCACTGTATTTACAAATATGCACTCATATTGTAGAGAATGGTTATATGTACTGTACTCTATGCTATCATCAAGGAAAAGTGTTCCTAATCACCAATTGTCACGTGAAACAGGTCATTGCAACCATAGCATTACTCGTTTAAGGAGAAGATTACAATTAGCCATGAGTAATTATGATTTAGAACCATTCTCAGGTTCTATACAAATAGACGAGATGGTGAGTTCAGGTTCCAACCACGGACGATATAACAGGTCAGAAGAGCAAAAGCAAAGTAAATATCCAGTTATTGGCATTTATAGTAATCATAGAGTTTACTCATATCCAATCATTCCTGACGAAAATGGAAAATGCTTATCTAGTAAAGCATTAAAGGCTTGTATAGAGAGAACGTGTAAACCAGGTTCAGTTATCACGACAGATGAATTTAGGGGTTACAATTTTTTAGACAAAGAAGATAGTGTTTATCATCATGAAAAAGTATGTCATAATGATTATAAATATGTTAATGAAAATGGTTATACAACTAATGCTATTGAAGGATATTGGAGTATAATAAAAAAAGTTTATTACTCCACTCACTCACATTTTTCAAAGGATTGGGCACACTTATATTTAGCAGAGGCTGATTTCAGATATAATCACCGTGATATAGATGAAGCCATAGATATAGCATTAAAACAATGTGTACTTTTTCCACAAGTCATTGATATTAGAAACATGGGAAGATTTGCTAACAGAACTTATGACTTGAAAAAATATAAAATGATATTACCAAAATGTTTTGACGATACTAACATCGAGGACATCACGGCTCTTGATATAGTAACTTGTGATGAACCAGTATATGGTATCTTAAGGGAACCATATCAATCAAGAAGAAAAAAGGGATATAGAAATGAAAAGCAAGGATGCAGAAATGAAATATATACAAACCAATGGAAAGAATTGGGAATGGTTAAAGGTGGTTCAGGATATAAAGACTATAGAGCCAGAATTACTAATACACTAAATGATGTTGCAGATATGCTTAAGGATGCTACCAAGCATAAGGAAGTTAATACATTTACTAAAGTGGCATATAAACACCATTCTAATCCTGCTTATGAAAGAACATATCGAATAAAAAAGAAATATGAAGTAATGCCACCAATAGTACAATTTCAAATTAAACAAGAATACCCTCATATGTTTAGGGTATCCAACAAAGGAAAAACAAGAGAAATTCATAATAGAATGAATCAATTACTTAAAATATATAACGATTATATCACCATTACATGATGGTGTTTTTTTTATGGAATAAAGGAGGTTTTATAATGGGAATTTTAGATGATATTAAAGACGTTGTTGAGGACGTTATCGAAGAATTTACAGACAAGAAAGAAGAAACTGAAACTGAAACAAAAGAAGAAGGCATTGGTGAAGTTGATGCAGAGGTTCAAACTACATTCAATACATTAAGTGCCGAAGAATTAATTGATGAGGAAGGAAGTGTTGAAAATGTATCAAATTAATGTTAGTAGACCAGCAAGTGGAGACCCATTTTTCAACACAACTAGCAACGGTGGATATAGCCAATGTATCCAAGGTAGCCCAGTTGTTAGTGGCTTAAATGTCTTATGTAACTGTGTTGGAGCTTCGTGTGGTCTATTTAATAAAATCTATTCAGAAATTACTGGATATAAAGGAATGAAATATCCATATTTCAATTGTAATGCAGAAAACTTTATTACAAGAAATAATCAATACTATGGACTTAAAGTAGTACAAGAACCTGTTGAGGGTGGAATCATGGTTTGGGAAGGTATTGGTAGCCTTGCTGGACACGTTGCCGTTGTAGGTAAATGTATTGATAAGAACACAGTATATACTGGTGAATCTGGATATGGTTCATTCGCATGGGCAAACTATACAAGAAGAAACACTAATGGTCGTTGGGGACTAAGTAGCAGTTACAGATATTTAGGATGTATCGTTAACCCAGCAGTTGGTGAACAAAGAAGTTACACTCAACCTACTCCAACACCATCAAAATCAATTGATGAAGTTGCTCAAGAGGTTATCCGTGGTGATTGGGGTAATCAACCTGAAAGACAACAAAGACTTGAAGCAGCAGGTTATAACTATTCAGAGGTTCAAGCAAGAGTTAATGCTATTTTAGCAGGTAACCAACCAGCACCTGCACCAGCACCATCATATGATTTATTAACAGCAGTTAAGAAAACCATTCGTGGTGACTATGGTAATGGGCAATCAAGAAAAGATGCTTTAGGTGAACACTATAGCGAGGTTCAAAGACAAGTTAATTTAAACATTCAACATGGTACAACTCAATGGGATAATATTAAACTTTACTAGGACAAAAGCATACTGCTTTCATCCATATAAGAACGAATAACAAGGGGACTATGCTCCCCTTTTGAATAATAAAACCGAACAAAAGGAGGAAAGATGAAATGGGATTATTAAGAAAGAACAGTAAAAAGAAAGTTGAAGAAATTAAGACAACAGGGGTTGACGAAAGTGTTGAGCAAACAGCACCAAGTGTTGAACCAGCACCAATCGTCGAAAATAAAAAATCAAAGACAATTAGAAAAGGCGTTAAGGTGACTGTGAACGGTCGTCTTTATGGTGCACCAACTAAAGAGGCACCAATGGGCTATGCTATGGGCGAGTTCAAGGTTATTGACGTCGATAAAGAACATGGAACAATTAAAACAGAGGAAGGCTGGCTTAGTATAAGTTCCGTTGTAGAATAGAGGTGTGGTTATGCCGGAAATTGTCATCTTTTATTTTTCCTTCTTCTTCTATTCCCTCTGTATTTCCATCTAAATATCCATTTTTGATTAATTCTTCTGGATCTATTACAGTTACATTTCCTATCTCTCTTGGTAATAAGGTTCGATAATCAGCTAAATAGTCTCTTCCTGCTAGTAATAAAGATTCTTCTAATCTAGCATGATATTCCTGCATTCCTCGTTTCATATATTGGCTGATTGCTGGTACTGCTATTAATAATAAAATCCCAATGATTACGATTACTGTCATTAATTCTACTAATGTATATCCTTTTTTCTTCATTTCTACACCAACCTCTTTATCCTTATTTTTTATTTTAATTAGAAACTTCATTATTTACTAATTTTCCTTATTCTTTTACCATTTATAAAATTTAGAATTTAGAATTTAAGTTTCCGTTCTATTTTTAATCTAATTTTACTTTAACTTTTTCTTATTATCAAGCTTTTTTTCAATTTCCTGTAGTTTCTAATTAAAATAATTAGAAACATTGGATTTCATATATTAACACAAAGATACATGGCAAAATAAATTTGCTACGTATCTTTCATAGGACCTTTTCTTTTTAATTTTAAATTATCAATAATATTGATGCATATAGAACAAATGGATATCATTCTATTTAATTTTCTGTAATTGATGATTCTAAATTTGATGATGGATTATTCAATAAAAAAATCCTTTTTTGATGCTTCTAAATCGTGTTCACATCATGAAAAAGGACTTTTTTTAGATTTTTATTTAAATTAAGAAAATAATCAAAAGTACTATTGTAAGAACTACTAATAACTGTAAAAATAACTTCCAAATATGCTTTAACCACTGTCCATATGAGACGTCTAAATAAGTTAATGTTCCAATTAACAATAAACTAGTTGGAGCAATTAACATAGTAAGTCCATAAACAGATTGGAAAATAACTCCAAGAATTGGATATAACTCGCTGTCCGTAATAACAGATGTAACATATGGTAAGGTACTCTGTGCCACATAAAATATATCCATATTCAAAATACTTGCTAATGCTGCTACGATTGCCATCGTAATAACATTGAAACCATCCGTTAACTCTAAGAAAAATTTCGTAATATTTAATTGGAATGGATGCCAAGTTACAATTAATAAAACTAAATTCATTAGTGTCATATAAATGGCTGGTTTTAAAGCTTTTTTGATTCCACTTATTACTCCATCTAGGAAATCATCCATTTTTAATCCATAGACAAATGCTAATAAGCAAGTTGCTATCACAATCATAGTTGGAATCTCAAAAGATAAAGACCATTGTCCAAGTGGATTTAAAGCCTTCAAAGCACTGTTAGAAGCCAATAATTTCTCAAAAATTGGGAATCCAGCGATTTGAAAATCATTGATTGCAGTAAGTGCTTTATCAAACCAATCAATTCCAAAAATGCTCCAATCAAACATGGATAAAACTAAAATTAAGAATAATACATCAAAGATGAAAATATAAGGCCAAGTAAATATTTTTTTCTTTTGTTTTGGTTTTACTTTTACCACTTCTTCTTCTACTAAATCATAAGCTTTCGTTTTCTTTGATTTCTTCTCGTCTGTTGTTTTTTTCGTTGTTTTTTTACTTTCTTTTTCTTCTTTTTTAGGTGTTTTTTTCTTTTCTTCTTTTTTCTTTACTGGTTTCTTTTCTTGTTTATCTTCTACTTTTTCAATCGTGATTACTTCTGTTTCTTTCTTTGCTGATTGACTACTAATAGGTACTAATTCTGATACTTTATCTACTTTATTTTTGGTTTTCTTTGCATATAGTAAAACATTATATACTAATAATATTAATCCTAATATTAAGAGAACTATTTTGGTTTGAATTTCACTAAATGTATCGATTCCTAAAATAGCACCGATATAATAGGTTGTATTAGTTCCTAAAGTCGTACCTAAAATTCCTATCATGGTAGAACCTACTGTAACACTTGCTGCAACTAATTTATTATATCCCATTAATAATATTAAAGATATAATTAGTGGATAGATAAATAGTATTCCGAAAGAAAAGCCTGAAACTGAAACGATGATGGCAATTAAAATCATAGTAATGGCTAAGAAAAGAGATTCTTTTCCTTCAAATTTTTTGACAATCTTATCTAGCAAACCACGATATGCTGGTATTTTGTAGCTTACTCCATAGAATATTCCTGTTGCTAAAACAACTAATAGCACATAGCTAAAGTAATTTAAAAGTGGAGTAATGTAAGCAAATAAGTCAAAAATACCTGCTTGATTTCTTTCTCCTATCTCTAATCCTGATTGATAAGATGCTGTTGGAAAAATCCATGTACATAATACTACTACCAATATTGACAATAAGATTACTTTTAAAACATTATGTTTTTTCATATTAACCCTCCCATATTCATTATACATAATTATTTCTAAAATATAAAGCTTTTTACGTGAAAGTTTTGTGAAAAAAGCTACTGATCACTCAATAGCTTACATTTTTTTATTCATTTTCTTCTTCTAATGGTTTCATTAATGGAAACATTACTACATCACGAATACTTTCACTACCTGTTAATAATTGCACAATTCGATCAATTCCCATTCCCCAACCAGAAATAGGAGGCATTCCATATTCCATTGCGTTGATATAATTATAATCCATTTCCATAGCTTCTTCATCTCCATTAGCTTTTAAGGATGCTTGTTCTAACAATCTTTTTTCTTGTTCTTGTGGGTCAACTAATTCGGAGTATCCATTCACAATTTCTGCACCATTGATTACTAATTGAAAGCGATCACTAATTTCTGGTCTTTCATCATTACTTCTAGCAAGAGGAGATAAACTTGTAGGATGCTCTGTTAAATAAACAGGTCCTATCATATTAGGTCTTGCCACTTTTTTATATAAAACATCTACCAAGTTTCCAAATCCTAGATTTTCTAATGGAGTTTCACTTTCTACTTCAATTTTATTTTCTATGATTTTTGCTAATAATTTTTCTTTCGTATCATAAACCTGAATATCAATATTAGCATACTGAATCAATAATTCACGAAAACTTACTCTCTTCCAATCTCCACTCATATCAATTTCTTTATCACCAAAGGGAATGATTAAAGTTCCAAAAATCTTTTGGATTATTGTTTGTAGCATTTTTTGAATAAATTTCATATTGTCTTCATAATTAAAATAGGCTTGATATCCTTCAATCATTGTGAAATCCTGTAAGTGAGCAGCATCCATTCCTTCATTTCGGAAACAACGGGCAATTTCATATACTTTTGGAATTCCTGCAACAACGGCTCTTTTTAAATAAGTTTCTGGAGCAATTCTTAAATAAACATCTAAATCTAGGGCATTATGATGAGCTTTAAAAGGTCTGGCAGTTGCTCCACTTGGTTTATTATTTAAAATAGGAGTTTCGATTTCCATATATCCAAGAGAATCTAAGTAATTACGCAATTCACGAATAAATTGAATACGAACTAAGAAACGTTTTCTAGTATCTTCATTCATAATTAAATCTACATATCTTTGACGATAGCATGCTTCTAAGTCAGTTAGACCATGAAACTTTTCAGGAAGTGGTTTTAAAGCTTTTCCTAAAAAGGTAAATTTACTTGCCCTTAATGTTTTTTCTCCCGTATGAGTTGTAAAAATTTCTCCTTCTGCACCAATAAAATCTCCAATATCTACGTTCGCTTTAAAGAACTCATAAGCTTCTTCTCCTACTAAATCTATTTTGATAGAAATTTGTAGTTCTCCTTCTATATCACGTAATTTTAAGAAACTCATCTTACCCATCTTTCTTAAAAACACAATTCTTCCTGCAACATGTACATCTGTTACTCCATCTTCTAATAAACTCGCTTCTTTTAAAGAATGTGTTACTTCATATCTTTCAGGGTAAGGATTACAAAATTCTCTAATCTTTTCTATTTTCTCTCTTCTTACTAATTCTTGTTCTGTAAAACTTCTCATGATAAACCTCCTATTTTTCTTGAATTACCTTGGTTTTTGCTAATACATCATGAAGACCTCTCCCATCTTTTCTAAATAAAATCATCATTAATATTACAAAAATTAAAGTAAAATCTAATACCTGAATCACTAAACTTGCATAAAAATAATAATTTCTTCCTAATAATAGTAACGATGCTAATACTAACATATTTATTAAAATGGAATTAATTAAAATAGCATGAATAGAAACTTGATTTATATTTAATGGCTCTTGATTTACACTTACCAATCTTAATTTCATTAGCTTTTTTCCAAGAGTCTGTCCTTTATTATAGAACTGAAATACAATAAAGTAAAGAATTATTAATACAACTTGTACAATCATTGGAAAAACATTACTATAATCTAAATCATATACAACATCACTTGATAGTTTCATGACTTCAATGAATGGGGTATTCTTCTCTATTGCCTCTGTTTGAATCTTCTCATATTCTTCCATATACTTCTTATAATTTTTATTTTCTGGTAGGAAGAACAATACTCCTGTACAAATTGTTGAAACAATTAATACATCAATGATATAAGCGACTAATCTTGGAAAGAAATACGGTTTTGTTTCTTTTTGCTCTTTATTTTCCTTCTCATTTTCTACTTCTACTATAGATTCCATTTTATTCTGATTCTGCTCTTGCATTTCTTTTGTTTTCTTTTTGGATTTCTTCTTATCTATAATAACTGCTTCTTTTATTTCTTCTTTTTTCTCTCTTGACATACTATTTTTCCTTTCTTTCTAGTTCTTGCATATATATTTTATATTCATTTAATATCTCAATTATATCAGAAATCTCTTTCTTTAGAAATATTTTATTTTTGATTTCATTAGAATTAGGTAATCCTTTTAAATACCAGGCAATGTGATTTCTAATTTCTAATACTGCTTGTTTTTCATTTTTTAATTCATATAAATTTCGTAAATGTTCTAAGCACATGTCTATTTTTTCTAATGCTGTCGGTTTTTCTAAGATTATTCCTTTCTCAAGATAAGCATTAATTTCCTTTATTAACCAAGGATTTCCTAGTACTCCTCTTCCTATCATGATGAGATCACATCCTGTTTCATCTAATATTTTTTTAGCACTATAAATATCTGTAATATCACCATTCCCGATTACCGGAATAGAAACTGCTTCTTTTACTTTTTTAATAATAGACCAATCTGCCTTTCCACTATATCCTTGACTACGGGTTCTTGGATGTACACAGATAGCGCTGGCTCCTGCTTTTTCACAAATTTGTGCTACTTCTACTGCATTAATATGATCCGAGTCCCAACCACTTCTTATTTTTACAGTAACGGGAATTGGAACACTTGCTACTACACTAGAAACAATTTCATAAATTTTTTCTGGATTTTTCAAAAGAGCGCTTCCTGCCTGCGCTTTTACCGCTACTTTTGGTACAGGACATCCCATATTGATATCAATGATATCTGGATGCATGTTTTCATATATAAACTTGGCGGCTTTCACAAAAGATTCTTTATCACTTCCAAAAATTTGTTGAGCAATTGGTCTTTCACTTTCTTCCATATAAAGCATATTTATCGTTTTTTTATTTTGATAAAAAATGGCCTTATCACTAACCATTTCTGCATATACTAGTCCGGCACCCATTTTTTTGATTATTTTTCGAAAACTAGAATTTCCAATTCCTGCCATAGGAGCTAATACTGTTTTATGCTTTATTTCAACATTTCCTATATATACCATTGTTATCCCTCAAATCACTATAGATAATATCATAAAATGTGTAAAAATGAAAGAAAAACATCTTCTTTTCTACCGTTAGTAAACTTCTTAAACTTTTTATTTCCTCTTGCACTCAAATGAATGCTATCTGCCATTTTTTTCAGTCAGAATATGAAAATATTATTATGGTAAGGATGTGGTTATATGTATTTAAGAAGGTTAAAAGATTTAAGAGAAGATTATGATCTTCGTCAAATAGAAGTTGCTCATATTTTAAAAATTACCAGACAGCAATATAGTCTTTATGAATTGGGAAAGAGAACTCTACCCATTGATTTATTAAATACTTTGGCAGATTATTATGAAACTTCTAGTGATTATATTTTAGGTAGAACCAATGAAAAAAGACCTTATCCAAAAAACAAAATTTCCTATCAAGGACATTCCAATCATCACATTTATTTATCGAACTAATCCTTTTATTTGTCAAATATTTTGTCAAGTTCTATTTTATTTTTTTCAAAGACTTGCAATTTCGCATATAATTTTATAATCTTAAGATAAGGAGGTACATCCAATAAGAGTAATATTGTAGATATGATATATGGTGAAGATTTCGTTCTATGAAAAGAATAGAAGGGGTTCTATTTCGTCTTAGGGTAACCTAAAACCGAAAACTAGTATTACTCTTAATCTTCCATGATAATATTTATGCCATCTTTATTTTTATATTTGAATAAAGTATATTATCATTGAACTTGTGTTTGATTCTATTATTACCACCTTTTTCACCATATGAAAAAAGATTGCAACATTTTATTGCAATCTTTTTTTACCTTTGATGACCATTTGTTTGTTCATTTACTCTATTATTTTTTTCTGTTATTGCTAATTGAAGTGCATATTGAAATGCTTGATATTGGCTCATACTGTTTTGATAATATTGCACAGCATTTCCAAGACGGGTTATTAGTTCATCTAAGTTTTCATCACTTAGATTACTACAATGCATTGCAGCTGATTTATCTCTATCATGAAAACCATATTGATTTGGTTTATCAAGAGTAGATTCTTCTGGTGTTGATTTTTGGCTTTCATCAATTTTGCGTCTTTTTATTTCTTGATTTACTATACGCATTGCTTCTTCCCAGCGTCCTACTTCCCAAGTATCATTTTTATGATGAAGGTATCCAGCTTGTAGGTGATTACTTAAATTGATAATTTCCGTGTTATTCATTTTATCTAAATCATAAACTCTTTTATAATCATCTTCCGCAAACTCTTTTTCTGCTACTGTTTCTCTTTCTGGATTTACTCCAAATTCTTGACTGTTACCATTATAATAGTTATTTATGATAGATGTTTCTGTATTATTTTGATCGATAGAAGAGCCATATGGTCCGCCCCCTAAGTTATCTGAATCAGGAGGGATATATCTTTCATTTCGTTCCATTATATTCATATCCTTTCTTTCCTAAAAGATAACATATTTTTTTTTAAAATTACATATTATTTATTCTTTTTTACATTCTTTGACAATTCTTTTGCCGTAATTATGCGATTACATCAATATTTTAGGCTCTTTCTCATTTTCTTTTTCAAAAACTGTTAATTGCTCTTTACTATCACAAATGACTAATAATAAATTTTGTATTTCTGGATATCCCATTTTCGATAATCTTGTTACAACCCATGCCACATCTTTTCCCATATTTTTAATATTTTCTTCCATTATTTTTCCATCAATAATTAAATTACTACATATTCCTTTTTCTGATACTTTTAATTTCATATCATTCGGAGTTACTGGAGTATACTTTGCTTTTGGTAAAAAGCTTAATTTTCCACTTGGTTCTAGGATGCACACATATATTTGACTTAAATCATAATAACCATTTTCTCTTGCAATCTGCAACAAATCATTGATATCCAGTCTACTCTTTTTTAAATTATTATAATTGATTTTTCCCTGATTTATGATAATAGAGGGAGTACCAGTAAAAAATCTTCTCATTTTTATACTTTTGGTTGTTAAAACAGAGATAAGCGTAGCACTTCCTCCATAAATTAAAATAGATAAAATTCCATCTAGATAGGGAATTGAAGTATCAATCGATAAACTAGCTGCTAAAGATCCAATACTAATTCCAATAATGTAATCAAACATATTTAGTTGACTTAATTGTTTTTTCCCCATTAACTCCGTAATAGCAAATAGAACTATAATAGAAAGAATACTACGTAATAAGATATCCAAAAAGTTTCCCATTTTATCACCATTTATAGTATGGTTTTTATTTTTTATTTCATACAAAAAGAGTAGTTATTCTACTCTATATTGGTTCCTTTTTTAATTGCTTATTTCTACTAGATAATTCTAAAGCTAAGGTATCAATCTGCTCTAAATCCAATTGTTGATAACCTTCTCCTTGAATTACTTGATCTACTTTCTGCTTCCAACTACCACTCTTTGTATGTAAAATTCTTTTTACATTCGGGTTATGAAATGTTACAATTTCTTGAATTAATTCCATTTTAGTATATTTCGATAAATCAGCAAATTCTTGGAAATTCATCACATAGATTGCTTCTCCACTGACTGGTATCATGAAATTTTTTTCTTTTTTTCCTGTTTCTTTGAAAAACTTTTCAAAAACGACTACGCCGTTTTGATACATATAAGCAGAATATCCTGTAAAGGTATCAATTCCGGTTAATTCAAATAATGGATTTGTTTGAGAAAAATATTCCATTTTATCTTCTACTAAATCATAAGCTTTCTTTAAAGCTAGTTGCTTTTCCAATTGATTTGTTGAGAAAATTGGATTTTTTCTTCCTTCACTATAATTTTTCAATGAAATTTTTTTACCAGATGGAATCAGTTCCCAATTTAAGCGAATATTTTCCGCTAGCTTTTGATTTTGAATTTTTTTCCATGTTTTACTTACTTTCGTGGATAATAATTCTTCATAAGAGGAAAATGGCTTTACAATTTCCCAATAACTTTCCAATTGTTGATTTTTCTTTAAAAAGTCTAGCATACGATGGAATTCTGTTTTCAAAATATTAT
Source organism: uncultured Bacilli bacterium (assembly GCA_947632565.1). Taxonomy (GTDB): domain Bacteria; phylum Bacillota_I; class Bacilli_A; order RF39; family UBA660; genus Alloscybalousia. The sequence continues at coordinate 27,015 of CANRPT010000004.1, read as the reverse complement.
TGGAGATTGAAAAAGTAATTCTATTTTTTTTGTTTGCATATATTACCGTTTCATATTTTTCTTGATTTTCTTGCTCCAAATACTCAATCATTAAAAAATAATTATTTAAGTAATTTAAACTTGTAACAACACTTTTATCTTTTAGGCATTCCATAAATTCTTCTATTTTCATTTTTTCACTATTTAACTTTAATATATTGGAATTTAGGAGAGCACTTGATGCTAAATTTAATAAAAATTTATCTTTATCTATTGTGTCTAATATTTCTAAATTTATTTCTCGTTCTGCAAATTCAAATAATTTATCTATATTTTTTAAAAACCAGTTTACGATTTTTCTTTTTTGTATTTGATCTTGTATACTCACTTCGCTACGTTCTTTTGTTGTTTGATATACTATTCCTAATTTTTTTCCTTGATTTAATTGATAAATCGTTTCACAAATATCTCTTTTATATTCTAATAATGATTCTTCTACTAGCTGTTTTAAATTTTCTTTTTCCTCTACTAAACATCCTAGTTGCTCCGACTCATTCCCCATTATCTGTCCTTCTGAAACAACGGTTTTTAAAATCCAGTGAGCAAAATAAATTTTACTTAATTTTAGCTGCCAGTTTTCTTTTTCATCTTTTTCTAAACATACTCTAAAATCAAAATTTTGTATAGAAACCGGTAAATCATTAAAGTTTTCTAATAATTCTTTGATAAATTTATTTTCTACATTTTCATCAAATAATCTTTTATCATAATTTTTATTACAGCATCTATGCCAAAAGTCATATCCAAAGTGATTATCATTTTCTCCTTTTGGATCTCCTAAGGCAATAATGTCTTCCCATGTTAATAAATTTTGGAACATTAAATTTTTCTTTTCCATAGTATCCCCTCTTTCAAATGTTTCTTATTATAACATAAAAAAGAGAATTTGTCACTATTTTACTCCATTGTTTCAAAATTAGGATGGCTTGGTAATCCAGGCATCGTAATAATTTTATTTAATAAGACAACTATCATTTCACTTCCCGTTTCTATTATGATATCTTTTACATGAATTGTATGTCCTTTCGGATAACCTAATAGCTCTCGATTATCGCTAATAGAATACTGTGTTTTCGCAATACAAACTGGATAATGATTTAAATTTAACTCTTTTATTTTTTCTAACTTTTCTAAAGCTTCTTTACTATACTCTACTTTTTCAGCATGATAAACTTTTTTTGCTAATATTTCTATTTTTTGTGAAATATTCGAATTATCTTCATATAGATAGTGAAAATGATTTTCTTGATTTAGTCCTATATTTATAATATAGTCTGCTAACTCCAAAGAACCGATACCACCCTCTTGGTAAGAATTAGTAACAATGCAAGCAACCTGTTCTTCTAGACATTTCTTTTTTATTTCATTATAGTATTCTTCTTTTTCTTCTGAAAATTTGTTTATCGCTACACAAAATGGAACTTGATATTGTTTTAGATGATCAATATGTGCATTTAAATTTTCTATTCCACTATGTTCTAATGCTCTTTTCGTAACTACCAATACAATAAAGTTTGGTGTTAAATTTGCTTTACGGCATTTGATATTCATGAATTTTTCTAATCCCAAATCACTTCCAAAACCAGCTTCTGTTACTACATAGTCAGCTAGTGTTAAACCCAATTTAGTGGCAACAATACTATTACATCCATGTGCAATGTTAGCAAAAGGTCCTCCATGTATCAAAGCTGGATTTTCCTCCATTGTTTGTACTAAATTTGGATGAAAAGCATCTTTTAATAAAAGTGCCATTGCCTTTTCCACTTTTAAATCTTTTGCATGGATTGGTTGACCATCTTGATTATAAGCACATAAAATATTTCCTAATCTTCTTGTTAAATCGGAAAAAGAGGTAGCTAGGCAAAAAATTGCCATCGTTTCACTAGCTGCAGTGATTTGAAATTGATTTCTTAGGCTACGATCATTTACATCTAAACATCTTTGAAAACAAACCGTTTTCTCATCAATTTTTAATTCATTCCCTTGATAGATGTGGTTATCGATTGCTGCTGCTAATAAATTATTGGCAGAAGTTATCGCATGAAAATCTCCCGTAAAATGTAAATTAATTTCATCACTTGGAATTACACTTGCTTTCCCTCCACCAGTTGCTCCTCCTTTCATGCCAAAAACAGGTCCAAGAGATGGTTCTCTTAATACCACAACAGATTTTTTTCCTCTTTGACAGAATGCATCATTTAAACCAATACTAATCGTAGTTTTTCCTTCTCCATAAGGAGTTGGATTGATCGCTGTTACTACAATTAATTTAGAATGAGGATTAGGATTAATAGGAGTTTTCACTTTTGCTTTTGTGTTTCCATATAAAATCATATCATTTTCTGAAATTCCTAATTTTTTGCCAATTTCTAGAATATTTTTCATTCTATCTCTTCTTTCTTTTATATTATCCATTTCTATTATATACTGAAAAAAGAAAAAAAGAAAATGGATTGTTTCAGATTCCATTTCTTTTCCATTCTGAACAATTTTTTGTTGGTTTTCCAATCATTCAAAATACATTTTTTTCTAAAAATTTTATTTTTTATTTGGTTCTACTGTAATATGAAATTGATTATTTTGATAGTCTACTATGAGATTGGAACCAAAACTTACTTCATTATTAATTAAAACCTTTGCTAACAAAGTTTCAACGGTACGCCCTAACAAACGTTTTAAAGGTCTTGCTCCATAAGTAATATCATAACCATTCTCTACTAAATAATCTTTTGCTCGTTCTGTTAATGTAATATGGATTTGATCCTCTTTTAGTCTCTCTTCTATTTCCTGTACTAATTTTTCTAGAATCTTACGAATCGCATCTTTAGTTAATGGTTGGAAGACTATAATTTCATCTACCCTATTGATAAATTCTGGTCTAAAGTATTTTTTTACTTCTTCCATTACCATACTTGTATTGCCATCTAAAATATGCTCACTACCTAAATTTGATGTCATAATAATAATCGTATTTTTAAAATCTACTGTACGACCATTGGAATCTGTTACTCTTCCTTCATCTAATATTTGTAGCAATAGATTTAATACTTCTGGATGTGCTTTTTCAACCTCATCAAATAACACAATACTATAAGGATTTCTTCTGACTGCTTCTGTTAATTGTCCTCCTTCCTCATATCCTACATATCCTGGTGGAGAACCAATTAAACGAGATACAGAGAATTTTTCCATATACTCACTCATATCAATACGAATCATATGTTTTTCATCATCAAATAACTCATAGGCTAACGTTCTAGCAACCTCTGTTTTTCCTACTCCTGTAGGTCCTAAGAAGATAAAAGAACCGATTGGGCGATTAGGATCTTTAATTCCACTTCTACTTTTCATAATGGCATTACTTACTAGTTCAATTGCTTCCTCTTGACCAATTACCCTTTTTTTCATATTTTCTTCTAAGGATAGTAGTTTTTCTTTTTCTCCACTTACTAACTTACTAACTGGAATATTTGTCCATTTGGAGATAACAGAAGCAATATCATCACTGGTTACGGTATCACTTAAAATTTTATTTTTTTCTAAATTATTCAGTGAAGCTAATTCTTTTTCTAAAGCTGGAATATCCCCATGTCTTAGTTTAGCAGCACGCTCTAAGTCATAATCATTCTCTGCTTGTTCTAGATCAAATCTTGCTCGTTCTATTTCTTTCTTTTTGGCTTTAATCTGATCATTAATTTCTTTTTCTTTATCCCATGCTTCTTTTAATTCTTTTTCCTGTTTTTGAAGATTTTCTAGTGTTTCATTAATCGATTCTACACGTTTGATAGAAAGTTCGTCTTTTTCCTTTTTCAATGCTTCTTTTTCAATTTGAAGTCTCATGATTTCACGAGTTAGAGTATCTAGACTCGTTGGTACAGAATCCATTTGTACACGAATTGTGGCACAAGCTTCATCTACTAAATCGATTGCTTTATCTGGTAGAAATCGATCTGTAATATAACGATTAGATAATGTTGCAGCAGTTACTAAAGCTCTATCTTGAATGGTTACTCCATGATGAATTTCAAATCTTTCCTTTAAGCCACGAAGAATCGTAATCGTATCTTCTACCGTTGGTTCTGATACTAAAATCTTTTGAAATCTTCTTTCTAAAGCTCCATCTTTTTCAATATATTTTCGGTATTCATTTAAGGTCGTTGCCCCAATTACATGAATTTCCCCACGAGCTAGCATTGGTTTTAAAATATTGGAAGTATCCATTGCACCTTCTGCTCCTGTTCCTACAATGGTATGAATTTCATCAATAAATAGAATGATTTCTCCTTCTGATTTTTTGATTTCATTTAACACATTTTTTAATCTTTCCTCAAATTCTCCACGATATTTCGCACCAGCGACTAAACTAGCCATATCAAGCTCCCAGATGATTTTATTACGAAGACTACTTGGTACATCTCCTTTTACGATTCTTAGGGCTAATCCTTCTACAATCGCAGTTTTTCCTACTCCTGGTTCTCCAATTAATACGGGATTATTTTTCGTTTTTCTAGATAAGATTCTAGTAATACTACGAATTTCCTCTTCCCTTCCGATAACTGGATCAATTTTTCCTTTTTTTACCTCTTCGATAATATTACGACCATATTTTTCTAAAACATTTTCTTCTTGTTCTTGCATATTTGGATACATATTATCACCTCACTGATTACATTATATGCAAAAAATTAGCACTTGTCAATAAAGAGTGCTAATTTCAACAAAAATATCTCTTAATATCCCCTGTTCTTTCTCTTCAATAGGATTAAGGTGTTTCTATGAAGATCAGAATCTTCATAGGATACATGATTGCAAGCTTCTAATATGTAGTCATTAAATTGAATATCATCTTGATGATAGATATAGTCCAAAAGATATTTCATAAGTATTTGATCATTACTCATGGAACATGTCAAATCAAAATTTTCAATCCATAAGTAATAAAAGTCTTTTAAATAAAAGTCTCTCTGTTGTTTTATCTGAATGAAATCTTCTGCCAAGATACCACAATTTTTTATATCTTTTTTCTCTTTTCCATATCCGTTTCCACACAACAAGTAAGAAAGTAATATTTCTTCAAAATTACTTGATAATTGGTATAAAGAATTCAATATATTTTTTCTTATTTTCTTTTTTTTGGAAGATTGTATTTCATGAAATAGAGAAATCCATTTTTTATCAATTTCTTTTTTTAGTATTTCAGTTTCAATTTGATGTGGATTTGTATAAAAGCATTTTACCTCGTCTTTTTGTCTAGAATTTTCACTTTTTTCGTAATCAATGCAAATTATAGTATCTAGAAAATCTTTATTTTTCTTTTCAAACTCTCTCCAATATTTTTCCTCTAATATTAAATGATAATAAAACTCTTTTAAAGAGAATACAAATTGTTGTTTTTGTTGTTTTTCTTCCTCATTTTTCTTTGGATTTAAAATTACTTCTAACAACTTTGTATTAGGAAATTCTTTCACTGCCATTCCTGTATTTAGTGTAAAAATTAGACTATCTCTTTGTCTGAAAGATGATGATTTCGTAAAAATATGAATTTTTTTCTTACTGGTATTCAAAAATTTCAACCAATATTCTTGATAATCCTCATTATCTATATAGTTTATGTGATAATCAATTGATTTTTTTCTATAGTCCGCCAGTATAAATTGATTCCAAACTTTTTCTAATGCTTCTTTATATGAATAATAGTAAATTTGTGAATAATACTGTGAATTTGGATTTTCTACTATACTTTTTTTTAGAAAATCTTTATCATCTAAAAAATAAATACTATCATTACATTTTAAAATTTCTTCTATTTTTAGTCTACCAAGTTCATTAACCAAAGATGGGATTATTTGAATCTCAAAACTAAGATCTATTTGTTCTTGGAAACATCTATTTCTTAGTTCTTCTTTTATTTTAGAAGGATCAACAGAAAGTTCTTTACCTAATAACGCAAAATGATGAGTATGTAGTCCTTCTTGTTTTCTTTCTTTTAAATCTTGTATCATTGAGTCTATCAATATAGAAAAAGAAATGTTTTTATTTTCATCCATAGTATCTATTTCTAAAGGAAATTCTTTTCTTTCTGTTTGGGAAGGAATAAGCCGACAGAAAGAATCTTTTAAATGATGAATCAGCATATCCTTATAGATAATATGCACTGATTCATCTAGTTGTTCGTCCTGAACTGTCTTACTATATTGATTAATTTGTTGGTAAAAATCCTCTACTTTTTTTAAAATCAAAGGATGGTATAAGGGGAAATCAATCTGACTATTTTGTATCTTTGTATTAAAATAAAGTAAAGTATTCACTAACTCATTATAAGTATCTATATCAGTAGCATACTCTGGATTCATATAAATTTGTTTTAATAATTCATAGTAAGATGATAAAAACTGTTCTTCTATTTCCAGTGGTAATTCTATGATATTATCATATTTTAAAAAACTTTTATAAGATTTTAGAAATTCCAATTCTTTTTCTTTTAATCTGCATACTAGATTAGTGGAGAGAAAAGAGTGATGATATTCTTCTACTATTTTTTCTAATGGCTCTATTATATCAAATGGTTCGATTTTTATATTTAAAGTTCTTGGCGAAAAAGAAAAAGTATACTCTTTATCAGCTAATAAAAATTTTATTTTCCCTTCTTCTAAACAAGAATAAACTAGTTCTGTTATTTTTTTTCCAAAATTTTGTGTTAAATCTATTACTACCTGTTGACTAGGATTTAAAGAGAAAGTAGTGATTTTAGAAAAATTCTTTTTCAGTTCTGGTAATTTTCCTATAAAATAAGTAAAGTCTAATACAATATCGAAAAAAGATAGTACTTTATTATTGATCATAATAACCTCCTATTAATTGTTTTTACTATAACATAATATTTTTTCTCTGTAAAGAAAAGAAATATTTGATTTTCGTAAAATTTAGATAAAAGAAAACAAGTATTTCTACTTGCTTACTTCTTCTAAGGCTCTTTGTAGTTGATTATCGGTTTCATCACTTGGATTTTGATAATATTCATCTGTTAAGTCTAATTCAATATTTGGAGTTACTCCTTTTTCATTAATCCAATTTCCATCTGGTGTTAACCATTTTTGAATGGTATATTTTACGGTTGCTCCACTTTCTAATTGATAAGCTTTCTGTACCGTTCCTTTTCCAAAGGATGGCATTCCGATTACTTTTGCTCCATAAGATTCTTGTAAAGCAGCTGCTAAAATTTCAGAAGCAGATGCGCTATTACCATTTATTAGAACTGCGATTTGGTAGTTGCGACTAGTATTGGTATTAGAAAATACTTTTTCTACTACTCCTTTGGTATCTAATTGATAGATTACCTTACTCTTATTCATAAATAAGGATGCAATATCCGTTACAGTAGATAAATATCCTCCTGAATTATCACGAACATCAATTACTAAACTATCTATTTTTTGTCCTTCTAATTCTAGTAATTTCTTTTCAAATTGAGGAAATGTATTAGCAGCAAAGGTAGATAAACTTAAATATCCAATCTTTTTTCCATTCTTTTCAAAAGTCTTACTTTCTACAGATTCAATTTCTACTTCTTCAATGGAAAGTGTAAAACTGAATTCTTTGTCTTCCCTTAAAACTGTAATTTCTGCTTGTTGGGAATCTTTTATTTTGTTTGATACTTGATTAGGTGTTAATCCTTCAACCTTTTCTCCGTTAACAGAAACAAAATAATCTCCTACTTTTAACCCTTCCCTTTGTGCTGGGGTATTATCAAATACTTTCGTAATCTGAATTCTTCCATCTAACTGTTGGGTGATTTCAATTCCTACTCCTTGATATTTTCCTTCTACTTCTTGATTAAAGCTTTCGCTTTCTTCTTCATCCATATAGAAAGAGTAATCATCTCCAAGATACTCTAGCATTCCTTTAATTCCTGATTCTAATAATTCATTACTATCTATTTCTTCATAATAATCAGAAATAATATCATTATAGGTTGTTACAAATTCTTTTAACTCTCTAGGAATCTCTGTTATTACTGTTTTTCCATTCCCAGATGGTCCTTTCATAACATAAGTAATAAATGATCCAATTACTCCACCAAGGATTAAAGTAATTATCATAATTACAATTACTTCTGCATAATTAAATCCTACTTTTCTTTCTACAACTACCTCTCGTACTTCTGGTTCTTCTATTTCTATTTTCTTTTCTATTTTATCTTCTTTCATTTTAGATGACTTTCTTGTCTTTTTTGGCTCTTTTGTTTCTTTTTCTTTCATCTATTTTACACCTCACTCATTATACACTTAATTCTATCATATTTTTTTTTAAAATAGAATAAGTTTCTAGAGTTTTCTCTCTCTTTTCAAAATTCTTTCTTTTTCTCTATTCTTTTTTTAGGACCTAGGGAATCATATTTTTCCATTTTCCTTTTTCTAATTACATGGTCAAAAATAGGCTTTTCATGTCCTTTTTGGTTAATTTTCTTATCTTTTTTTGATTCTTTGGTATAATCAAAGATAAGGAGAAGTTGTGGCCTTATGAAAATTGTTGTAGTGGAAGATCAGTTTTCTTTTCAGAAAAAGATGGTTTCTATTATTCATCAAGTTCTAAAAGAAGAAAAATTAGAAGATTTGGGAATCTATTGTTTTACGGAATATAATAAAGAGTTAAAGGGAATCATTCATGATAAAGATACGAAAATTTATCTGTTAGATATTGAATTAAGTGGTTCTTCTAAGTCTGGATATGATATTTCTCGAGAGATTCGGCAAAATGCTCATGATTGGAAAAGTGTTATTATTGTATGTTCTGTTTATAATTTAAAAGAAAGTTTCATTTCTGCAAGGCTTGCGGTTCTTACTTATTTATCAAAATTGGAAAATTTTCCTATCAATTTAAAAGAGACTTTCAAAATCGCTTTAGGAATTTTTTATCAGAATGATGCTGTACAAATTAATGAACATCAAAAAATCTATTATCATGATATTTTGTATGCTTTAAAAGAAAAATATAGTAAATATTGTATTATTCAAACGATGGATAAACAAATTCGAGTTCGAAAAAACTTAAAAGATTTAGAATCCGAATTAAAATTGAAAAAAATTAAAAAGCATATTTTAGCAAATGAAGAAAATATTTTATCGATTACTCATCAAGAAATTGTTTTTAAAAATAAAGATTCTATTAAAATTGAATAAAGGATTTCCTGGGAAATCCTTTTATTGTTTTTGAAAATGAGTTTCATCTACTCCACAGATAGGGCATATAAATCCTTCTGGTAAATCTCCTTCGTAGGTATAGCCACAAACATCGCAGACCCAGACATTTTTCTTTTCTTCTTCTATATAAGTGGGAGCTTTCCTTGGAGATTTTCCTTTGATTACTTCTTGATAATAGCGATAGGTCATCGGTATTTCATTGGTTATTTTTTTAGAGCTTACTACTCTTGCTATGATTAAGTTATGGGTTTCACAGTCTATTATTTCTTTTACTTCACAAACTAAATAGCCACACATTCCTGTTTCGATAACTGGTAAATTATCTACTTCTTGATTAGGAAAATCAGCAAATTTATCCGTATCCTTCGAAGAAGAAAAACCAAATTTCGCAATTAAATTCGGATCTACCTTTTCTGATAGAATCGATACTACAAACTTTTTAGTTTCTTGAATTTTCTTGGTTGTTTCATTCTCTTTGTTTAAACAAATAGAAATGAGAGGATTCTTGCTTGTTAGTTGTTCTAAGGTATTAATGATACACCCTACCTTTTTATCTTCTTGTTTACTCGTTACTAAATACATTCCATAACTAATACTTTTTAGTACTTCTTTCTCCATTCTATCACCTACATGACTAGGCCACCATCTACTTGAATGATGGTACCTGTTGTGAAGTTCGCTTCTTCACTGGCTAAATAAAGATAAGCTCCTGCTAAATCTTTTGGTTCTGCCATTTTTTTCAGTGGTGTCATTTGAATTAACCTTTGTTTCATTTCTTCTGTTACTCTTTCTTTCATCATATCTGTTCCTACCACTCCAGGTGCAATTGCGTTTACACGAATTTGATAGGGTCCTAATTCTTTGGCTAAGGACTTGGTGATTCCATTTACGGCAAATTTACTGGCGGCATAACTGACTTGATTTCTACCACCATTGATTCCTACCATAGAACTCGTATTGATAATAGAACCTCCTGTTTTTTTCATGTATTTTACCACTTCTCTCGTTGTTTTTAACAGACCAAAGACATTCACTTCAAACATTTCATCAAAATCTTCATCATTAGAATCTAATAATGATTTTTCGGAAGTGATTCCTGCATTGTTGACTAAAATATCTATTTTTCCCCATTTTTGGATTACTTTTTCTACCATTGTTTGAATACTTTGGGTATCTTTTAGATTGACTCCAATTGGTAATACCTGATTTTCCTCTATTTTTATTTCTTCTTTTAATTTTTCAATGGCATGTATGGCGTTTTCCTCTTTACTACCACAGATGGCAACGTTTGCTCCTTCTTTTAAAAATAAAGAAGCTACGGCATAACCAATTCCTCTCGTGCTTCCTGTAATTAAGGCTACTTTTCCTTCTAATTTCATATTCTTTTCCTTCTTTCCTTTATTTTTTTTCTAAATAAGCTAGAAAAAATCCTTCCATTTCCGTTGTTGGGCAAATACATTTGGTATTTTCTATCGTTGTTTTTAAAAGGGGAATTTCATCCTCTATATCAATAGGAAGAATTTCTAGTTTAAATTCTTTTTGAATGGCTTCTATTACTTCTTCGTTTTCTTGTTTTAAAATAGAACAAGTAGAATAAATCATTCTTTGGTTAGGCTTTAATACTTTTAATGCTTTTCTTAGCAAAGAAATCTGTGTTTGTTGAAATTTTTTTAACTTTTCTTCCGTTAAAAGATAGGGATTATCTTCTAACAGAGAAATCGTTCCACTACCACTACATGGTGCATCTAATAATACTTTATCAAAAGAGAAAAATTCATCTAAATTTCTTGCATCCATCTTCATAACATGACAGCAAATTACTCCTTGTTTTTCTAAATTATATTTTAGTCTTTCTAATCTAATTGCATCTTTTTCACAAGCAGTCAGATGTACTTTATTGTTTGTTTCCATGGCTATTTGGGTTGTTTTGGAACCTGGTGCTGCAGCCATATCTAAAATATCTTCTTTTTCTTGGGGATTTAAGATTAAAACTGGTAACATAGAAGATAAACTTTGTAGATAAATCCAACCTTTTTGATAACATTCTAGTTGTGTAATTTCAGTTGTTCCTTGTTTGATTACTAGATAGCTATTAGGATACCAAGACACTTCTTTTATTTCATAATGATTTTGAAGGAATTCTTCCCTTACTTTTTCTTTGGTTGCTTTTAAAGTATTTACTCGAAAAGTTGTTTTTCTTTTGGTGGAATAGCCTTCTAAAATTTGTTCTACTTGGGATTCTGTATATTGATTTTTCAAACATTCTAACAAAAAAGTGGGAAGTTTTTCTTTCATACAATACCTACTTTCTTTTTTCTAGTTCTAGTATACCATAACTATTTTCCATTTCTTCTTTTTTTAGTAAATCTACTATTTTTACCATTTTTTTCCTTCCTGTTTTCGTTTCTTCTACTTCTACTTCTTCTAATGTAGTATGATTCCCTATTATTACTAGGAAGGGGCATCCTAACAAATAAGCATCTTTTATTTTGTTTCCAAAAGAATATCTATCTCTATCATCCAAAATTGTTTTTATGTTTGCCTCTTCTAAATCAGAATAAAGTTTTTCTGCTAATTCTTTTTGTTCTTCTAAATAAACAATCTGAATTTTATATGGTGCTAATGAAATTGGTAGTGAAATTCCTTTTATTTGTTCTTGCTCCTTTACTAAGCTATTTTCTAAGATAGTAGCAATGATTCTGCCAAGACCAATTCCATAACATCCCATATAATAAGGCTGTTTTTTTCCATTTTCATCCTGATAATATAGCTCCATACTTTCTGAATATTTCGTTCCTAATTGAAAATTATTTCCTAATTCGATAGCAGGATGTTCTTTTAAAGAGGATAATTCTTTGAATCCTAATTTTCTGAAATATTCCTCTTCGTTTTCCAAGGTTAAGACTTCTTTATTTATTCCCATTCTTTTGTTTTCATCATATAAAATAATGTCTTCCCCTAATTCCGTTAAGGCTTGAAATTCTTCTGATACTTTTCCTCCCATAGTACCATTATTACTAACTGTAGTGATGATATCAATTCCTAAACGGTTAAAGATTTTTTGATAAACTTCATTCATTTTTTGATAGGTTTGCTTCATATCTTCTTCCGTTTTGTCAAAAGAATAGGCATCCATCATCACAAAAGTTCTTGGTCTAAATAGATATCCTCTTGCCCTTTTTTCTTTTCTAAATTTTTCGCCTATTTGATAATAAATAGCTGGTAAATTTTTATATGATGGCAATCTGTTAGCACCAAAAATGGTAGCACATTCTTCTGCTGTTGGTGCTAGACCATATTCCCCTAAATTATTTTCTAAATGAAACATTATGTCATTTTCTTCCGTATATAAATTCCATCTACCAGATTGTTCCCATATTTTCTTGGGTTGCAACTTTGGAAATTCTACCTGAATGCAGTCTATTTTATCTAATTCTTCTATTATTATATTTTCTACTATTCGTTCTAATTTTGTCCATATATTACCATATCCATAAATACCACTTTCAAATGAATAAAGTTCTCCTAGCTTCATTAAGATATCTTGGCTAGTATAGTTTTTTTCTACCTCTTTTAAATTTATCTTTTTCATATTAAAATTTTTTAATCTCATATCCTTGCTCCATTTCCAATAAAAAAAGGATTGTACCATAGGAGTCTTCTTAGACGGTACCATCCTTTTCTTTTTCTTATTTTCGATAACGGTTTTATCCGAAAATGTTTTCATTTTTCTCTAAGGTAGGAATTTTTACTCTTATTTATTATCTTTCACCAAATGATAACTCTCTTTTAAATAGAAATAAAAATTATGTCCTTATCAACGATTTCTGCGATTAGTTTAGCATAATATTTTCACTTTGTCAAAGTTATATTTGTAAAACTTGACCAATACTTAAGGTGTTACTTATTAAATTATTTTTTCTTTTTAGTTCTTCTACGGTTGTATTAAACTTTCTAGCAATCGAATACAGGGTATCTCCTCTTTGAACCGTATAAGTAGTAATCGGTTCTTCTTCTCCTGTAGATATTTTTAATACTTGACCAATACTTAGTGTATTACTTGTTAGATTATTCAGTCTTTTTAACTCCTCTACTGTTGTATTGAATCTTCTTGCTATGGAATATAGCGTATCTCCCTTTTGAACGGTATAAGTTGTTGGAGTTGTTGTCTCCTCTTCTGTGGGGATTTTTAGTACTTGACCAATACTTAATGTATTACTTGTTAAGTTATTCAATTGTTTTAATGCTTCTACTGTTGTATTGAAATTTTTAGCAATACTATATAAAGTATCTCCTCTTTGAACCGTATAAGTTGTTGGCGTTGGCGTTTCCTCTTCTGTTGGAATTTTTAATACTTGACCAATACTTAACGTATTACTTGTTAGGTTATTGAATTGTTTTAATGCTTCTACTGTTGTATTGAATTTTCTAGCAATGCTATATAAAGTATCCCCTCTTTGAACCGTATAAGTATTGGTACTTTCTTCTTCTCCTGTTACACAAGGATTTAGATTTCCATATAACGAATTTAAAACACTCCAAGTTTGACTATCCGTTGTTCCGGTTGCTGTTAAATTATTATTGGCTTGAAATCTTTTTAAGGCATTTTCTGTTTCTAAATCGAAATTAGAATTAATTGGTCCTGTATAATATAATAGTGCTTTTAATTTAATCTGTAATTGTCGTACTTCTTCTCCACTAGAACCGATACTCAGTAATGAATTTGCTCTAGTTCTATCAACCGCTACTTTTGTTAATTCGAATAATTTTTGCCAAGTTTCTTCATTCACAATTCCCGTTTCTTCTAAATCATATTCTCTTTGAAAAGCTTTTACCCCTACCTCTGTAGAAAGCCCAAAGCTTCCTGTTACAACAGGATTATAAAATCCTAAAATCTTTAGCTTTTCTTGTAGAATTTTCACGTTATCCCCTGTTGATCCTAACTGTAAATTTTCTTCTAACATAACATCACCTAATCAATTATATTCATTTCTTTCCTAGATATTATATATAATATAACGAGGTGAATTATGGCAAAAGGATATTTAATTGTCAATGTATATAGTGATACGATTGCAAATCCTGTGAAAAATGCAAGAGTTACTATATCGAAAAATGGTAGAGTTATTACTTCTACCACAACTAATGAAAATGGACAAACAGAAAAGATTTCATTAGATACCGTTGATAAAAGTTATTCCGAGCAAGATCAAAAACAAACAAGACCTTATGAGACTTATGATGTAACGGTTACCGCTTTAGGACTTACTAATACAAGAATTGATGGAGTACAAATTTTTGATGGTGTTACTTCTATTCAAAATATTTATTTAACTTCTATTGATGAAAATCAAGGAGAAGATGTATCCCAAATTCCTCCTAATACTTTATGGGGAGATTATCCTCCCTATCTAAATCCAGAAACGGATAATACGAATCCCGGAATTGCTCCCATTATTTTAACAGAGGTTTTAATTCCTGAAAATATTATTGTGCATGATGGAATCCCTAGTAATACGAATGCCACCAATTATACGGTACCATTTTTAGATTATATTAAAAATGTAGCGAGTAGTGAGGTATATAGTACTTGGCCTGAAGAAACCATCAAAGCAAATATTTTAGCAATCATTTCTTTTACCTTAAATCGTATTTATACCGAATGGTATCGTAGTAAGGGGTATGATTTTACGATTACTTCTACCACTTCTTACGATCAAAAATATACTAGAAATGGAACTATCTTTGAACCTATTTCTAATATTGTAGATGAAATATTTCGAAATTATATTCGTAGTGGTATTCGCGTAGAGCCGTTACTTGCTCACTTTAAGAGCAACACTTCTGAAAAAGGATATCTCAGTCAATGGGGATCGAAAGATTTAGGAGATCGTGGTTATAGTGCTTTAAAAATTTTAAAATATTATTATGGAAATGATGTAAATATTTATGAAGCAAAAACAACACAATCTTATCCTTATTCTTTTACTGATACTTTAGAAGAAGGGGATTGTGGAAGAGATATTTATATTCTACAAAATACATTAAACTATATTCGAGGTAGTTATCCAGGAATTCCTGTTATTTTAAATCCAGATGGATATTTTGGAAGCGATACAAGAGATGCAGTTCGTACTTTCCAAAAAGTGTTTTCTTTATCTCAAACAGGAAAAGTCAATTATCAAACTTGGTATAAAATATCTTATATTTTATCAGCTGTTACGGATATGACCAATAGTATTTATAGTTAAAAAGGTATTAGTTTTGTGCTAATACTTTTTCTTTTATTGAATTTGAATGATAACAAGATGAGCTGATTGAGATGTTCCTACTAAGGATAAATTAAAGGAATTTGCACCTACTCTTGTAATTCCCGTACCACTATTTGGTCCATCTTGTGGAAAACTTACATCTGTTCCTGGAGCTACTGTTGCGGTATTATCAGGTGGCATGAGAGCAAAGAAATCTGCAAAGTTTAATGCTCCTCCTGCTTCTCCTTGAGGACCAGTTGGTCCAAGTTCTCCTTGATTTCCTGTTGGACCCATAGGACCAGTTGGTCCTGGTGGCCCTCCACTTGACCCTGTTGGTCCAGTTGCCAAACATTAAAAGTGGCACTATATATTAGGGCTTTGAATATTATAATAATTATCGATAGTTCCATTTTCACTTAAATAGATTACGTCTATTAAGTTTAAGATAAGTATTTTATTATTTAATCAAAAAAAGTTATCAACAATTTGCTCATAATCTTGATTTAAATCTCTTTTAAATTATTAATATAGAGAATTAATTTCTTTTTTCCTACTTTAACATTTCATATTTATTTTGGGTTATATTTTGATATTGTTCTTTGATAATAATTCCTTCTAATTTATCGTTATAAATTTCTTTAATTTGTCTATCTAGTATACTAATTTCTTTTTTACTTTTTTCTATATTACTTTGGATATTATAAGTTATTTGATTATCTTTTTGATAATTCTTTAACATTTCTTTTAATTTATTTTTATCAATATATTTAAGACATTCTTCTTTAATACTAGTTATAACTAAGTTTTCTAATTCGACATAATTAAACCTATGCGCTGTACAAACTTTTTTCTTACTACCATATTTTCGGTAATAATTATAAATTGTATAACAGTTTTTTCTTTTTAAATAAGTTTGAAGACTAATACTATGTTTACATTCATGACATTTAACTAAGCCTTTTAAAATATAATCATGGGATTTATAAGAATTATTTTTATTAGTTTTAAATAATAGTTGAACATTATTAAATGTTTCTTTATCAATAATAGGTTCATGAGTATTTTTAACAATATTCCATGATTCTTTAGGTAAATAAATTATTTTCTTAGATTTATGATTTAAACGAGTTGTTTTACCTTGAATCATATGTCCTAAATATATTTCGTTTTGTAAAATAGTTTTTATAGTATTATTTGACCATAAATTAATATTTAAGTTTCTTTTATTTTTCTTAATGATAGAGGGAAGGGGAATATGTTCTTTTATAAGTATTTTAGCTATTTTATCAATACTATTATTAGCTAAAGCTAAATTAAATATTCTTTGTACTATTTCTTTACCTTTTTCATCAATTATAAAATGATATTTATTATTAGGATCTTTTTTATAACCTAAAGGTATTTCTCCTCCTGTCCATTTACCTTCTTGACGATATTCTTTAAATGTTTTTTTAATTCTTTTAGAAGTTTGTTTAGCAAAGTTTTCATTACTCCAATTAATAATAGGGGCTATTTCATTACTTATTAAGTCACCATAAGTATCGATATTTTCCATTATGGAAACATAACGAACATTATGTTCGGGAAACCATT
Source organism: uncultured Bacilli bacterium (assembly GCA_947632565.1). Lineage (GTDB taxonomy): Bacteria > Bacillota_I > Bacilli_A > RF39 > UBA660 > Alloscybalousia. Next base: position 9,932 of record CANRPT010000004.1, on the reverse strand, counting down.
TTTCAATGTAGTCATCTGTTTGAATATGATCTCTACCTAGTCTTGATAAATTTTTAGTAATAACCATATTTACTTTATTTTATTCAATTAAGTTAACTAGTTTATTAAAATCTTCACAATTAAAAGTTGTACCTGAAACACCATCATCTTTTAGAATAGCTACTTCTATAAATTGACAATTAGGATATGTTCTTTTTTCTTCTTCAATGTAATTTTGACATACTTTTATTTGATTTTTTATACTTCTACTTTGATCATCATGACTTTTACCGTGGTATTCTTATGAAAGTCTAGTATAAATAACATATTTTATAACATTAACAAATCTTAAAAAGTTATCATACATAATACCAATCTAATGATTTTGTATAGAGTTTTTTAATAATTCTTCTATTATTTTAGTTAGTTTTTCTCCATTGTCTTTAAAATGACTAATAACTTTCATGATTACCTCCTTAGTAGAGTTTATTCATAATAAAATAAAAAAAGAAAGATATAATTATATCTTCCTAATTTAATAATAATTTTTAGAATGGTTTATATATAGCTTCAAATCCTCTTATATCAATATTTCCAGTACTATTTTTATATGTAACTGTATAAGTTTTCCATCCTACAAATTTATAACCTGCTTTAGCTTTTGGAGCTGTAAGAGTAATACTGTTTACACTGCTTCTTAATCCTTCAAGTCTTACACTTACTTTAGCAGTATTAAAATGGCCTGTAAATCCTTCACACATTTTTAGGTTACAACTCATTTCAACCCACCAGATTTGTCCATTAATAAGATTACTTGATTTAGGAACTGTTATACTTCCATGTTCATCTACTATATCACTAACATTTGATATTGTTCTATCAAGTGATTGAATATATCTTTCTTCTTCAGCATTAGATGGACCACTACTGAAGTTAAATGTTCTATCATAAGTATCATAACCATTAACTACATCACTTTGTTTTTTGATGTCAGCTTCCCAAGCTTCACGTTCTTGTCTAGCTCTTTCTTCGTCAGCAGCTTTCTTAGCCTCTTCTTCTTCTCTTTGTTTTTTAGCTTCTTCAGCAGCTTTTTTCTTTTCAGCTTCTAATTTGGTTTGTTCTTCTTTAGCTTTTTGTTCGCTTTTAGCAGCAGCATCTAATACCCATTGAGGTAAACCACCTTGACTCTTAGATTCTTCTTTAGTTTCTTGTTTTTGAACTTGTTCTTCTTTTGTAGGTTGTACTTCTTTAGTTTCTACTTTTTGAACATTCTCTTCAACTTGTTCTACTTTAGTTTCCTTTTGTTCTTCTTTTTCCTCTTCAGTAGATTTATTATTTTCTTGTACATTTGATTGAACTTTTTCTTCAATCGCTTTTTTATTATTTTCTGTAGCTGTTTGAGTTTGTTCTACTTTAACTTCCTCCTGAACGGCTTTTTTGTTTTCGGTAACTTTTGCAGTTTCTTCCATAGCCGATTGGACTTTTTGTTCAGCTTCCTTTTTAGTGCTTTCAGCTTTTTTTACGTTTTCTGTAGCCGTTTGAGCTTTTTGTTCAGCTTTCTTTTTAGTGCTTTCAGCTTTCTTAACGTTTTCTGTTGCTGTTTGAACTTTTTGCTCAGCTTCTTTTTTAGAACTTTCAGCTTTTTTAATTTCTTCTTCTACCTTTTTAACTTGCTCTTCTAAAGCTTTTCTTTCTTCAGAGGTTTTCGCATTCTTTGCTTGAGTTTGAACTTCACTCTTTGTTTTTTCAGCTTTTTTAATTGCCTCTACCGCTTTTTTAACTTCAGCTTGCGCTTCATTTTTTTCTTTTTCAGCCTTTTCAATTGATTCTGTGGCTTTTTTAACTTCAGCTTGCGCTCCTTTTTCAACACTTTTAGCTTTAGTCAATTTTTGATCAGCCTCTTTAACTTCAGCTTGTGCTTCTTTTTCAGCACTTTTAGCATTAGTTAATTCTTGATTAGCTTCTTTAACTTTTTCTTGCGCTAATGTTACTTTTGCAAGTTGAGCTTCTGTTATTGATACATTCATATTTTTTAATTTGGTAGCACTATTAGTAGCATATAAATAATTTGTTTCATTCAAATTATTTTTTACAGCCATTGCACATCCAAAAGTTGTGACAATTCCTGTTGTAATAAGTAAACCTTTCATAGCACTAATTGATAAACTCCTCATAATCTATTACCTTCCTCTCATCTTGCCATTATTATATAATATTCAATATTTAAAGTAAAGTTTTTTACAAAATATTTGTAGCCAATTATTGGAAAAAGAGTACCACTTTTAATGGTTAACAGTTGGATCGGTTGGTCCTCCACTTGGTCCGGTGCGTCCTATGGACCTGTTGAACCTGGAATTAAGTAATAACAATTACAATTATTTTCCAATGGATTACAGGGTTTATTTTGCGTTTGATCTTCTTTATTATCGTAACAAAAATCGCTCATATAAAACCTCCACTTATCTAGTATCGTTATTATATAATATGTTCTATTCTTTAGAATGTTACTTTTATCATCCCTGTCATCTTCGTTATTTTTTCTGCAATCTTCCATTAAAATATAATTCAACCGAATGATTATTGTATTTATTTTTTACTACTTCTGTTAATTCCCAATGAAAATTCCTAATGATTGATTGAAACATATCTAATTTGTAATCTGCAAAGGTGATTACTGGTTTCTGATTTCCAAGCCAAATGATAGATTCCTCCACTATTCTTGTACCAATTCCTAATCTTCTATATTGATTGCAAACATATAATGTGCAAATTTTTTGTTCTTCTTGATTTCTTTTGAGACAAGCCATTGCAATTATTTTATCTGAGTTTTGGGGATCTCTAACAAATAAAATATTTCTTTCATTGCTCATTATAGCAGGAAGTTATCTATGAAAATACCATTCTTTATAATCTGGGTAATCTTCACAAATAGATTCTGTTAATTCAAAAATATTTGTTGCTAATTTGATCCAATTATCCTCTGATATTTTTCCAAGATAATCCTGTAAACTTTCTACTTTCATCAGATAGAATCCCCCTTTTTCTCCATTTGCATCTTTCATATTGATTTTCTAAGGAAGAAGTACAACGTTTTTTATTTTTTCAAAGATAGTCGTTTTATTTCTTCTACTATTTCAAAATCTTCTTGCGTCAATGGCCCACTTGAATATCCGTAATAAATTTCTAGCCCCGAATCTGACATTTTCTTTAACAATTTTAAAGTTTTCTTATCTATTGACTTTTGTCGTTTCATCTCAGAAATAGTTGCATTTGATTTTTCCTTAAACCGTTCTAATCTCCAATCCTTAGTAGATAGTTTCGATTCAGCTAGTTGCAAATCAAATCTATTCATCAAGTAAATAGGATACTTACCATTATTGAAATAAGATATAACTTCTAATAGTGTAGGGTTATCGATTCCTAGTAATTCACTTAGAATTAGTTTAATGTTATTCTGGATTTCTCTAGAAATCAGCTCAATTATTACATCATCTGCCATCCCATATATTCGAGCTTCTTGCAATTTTCCAATCAAGTAATATATTTTATCAGTATTGCTAAAAGTACCAAAGTTATCAACAAAAAAATTAATTGTGGAAAAAACTTTATTTTCAAAATATTCTTTATCCGTAAATTTGTAATTAAACGGTATTTCAGATAATCTCTTTTGAGCATCTACTTCTCTTAACAAAACTCCTTTTATCATAGATGATTCTATTTTATAATGCACATGTCTTTCATTTGTATAATGATGCCTATTATTATAGGCTTGTTTTTCCAAAGGAATAATATCATCAATCATAAAACAAATTTTGTTGGTATTAAAATCATAAAGCTCATTTTCAATTTGAAAATATCTTAAAATCGTTCTTGGAAAGTGATTAACACTTATGTATTCATTTTTGGCACTAGAATGTGTATAATTCCGATAATAATATTGAATACCTTCATCAATTGCAGCTTTTTTAGATACTATGCCATAAGTTAGTATAGAAGAAAATCTTGCAAAATCGATATCTATTGAATGATAATAAAATAAATCTATATTTTCATAAGAGATTGCTGCCATGTTTCCTCCTAAAATTATCACATTTGTATGCATAATGATAAAGTCAATGTGCAAATGTGTTTTCTTAATTGACTAACAGTCAATTTAAATTTATAGGTTATTATAACATATTTTTAAGCAGATTAAAACTCAAGACATAAATCCGAGTTTGGTATCAATCTGGTGCGAGTGATGCCGTAATCTACAACTTTTGCCGAGAATAAATGGTTAAGAATCAATCACTAAATATTTTTTATCAAAAAAAGAAAAAGTAGCAATTCATTTTTTACTTTTTCTCGTTTTGTGGACGTATTGTTTTTACCAATCTTGGTCCTTGTTCTTCTGATAAAACTTGTTCGGTTTCTGTTGGAATAACTTCTGATTCAAATATAGGGTGTGCTTGTAATGCTTCTAAATTAGCTTTAGTAACCATATCAATTCGTGATTGTTTAATTTCATCAACAACTTTTTGTACTTTTTCATCTGTTTCTGACATAAATGGATATACTGTAAATGTTTGATCTTGTGCCTCTTCTTCAGTCATTTTTTCGTAAGTGTGTGTTATTTTATAGTCCTCTGATTTTAATTGAATTCTACTAACAGGACTATCCGGATTTGGAATACCAATAATTGCAACATTTTTACCATCAATTTTACCAATTCTATATGAATAAGTAGTTGCTTCATTTAATCTTTTTACTTCATCTAATGTATAATTTAGAGGCATTAATTCTTCATAATATAAAGAAGTTAATCCGTGATCTACAACAATAGGCCTTTTTCCAATAAATTCGAAAAATTCTTCTTCGTTTTCTTTTGATGCAACAAAAATAGTAAATGTTAATTTTTGTAATTTACCTTTCATTTTAGCATATTGTTCTTTTTCCTTTTCAGTCATAGGAACAATAGATTCTTTAATTTGTGGATCATTCATTACCGCTCTTTTAATTTTAGTACCTTTTACACTAACGTTTATCAAATTAATACCAGGTACAAGTAATAAAACAGTTCCCAAAATTTTATTAGCTAAATTAGATTTTTGTTTTTTTTCTTCAGCTTGTTCCTTTTGAATTTCATCTAACACACTTTTCTCAATTTTATAACCATTTTTTGAAATCTCTAATACTGAATCAAGTACAGCATTAATAGTTATAACAACACTACCTATAACAGTAGCAAGTTCTCCAACAATTCCTAAAAATATAATCATATAAACCTCCCTTGCATTATATTATAACATATTTTTTAACTATTTTTACATTTATTATTATATTTCTATCTCAAAATCATCTTTATCTTTACCATTATCACAATTTTTGCAATAATCATAATTATCTTTAATATCTGTTATCTCTTTATCATCAATGATACCATGAGTATATAAATCTCTTGATATTTCTATATATTTTTCTCTAGTCTCTTTTTTAGAGAATATTCTATTCTTGATAAGTTTTATGAGATTAATAAATTTATTTATCAAATGTTCAAGACTAGATTTTAAAGAATAGTTAAATGTAGGAAATATATTATTTTTGATAATAATTCTATGTGGTTCGATGGATGAGAGATTACTTTTCTATTTTTACTCGAATTTTCCAAGTTTCTTATCAATCTAGTGCGATTGGAAAAGTTATTTACAACTTTTTCCAAAAAGTAACAAAGTAAGAATCAATTGATAAATTATAGCATTATTTTAATTTTTTATATACAATTTTTTGATTATTATTTCAAAATTCTAGATTTTGGAGCAAATGTATTATCTATTCCAAAATAATGAATTATTTTTTCAATATTAAAATCTTCTAAATGTTCAGTTACAAATATCATCTTATCTAGAGTGTTATCATCATTTTGTTTTTCTAAAATGCTGTTTGCTAAATAACTATCCGTTAAATATTGATAACCGTTTAATACTAATAATCCATTTTTTATAAATTTAGTTATATTCTCATCACATTCTTTATTAACTAGTTCTTCGTAATTGTAGTTTGGCATAATTAAAAATTCTAAATCTTCTAAAGGTTCACCTGCTTCTTCACAAATTGTTGCTAGATTTTTTTTGGTTTCGTATATTATTTCCATTGATTTTTTAAAAGGTTCTATTTTATCTTCTTTTGTTATTGACCCTTTTTTATTATATCTACATATATCTATTAAAAGGCCAAATAAAGAGCTATATATATCAAGATTGTTTTGATTTCTATTCCTAATAACTTGTTTGATTATATTTTTATCATATCCAATTTGAACTAAATAATTAGCTGCAACTTTTTCATAATATATTGAAGGAAATTCAAATAATGAAAATGGCGGCATATTTCCTTGTAAATACACATAATGCATAAATTCATGTACAAATGAAACAAAACATTTAATTGTTCCATCAGTTGTAACTCTAATTTTTCTTATTCCATCAACATCTTTAAAAACTTCAGAATGGTCCAAGCCATCTATACTTTCTTCGAATAATATTTTATTTTCATTTTTTAATTTAGTATATAAATTTTTCCATTGTTCTGGAGCTCTTATACTATTTAAAAAGTCAAAAAATATTTTTTCTAAATTTTCTAAAGATACTTTAGGTAAATCATAATCTGACTCATTAGGTAATGAAAGAGCCAATGCTATACTTTCTTCATTCATTTTAGAAACTATTTCACCAATATTATCAAAAAATGATAAATCATCTTCTCTTAAATAATTTGAAGCGATTTCTAATAAATAATTATAGATTGTAAATCTTTGTGTTTCTTTTAACCAATCAAAAATACACTCCGAATTATGGCGATATTTCAAGAAATCAGATAATTCATTAAACTTAGTTCTATAATCAAAAAATTTGCATGCAATCATAAACCAAAGCATATCATCAGAAATGTTGTTATCTAGCATCACAGCAGTATCGCCATTTTGAGTTGCTTTTCTTACAAGTAATTGAGTGTATAATTCTGGCATTAAACTAGGATGATCTAAAGAAGTAGTAACATTTTTATCTTGTAAAAGTGCTTTTAAAAGATCATCAAAGAATTTATTAAAGTCAGATATATAAACTACATTATTATCAGATGAAACTGGTAAACCAATTGAAATGATTTTTCCTTTATAATCTGCAAATAAGTATTGATTAAATTCTATCATTTGAGAAATTCTTTTTATATCAACAACTTTTTCATCATATTGTAATTTGATATCTCCTACTTGCATATAAGCCATAATAATATCCCCTTTTTTAATGTTAGTTATTATATCATTTTTTCTTTAATAATTCAATAACTTTTTTATATCAATATTCGATAAAGTTCGAATAAAAGCGCCAATGGTGCCTTAAAGAAAGAAGTACAGCAAACTTTTTATAATTATAATTCATAAATTTTTACTTCACAATTTTTAAGACCTCTATTCAAAAATTTACCATCTTTAATTCCTTCAAAATAGGCACTAAATGCCTTCGATACACCGCTATGAGCTACAATTAAAACATTATCATATTTTTTACATTTTAACTCATCTAAAAAACTCCACACTCTTTTAAAAAAAACTTGTATATTTTCGTTAATTCCATAATTAACACTACTATAATAATTCCAATATTCTTCTCTATTAGTAACTTCAAGTGATTGCCCATTTAAAGTTCCACAACTTCTTTCTCTTAATCTTTCATCAGTAATTATTTGATTATCATAATTTGTTAGAATATATTCTGTATGAGTTGCTCTTAGTAAAGGTGAAGATATAACAATATCAAAATGAATATCTTTTAGAGTCTGTTTTAACTTTTTAGCCTGCTTGATTCCAATTTCATCCAAGTCTTCATCTTCTGTGCTATACTGTTTTAATGCATTATGGGGAACTTAACCATGACGTACTATATATACTTTCATCTTATACTTCTTTAATTTTGATCAAAATATTAATTTGTCAATATGTAGGTATTTTTTCTAACTTGGCAAATATATCAATTTCAATCCACATATATTTCATCATATTTTTAAGCATTTTTACACTCGAACCATAAAAGTTTGAGTGTAAATCAATTTAGTGTGAATGGCATAGTTATTTACAGTTTTCTATCTAATTAATCTCTATAATTATTGGTCTATGATCAGAACCTTCCTGCATCACATTCTTTTGTTTTATAACTTTATATTCAAAATGATTTTTCTTGTTTTTTTCTATAAATGCAAAGTCTACATTAACTTGTTCTTTTGTTCCATAACCATGCCAAAAATTATCGGTTACATTAAAATTCTTATTTCTAGATAAAACTTGATAATTACTATGTTCTTTTAAAATACTATGTACTTCTGACATATGAGATACCATATTCATATCACCAACAATTAATTTCTATTTTACTCGAAATTCCGAGTTTCGTATCAATTTGGTGCTATAACGGAAGAAATACAACAACTTTTTTAAAGCCATTTTCTACTTCTTAGATATTTCCAAAGTACTGGACAAACATTTTCAATATTTAAATGTGTATTGTTAAGTGCAAAATTTAATATATCTACCATTTTACTAGAGTTATTTGCATAACAAAGTTTCACTTTTGATGCATTAATTCCATGATTGGAAAAAGTATGTAAATTCCATTTATCCATTTTTACTGACTCTAAATCCGAGTATTTTAATGAGTAACCACCTTGTATTAAGTATTCTTTATTATATCCTTTAGATTTAATTTGATCAATATCGTTAAAATCAAAATCTTTTTTTTCTTCAATTTCTAAATTTAATAATACATATTTTTTTAAGAATCTATCAAAATATTTATAGGATACAAATCTGTGTATTTTATTATATTCTGTATATTTAAAATATCCATTTATAATTTTTTTAGGAAACCATTTATATTTCATAATTTTAGTTCCTAAATTAAATATTCCTGGAAATAAAGGATATTTTTCACAAACATTTATCCAACAATCAAACAGAATTAATAAATTATCTAGTCCTTGAACAAAAAACACTTTTTTAGTATCTTCAAGAGATTGAGCATGAAATGAAATTTTCGGTAATAATCCTTTTTCGGAAATAGATTTTAGATTATTTTGTTTAGTAAAATGAAAATAATTAGAAGTTATATCATTCAATGTTAAATTGTATTCCTTCATAAAAAAACTCCAATCATAATTTAAGAAAAATATTGTTTTGTACTGATAATCTCTGTTTCATTTTCTTTTTATATTCTTCGCTAGTATTACTATTTCTGTAATTAGTCATACCATTTTCATAAATAACATTAAACTCATCAGTTTTATATTCTTCTACTAATATTTGAAGTACAATATTTTTTGAAATTGTTTCTATTTGCATGATTTGTGGATATAACAAACTTTTTAATTTTGAGTCAAAATCAACTATTGAGGCTATTTCATCGAAGCTAGATAAATTTTTCTATTTTGGGGACTATTAATATATCTATAACCTTTATAGCCATAATAATAACCTATATTTCTTAAATTTTTTTATCTTTAGTACCTTTAATTAAATATTGTGTTCTTCTCTTAAATATTTCATTAAGGTATTTGTTGTTCTAACTTTCATCATTTATATCCCTAACTTCACATATTTAGAAAAAGAGCAAAACATATATTATTCTGACTAAAAATCTATTATTTCTTATTTATTTTACTTTTTTTCAATTTTCTTTCTAACCTTAATCTTTTAACTTCTTCTTTCCTTAATATATCTTGATCTATTTGGCTAGCTAAAGAATCAACCAATCTTTTATGTAATTCACTCTCTTCAGGAGTGTAGAATGTTGCTGCATTATTATTTTGAGTTAATATCAATTTTTGAATAGATATAGTGTTTAATTTTTCATTTTTACTTGTTCTTCCAAAATAACCTACATAACACTTTAAATCTTTGGAACCACCAGCTTTAACATATTCATTAA